>CAIRHD010000587.1 GCA_903878265.1 uncultured Bacteroidales bacterium | reverse complement strand
GATTCTGTTAACGGTACTTTTGTACAAGCTAATGGAAGTTTGGGAGTAAGTGCAGTATGGCAAACAGCTTCTGCCTGGGGAACCAAAACTATTACAGGATTAACTTTAGCCACTTCATATACCTTTAATGTAAAAGCCCGTAATGGAGCTAATGTTGAAACTGCTTACAGTGTTGCCACAAGTGGGATGCCTGTGGATAAACCTACTGTAAAATGGGATGCTATCAGCAGTAGCTGGGGCGAAATCCATCCAGATCCTATTTTAATTCGATCATGGGCTAGTTGTGCGATGTCATCAGATGGTTTATGGATGCTTGCCGGCAATTATAACCGTCTTTATAAATCAAACACAGGAGGAGCAACTTGGAGCGAAACGCAACCACTTGGAAATACAGGACATATTTGGAACTCAGTTTCCATCTCATCTGACGGAAGCACTTGGTTGGCTGCTGAATATGGAGCTGGCATCAATGATCTTTTCAGATCACTGAATCATGGAACAAGCTGGGATAATATAAGTCCAATTGCTAACAAAGGATGGGTTGCAGCTTTATCGTCCGACGGCACTACTATATTGGCAAGCTCTACAGGTGGTACAGGTGGTCGTCTTTATATATCAACCAATAGTGGAACAAGCTGGTTAGAAGTCCAACCAGCAGGAAATGCAGATAAACTATGGTTAAGCGTTTCGGTTTCATCCAATGGTTTAAAGATGCTTGCTAGTACCGATACCCGTCTTTATATGTCGGCAGATGGTGGCGCAAGCTGGAACGAAATACAGCCTGCCGGTAATACCGATCAATATTGGATTTCAGTAAGCATGTCGGCAGATGGTTTAAAAATGCTTGCAGCTAATGGAAGTCGTGTATATAAATCAACGAATGGAGGCATAAGCTGGAGCGATACCCAGGCTGCCGGGGATGTGGATGTAGTTTGGGGTAGTGTTACAGTATCTGCTGATGGTACTACAATGTTGGCAGGAGCTCAGGACTTCGGCACCAGCCGTCTTTATAAGTCAGGCAATGGAGGCGTAAGCTGGATCGAAACTCAGCCGGCAGGAGATGTGGATGTAATGTGGGGTTGTGTTGCAGTATCTGCAGATGGTTCAACCATGCTTGCCGGAACTGATGCAGCCATGTATCGCCTTACTTCTATTCTGTTTTCGCCGGTTACCAACACTACCGCAGCAGCCACAGGCAATATTATAGCTACCAATGGTGCCAATGCAACTACTCAGGGAGCAATAGTATATCCTTTTACAGGCACCGATAAAATAATAGGGGATGCAGGAGTTGCCGATGTAAATACAAGCGGCACTTATAGTGCAGGTACTTATTCGGTATCCTTTACCGGGCTAACACCTAACACCCGTTACAATGCCCGTGCTTATGCCATCAATACCTATGGTACAACTTATGGCGTACGCGGTGCCTTCCGCACCTTGGCTAATGTGCCTAATAAGCCAACGGTTGATAATCCCACTGCCACCACCCTTGATGTGGCTGTGAACGCGAACGGAAACCCTGTGGAAACCGAATTTGCCATCCAGGATTCGGTGAATAACCTGTATGTGAAAGCTGACGGAACCCGGGGGGCTGACACCCTGTGGCTAACTGCCGCTGCCTGGGGAACCAAAACCCTTACCGGCCTCACCACCGGATCCACCTACTATTTGCGCGTAAAAGCCCGGAACGGCGACAAAATAGAAACCGCATACAGTGTTTCCACTGCACAGAGCACCTGCTCAAACCCAACTGCCGGCGGTACAATAGCGATAAATCAGGCCATTTGTAACGGAACCTCACCTTCGGCACTCAGCAGCGTAACGCTTCCGGCAAATTACAGCGGAACATTGGAATACAAATGGCAGTATTCGACACCTACCGATTCTTTGTCCTTTACGGATATTGCCAACAATTCCATTGGTTATGCTCCCGGAAATCTTACGGCAACTACCTGGTTTAAACGTGTGGTAAGGGTAAGCTGTGCAAATGATTGGATTGGTGCAGCAGAGTCGAATGTGGTGAAAATCACGATTCGTCCACTTTTCACTGCCGGGGCAATTGAAACCACAGGCGAATCCATCTGCAACAATGGCGATCCTGCTGAAATTGGCAACACAAGCCTTGCAAACGGTGGCAATGATAGCCTTGTTTACCAATGGCAAAGCAGCCTGGATGAGGCATTTACCACACCAACTAACATCAACTCAAACACTCCAGCTTACGACCCACCAGCCGGCCTGGCTGCGACCACCTGGTTCCGCCGACAGGCAAAGGATGGAGCTTGCAACACAAGCTGGAATACCTCCACCGGGGTGTGGAAAGTTACCACCAACTCGCCAACCCCTATACTCACAGGCAACGAAAACGTAACGCAAGGCCAGGTTGTTACCTACTCCACGCCTTACAACCCCGGCAACAGCTACACCTGGAATGCCAGCCACGGCAACCCCGAAATCTGTTTCCCCAACCGCAACTGCCTCACGTTGACCTGGGATTTCCCTTGTGGCGTAATTAATCCCGGCTATGTAAAAGTTACCGAAACCAACCTGACCACAGGCTGCTCAACTACGGCAACCAAGTGGATAACGATTGCGCAGTAAGTTAACAATTTGCATTTATTCACGGGGTGACCGAAAAACCCGCCCCGTGAATAACAAAAGTGTCGGGGCGACTTTTTTGGTCACCCCGACACTTTTTGTTTGGTTGTTGCCGCCGTATGTTTAGTTAAACTGCAAATTGCAGTTGAAATTGCTCGTAATTGGGCTTTTCTTTCAATCCATGATTATGCTGGACAAAATCGCCAGTATCAAAGTTGCAAACCAGGGCTTCAACAACGGTACGTCTGTTTTCAATGTTGCCCCCATTGTGATAAAAATGGTCTTTTGTAACCACATTGAATTTGCCCCAAAACTTCTCTACCATCTCATTCTTCCGCCAGTCGTTGTGATGCCAGGTCGAAAGGATAAACTTTGCTTTTGTCTCGTTCAGCAAATTAAATAAAAGCTCTTCGTCTTGTTCCTTCCACCCATTGTAATAATCAACGTGCCTGCCATAATAGGGCGGATCGCAATAAATAATATCGTTTTCTGTGGCTAAAGGAATTATATCGGCAAATGATTTATTGAAAAAAGTCCAGTTTGGCTCTTCTTGAATTATCTTGGAAACTGCTGAAACTTGGTTTGTTATTTTTGTAACGTAAGCTTGTGCAAATCGGTCTGGCTTTTTACAAAACGGAATATTCCAATTTCCTTTGCTGCCAAAGCGCATCATACCATTAAAACCGGCCCTTGATAGAAAAATGAAGTCATAAGGCGAAAATTCGCCAGCATTGAACCGCGAACGGACTTTCAAATAGTGTTCGTACCCATTATTTTCGGCTTTACTTAATATTTCACCTTCTTGTTCCAGATAATGTTTCATCAAAGGCGCGGTTATTTCTTTAACCTGAACACCTTTGTAGAAATTGATAATGTGCGAGTTCGTATCGTTAAGGATTGCTTTTTTATACCCAGAGTTGAAGGCTACCACGCCTGTACCCAAAAATGGTTCGATCCATTTCCCTTCAACTTTTGGCGAAAGTTCCATAATCCACGGAACCAACTTGGTTTTTATGCCCTGACTTTTTATTGGTGGAACTATTACTCTCATTTGATTTTCTTTTTAGAAGTTTTGGCAACAATTTTATCCCATAAATCAATCCTTCCTTTAAATTCCAAAAAGTCTTTGAGGGTTGTGATTTTTATTGCTCTACCATCTTTTAACATTGTGGCAGAACCGTGATTTATCCAATATTCGTCGAACCATTCTTCGCCCAATAGGCTAAAAATACCATTTCCGCTTTTTAAATCGGCAATATCAACAATTGAACCAATATTGGCAGTGTTCCCCGAACCTTGTTTATCACTTGCTATTTTCCACTTTTCAGAAGCGAAAAAATCGAAGTCCTTGATTACCGATGTGATGGATTTTAATTCTTTTACGGTTGTAACCTCTCTTTCCCCAACTTTCTTGCTTGGGGTTTCATAATCTTCCTGAAGTTCTTGAACCTGAAAAATTTCAGTTTCGGAAAGGTCGTCGGTTACATCAGTTCTGGTATAAATTACGCCTAAACAAAAGTGCCCGGTATATTGATTATATGGGAATTGGATGTTTTTATCCTTATCCCTTTCGTAGGAAGCTACAAGTAGATTGGGAGTTAAACGATGAATTTTCTATGAAGAGTTGCTGTTCACAATACAATTTTTCTGTCAACGAAGCACTTAAACCCAACTTGCGGGTGGCTATTGTTGGGTACTGGCCTTTGGGTCATACGGCATAATTCAGATCTAATTGTCCCGTATAAATTGCTTTATTCTGTTTTCTGTCTGCAATATATTCGTTAATGCAGTTGGCGACATACTCACCAAGTTTCACTGGGACAGCGTTTCCAATAATTTGTTCGAGATCAGTTTTTGTACCATTGAAAATAAAATCTTGGGGGAATGTTTGAATCAAACTTCTTTCTTTAGTTGTTAATGGTCTAACTTTATCACTTAATTCAACAGGGTCGCCATCGTGTTTTGAATATCCTTGTGGAATTGGCCTGTTTACTCCGCGAATTGTTGCACTTGGCTCATAAATACTGAAAAGACCGCGTCTTAAATAGCTTCTAGGGTGTCTGTAATAATATTCAATGCCTAATGAATTGCCTAAATAATCAAAAACAGTCATTTGTTTCGTTGCCTGGTTTTTTAAAAAATATGGATTTAAGAAGTTATCCGTAGAATGCATGTGACCTACGAGAAAAAACCTTTTTCTTGCCTGAGGAACGCCGCAATAACTAGCGTCCAATACTTGGTAAGAAATTCCATATCCAGCTTTTTTGAAAACCTTTAAGGCATCTTTTAGAATGTGGCTTTTAATTATTCGCTCAACGTTTTCCATTACAAACCATTCCGGTTTTGATGCAGCAACAATGTTGGCAAATGAAATTGTCAAGTCGGCACGACCTAATGTTTCATCCCTTTTGCCTGCACTCGAAAAATCTTGGCAAGGTGGCCCACCAATAATCATTTGAGCTTTGAGCTTTTTAACAAATTCAAGTCCTTCTTCACTCCCTAAATCTGTATCAAAAATTGGGTGATCGAAATTTTCCCGATAAACCCTAACCGCAGGCTCCCATTTGTCAAATGCCGCAAGTATTTCAAAACCTGCGTTTTGAAAACCACGAGATAAACCACCACACCCCGAAAATAAATCTACTACTTCCATTATTTAAAAAGTTCTGGTGAGTTATAAATTATAGCATCAAATCTTCTTTCTGGGCTTAATAATGTTTGACCACCTCCAAGAATGATTTCTTTGATTTCCTCTTGTTTAATTCTTGGTGTTGTGAGTTCATTACAAGCCATGTATCTATGAGTAATTCTGCCACTTACAGCAAAAGCTTTGTCATTCTTTGTATTGTACGAAAGTTCGTCAATTATTTTATGATGATTAATTTGCCCTTGTTTCGAAAAGTCATACAGCATTTTGAAAAGCCAAATAATAGTTCGAACTTGTCTCGTAATTTTATTTGCACCCCCTGAAAGCTCACCCCTTGCCACATCAACAAAGAGTTGAGTAAATGCGAGGTTCGACCAAATAAAAACGTCCAAGCAATTGTCCGCAAGTTTTGGGGATTTCCCGTTTGTTTTCCAAATGGGCTGCATTAATAAAGGTTCTTGTTTGTCAATAACCGATAGCACAATTTTGTCAAGGGCGGAAATCATTCCAGTAATATGAGGCCAAACAGAAGATCCATCTGTCCAATCACTAATTTTGTCGAACTTATTACCTATTAGGTTTGCTAAAATGGCCAAGTTGTCTTTGAAGTTGATTGCAATGCTACATGCCAAATAAACAATTGTATCAGGCCTAATTACAATTTCGCATCCGTAATATTCTACGCTTAGATTACAAGTTGAATTGTCTGGTAACGCAGTCAGTTTTACCTCTATTGGGCGCAAACATTGACCATTATTTCTTAGCTGCGTTACTAAATCTACTCTTGGAAGACTTCCAATTACTAACTGTTGGTATGGTGTATAAGGACTTTCAAAAGAGAAGAATAAATCATCAGAATTTGGATTGATCCCGAAAAGTTGTTCTGTTGATATTTTCCCGTGTTTAACTTTTAGTTCCTTGTCAAGGTACAGATAAACATTGTCTAATTTTTTTGATGCAAGAAAATTTGTCAACCCCACAGGAAATGATGAATTGAATTGGTTCTTACCCCAAGTGTCAACTTGAGTAAAGTCTCGATTCGAATGAATCACACCGAATAGTCCTGGTTTTTGTTCTGTCATTACGTTTTTAAATAAAATTCAAAGTTACTCAAAATATTTGCCCTATTCCATTAAACTATATCCAAGTTGTCAATAAAGTACGGTGTCTGTAAATTTTAGTCGATAAAGCACTTACTATCTGCGAGCCTCTTAGCCTTAAACCCTTTCTTTAAAATAACCACCATGACTGCCCAAAGTAAAACCTGCAGTTTTCTGGTTTCGCCTGAAAGTTGTCTTTATATCAACAGCAAATTTGACCTCATCATTTTTTTTCTCACAAAGGTCAAGTCAGGATACCAATTTTGTTTTTCGGCAAGTATGATTTTAAAATCAATGCTCTCGGCGAAATGAAGGATTTGAGGGAAAATATGGATTTCCAGGATTTTCGACACTATTTTGGTGTCGGACGAAATAGTATAAATGTTTTTATAAACGTCGATAAACCCTTTGATAGACCAGTCCCCATTATCGGTGGAAACGTACTTTTCGAGCCTGTCGGCAAATTTGTCGAGTTCTTTCTTGAACTCTGTTTTATACTCAATTTTTTCTTTTAAATCCATAATGCAAAGTTACATTTAATTGTTAGCCGTTCTTTAAAATTCAATGTATCGTTTTGTGATAATTGCTCATTGGGCTGGTAGCAATGGCTGTAACTGCCATTTACAGCCGAGTAATTGTTGGTTTTGGTTAGCTGTTTTGATGAAATACCTGTTCACTGTAATTTAATTGCCGTGGGATGTACCCTCACGTCCTCTGAAAGTACCCTCGCTAGTTCTGGAAGTACCCTCGCTACTTGTTTGGTGTACCTTAACTACTTCATCGGTGTATCTTCGCTACATGTTTGGTGTATCCTCACTACATCATCGGTGTACCCTCGCTACTTGTTTGGTGTACCCTCGCTACTTGTTCGGTGTACCCTCGCTACTTGTTCGGTGTACCCTCGCTACATCTTCGGTGTAGCCCAGCTACATCTGGAAGTACCCTCGCTACATCTGGAAGTACCCTCACTACATCTGGAAGTACCCTCGCTACATCTGGGAGTACCCTTTCAATCTTGCACAAGCAAAGGGATTGAATATCTTAATCGCAATATCCGCCACTAAAACAAACATGCATCATTTGGCCAATAAAAGCGGTAATTCTGAATCTAAAATGAACATATCTTTGCAGCCAGATCAAATGGCATGGTGAAAGTTTTTTTGGTAAGTTTTATGCTGGTCGTTGTTTTCCTTCTGGCAGGATGTAATCAACAACCTGAAGATGGGGACTTGACATCTTTTTCAACGTATTCTGATCCTTTGGATATCCATGCCAAGGAGTTCAGAAGGTACCACGATTCACTCTATACCCATTATATTCAACTGAATCCCGATTCTGCAATCAATCAGATTTTTATATTGATTCGTTACTTCGACAGCATTGGGTTCGGCCCCTTCGTGTTAGAGAACTACTTTGCCCTTTCGGAAATTTATCTTAGAGAAAAGCCGGATGATTATCTGGCCAGTTTTTATTTCGCCGAAGGATTAAAAACACTCGACAAGTATCGCCTCTCCTTTAACCTGAACCTGAACCCTTATCACCTTATTGATCTCGGGAATCTGTTATTCAAACACAAACTATACCGGTACGCCATAAACAATTATCAGCAATCAGAAAAACTGGCGCTGAAAACCGGGAATTGGTATGCCGAGGCCGTATCCTTCAACAATCTGGGCCTTAGTTATCAGGAACTGAAAATTTACGATTCTGCCCGGATTTGTTTCAATAAATCGCTCAAGATCAGGAAAGCGCACATGCCATTGCTTTCGGCGCACAATTACCTCTATTTGGCAAGGCTCGGGGTGGAACAGAATTTTCCCGACAGCGTTTTTATCTATTGCGAAAAAGCTGGCAAAGCAGTGGCGCAGCAAGTATTTGAAAAAAAATATATGCAAGGGCTTAACCTCGATGGTGCCACTGCATTATCTAATGAAATCACCACCACGCTTCCCCTTTTAAAAGGATGGTATTATGAAAACCGGAAAGATAGTGCCAGACTGGATTTGGCAGAAAAATTTTACCGCGAAGCGATTGAAAACGCGATAAAATATATGCACTACGATTTACTTGATGAAATCCGGCCAAAGTTAGCCTCATTGCTAATCCACCAAAAACGCTACCGCGAAAGCCTGACTTTGCTTGACTCGGCGTACCTTGATGCACTTAATGAAAAGAAATTCGATTTGGCATTGAATGTATGCAAAATGGCTTCGGCAATTTCGGATGCCCAGTTTAATCCTGCAATGCAGTACAAATGGATACGCCTGCAAACGATGTGTGCTGACAGCCTGTTAAAGATTGAAAATTCGGAAGAACAAATCTCGAGAAAAATCGTGCTGCTCAGTGTTCAGACAGATCAGTCCATAAAACTCCTCAATTTGATACGCCAGAAAAATGAGGCGACCATCCGCACCCAGACACAAGGAATTATATTCTTGTTGGCTTTGGTGTTCCTTGTGGTCATATTTCTTGCCATAGTGATACATCAACGGGAAAAACTGCACAAGGCTAATCTAAAACTCGTAGAAAAAACCGTCCATTTACTCGATACACTGCCTGAAACAACGAGAGTTATCCCGATTTCCAGCTCACCCGCCCCTTTTCCCCAGTTAAAACAGGCATTAGACAATCTTGTCAGGGAATCGAGTGTTTACCTTGATCCTGAAATTAATTTGGGGAAATTAGCCCAATCACTTAATACCAATGAAAAATATCTTTCACAACTGATCAACCAGCAATACAACGTCAGCTTTACTGAATTCATCAACAACCTCAGGGTAAAAAAAGCCTGCCAAATCCTCTCGGACCCTACCAGCAGGGCGAAGTCATTCGATCAGATTGCCAACGAATCGGGATTTCAATCCAAAAGCACCTTTTATGCCGCCTTTAAAAAGGTAACCGGGGTAACACCTTTGTTTTTCCAAAAAAACGCTCAAATAGCAGTATCACAATCAGTATAATCATTTTACTGGATTACGCTTTTACAATAAAAGTAGTCCGAAATCTTGAAATTCAAGATTTCGGACTACTTTTTTCTTTACAATAAGATGGTCTCGGTTAATTTTGAACAAAAAAAAACCAAACCATGAAAAAAATTTACAAATTCAGTTTCCTGTTTATTATAATGGCAGGGTTATTATCGTTTGTTCCTGAACAGGTTTCGGGCACAGTTTATTATGTTGATGCCGCGCGACCCGACGATTCCGGCAATGGCTTGAGCTGGGCTACTGCTTTTAAAACAGTAAATCAAGGAACGTACATCGCAGACTATACCGACCAGGTATGGGTGAAAGCCGGATTTTACCTGCCCACCAGCGATCCAGGTTACTATCTTGATGTGCGGGAAACCAGTTTTATTATTTATAACAAACAAGCCATTTATGGCGGTTTTGCCGGATGGGAGTCCTCTACTTCCCAAAGGGACCTCGCCACCAATATCACCATCCTGAGTGGGGATATCGGCACCCTTGGCGACCCATCCGACAATAGTTATAATGTATTTTGGACGGGTTGGGATAACTGCCCCGACGGGTGGGGTGAATTAAATCTCTGAATTTGAAAATTTATTTTCCCTCTCTTTGGTCTTAAACGTGTTTTTCCTCTTTGCTAACAGTGAATGACAGAGGTTTCCCTTTTTCCATGACGCAATATCTTTTACTGTACAGGAATCAATGGCGTCTGTTATGGAAGCCTCTGTTAGTTTGGCTGTGAGAGCTGGAATAATCAATACCAAATCCGTTATCCCGCTCATTGGGTTTTT
>CAIRHD010000586.1 GCA_903878265.1 uncultured Bacteroidales bacterium | reverse complement strand
TTAGATGGCGGAACACTGTATTCAAATGCCAGTTCAACTTATACGTTTACAGGCGTTGGTCTTGGCCCTCATATAGTTTCAGTTACTGATACTTATAATTGTCCTCCAGATACCATACATGCTAATATAACTCAAAGGCCACCCTTGAATCTGGGCACCTCAACCCCAAATAATACCATAAAATGCAATTGCGATAGTACTGGAAAAATTATTGTTAAAGTGGAAGGCGGTACACCTCCTTATGCGGTTGCAATTATTCAAACCTTATCTTATTGCTTAAAATATCCCAGCCAAAGCCCAATCAACGATATAATACCTACTGCTAACTGGATAACCGGAAAAACTTATCTCGTTCACGGTGGTATTTATGATATTACAGTCACTGATGCCAATGGATGTATAATAGATGTTACAGATGAACAGGTTGCCGAACCAACCCCTGTTGACTACACTTATAGCAAAGCGACAGTTAATTCCGGAGGGTTAACCACCTATTGCCTTACTGTAACACCATCAGGAGGAGTCCCTGGCTCAGGCTATACCCATCATTGGAATAACGGTACAACTGCAAATACTGCCTGCGGTTTATTACCTGGTATCTGGTGTGATACAATCAGAGATTCGAAAGGCTGTGTGTTAGTTGCATGTATGTTTATTGAGCCACTAACTGTTACAACAACCTCTGATATTGTCTGTTATAATATTTGCACCGGTTTTGTATGCTCCTCACCGGCTGGTGGATCTACTCCCTACCATTATTTGTGGAGCAATACTGACACTACTTCTTGCATTCACGATGTCTGCCCTGGGAAGTATTATGTTACAGTGACTGATAACAGTGGGGGAATAGTTACCGACTCGGCAATGGTTTACGAAAACCCCCAAATTACTTCAACCTTTACCATTGATACAGTTTCCTGTGGCGGTGGGAATAATGGAAAATTGACAGTTATAGCTTCCGGAGGGACACCATTTATCAACGCCCCGCATTACCATTATTTATGGTCGAATAGTAGCACGGCAAGCATTATTTCAGGGCTTTCGGCTGGAAGCTATTCGGTAACGGTAACCGATTCAATTGGTTGTCCTCAAGCCTTTACTCAGGTTATGCCACAACCACCTCCTATAAGTATAAGTTTTACAACATGGTCCAATTGTACCACCTATTCGGCACAGGCAAATGTTAGCGGGGGAAATTCGCCTTATTCGTATTTGTGGTCGCCGGGAGCTAAAACCACTAACCCTGCTACAGGCTTAAGCCCCGGTAATTATACCGTTACCGTAACAGATGCGAAAAGCTGCTCTAAAACGGCAATGGTTACCATAACACCTCTTACGATAAATACCATTAATATTCAGCATGTAAAATGCAAAGGAGACTGCACAGGTTCGGCAACAGCCACAGCATCAGGTGGAAATAAACCCTATGCTATTATATGGAAAGATTCTGGCAATAATATTATTACCCCAAGTAGCACAACCCCAACAAGTTCAACTATCCAAAACTTGTGCGCTGGTGTATATACTGCATCGGTTAGGGATTCGAACAATTGCACGTTTTTAAAAAATGTAACCATAACGGAACCGCCCTCCCCACTCACCATTGTATCCCTTACACATACGCTTATGTTAAATTGCAATGGCGATTGTAATGGTTCGGCTTCTGTAACTGTAGGTGGTGGTACTCCAATTTATGCTTATAGATGGGAAAATAGTTCAGGGAATCAGATAGGGGCCAACAGTTCATCAATAAACAACTTATGTGCAGGCACATATAAAATTATTATCACAGATGCCAACAATTGCTTGGTTGACTCAACATTTACAATTAATCAACCAGCACCTATCTTATACGATTATTCTAAACAGGATATCCCCTGTTTTTCGAATGGAAATACTGGTTCTATTACAATACATACAGTAACTGGAGGAATACTAGACTATTCATATACAATTAATTGTCCTTCTGGTACATATTATATCAACTCGCCTTCATTTACCAACCTCGCTCCTGGAACTTATGATATCGGAGTTAAGGATTCTAAAGGATGTAAATCGATTTGCACTCCCGTAATCATTAACCGGCCTGAAGATTTGAGCATTGTTTTTGCCCCAGTTACCTACCCAAGTGGAGCCGGATTATGTAATGGATCTATAACTTCGACAGTTTTGGGTGGAGTGTCACCTTTCACCCATCATTGGTATAATGCATTAAACGCTGGCACAATACTTAAAACGGAAACTAATTCAATTAATTCAACTTTGAGCAATC
Source organism: uncultured Bacteroidales bacterium (assembly GCA_903878265.1). GTDB lineage: Bacteria > Bacteroidota > Bacteroidia > Bacteroidales > UBA4417 > UBA4417. Next base: position 3,064 of record CAIRHD010000586.1, on the reverse strand, counting down.
TGTGTTCAGGAACATTCTGCGATAGTATTGTTGATGCAAATGGCTGTTTTATAAAGAGCTGTATCTATTTGTCAGAGCCAAGCCAATTAATAGTGCAGGTTGATTCATCTCATATAAGTTGTAATGGGTTGGAGGATGGGGAGGTAACACTAACTGTTTCTGGTGGTGTTTCGCCATATAGTATTACATACAGCGGAGCTACAATCAACCTTAATTCTTCCCCTTATATTCGTAATTACCCAGGCCTTGGATCCGGAATACATACATTTATTATTAAAGATTCAAATTTAAATACGGTTATCCGCGATGTAACCATATTAGAACCTGGCCCTATTGATGTAAGTTTTTTAACCGATACCGTTTGTTTTGGCAGATCCGATGGCTGGATACAGGCTGTACCATCTGCAGGTACTCCTGAATATACACATTTTTGGAACTATGGCCAAACAACTGCAAAAATCATCAATCTGGATCCAAACCAATGGTATGTTGACAAAGTTACTGATACAAGGGGATGCTGGGTACGTGATAGCGTTTACCTGGAAGAAAACCCACAGATGTTTGTACATATCAACAACACGGATCCCACGGTTTGCCGGGGCAGTGAAATACAAATGGATGTAGAAGCTTATGGTGGGGTTTTCCAATATTCATACCAATGGACACCTACTACTGGAGTGTTTCTTCCTAATCAACTTCAGCCTGTTATTACACCAACCAGTAATGCATTATATAAAATTACGGTAACCGATTTGAACAAATGCACCATCAGCGACAGTATTTATATTAGTGTTGATTCTGTGCCGATAGCCAATTTCAATTTCACCAGTGTTTGCCAGGGCAGAAAAGTTAAATTTACAAATGCTTCAAACCCAAATACCACTATTATAAATAGTTATCTTTGGAATTTTGGTGACGATGACCTCTCGTTGCAGGAAAACCCTGAACATACTTATTTATCAAACGGGACATACACTGTTTCGTTAACGGTTACAAACAATCTGGGCTGCTCACATTCCATATCAAAAACAGTTGTGGTTAACCCTGTAATACAGATAAATTTTACAGCCGACACAGCTTGCTTGGGATATAATACAACTTTAATAGCTACTTCCCTTAACTCTGCCACTACTCCAGCGCTATGGCAATGGCATTACGATTCGGATCCACCTGTAACTGCGCCCGCCACAACCTCGCATATTTTCCCTTATGCAGGAATCCATTCTGTAATGCTTGCCATGACAGATTTAACCGGATGTACCGATTCCATCACCAAACCGGTTTTGGTTTATCCAACACCAGTGATTATTGGCGACCTGAATATTGATGTTTGTTCAGGTGTTCCTTTAAACTACTCACCCTTATCTTCAGTTCCCGGGACTACCTTTACATGGTCATCAGTCAAAGGTGGAAGTTGTGGTGGCAATTCACAAAACGCATCAACGCCAGTCACAATTATTGGTGATGTTCTAACCAATTCCGGTTCAGATATTTGCACTATTACCTACTATTTAACTCCAACCAGTTCCGATTCCTGCTCTGGGGAGACTACACCTTTAATTGTAAATGTAATGCCGGTAATTTCGATTACCAGCACACCAACTTCCCAAACTGTAGTTTCCAGTGCATCAACCGCATCAACTACATTTACCAGTGCAACTGCCAACGTGGGTTATTACTGGAAACATTTTAGCACTACTCCTCCGGGAAGCATAACTTTTAGTGAGATAAACGGATACTCTTCAACTTTACCTCCACAAACCGTTACATTAACAGGAACAGCCACCTCAACTTGTACACTTACTTATGAAGCAAAGGCTTATCTGTTGGCATCAAGTGGCGATACCTGTTGGGGCACACCATTTTACTACAATATAAATGTTAACCTTGAGCCGCTGCCTTTCAATTTAATTTGTCCTGTTTCTGATACTATATGTAGCGACCAGACTGCCAGTATTACTTTGGAGCACTCTGAGACAGGCGTTGATTACCAATTGTACCTTGGGGAGAGTATGCCCGTACAGGCAGCCAAACCCGGCAATTCAGGCAATTCTTTGACATGGACTGGCATAAACATTGGAGGCACATACAAAATTATTGGAACTATTGTGGGCAACCAGCAATCGGTTGAAATGAACAACCGATGCAATGTGGTTATCAATCCTATCCCACAACTTTTTCAGCTTACATCCAGGGCTGGCGAACATTGTAGTCCTGTTGTTCCTGAATTAAGCGGTTCGCAATTAGGCATTAAGTACATGTTGATGAGGAATACTTTGCCTTCACCTATGCAGGTTAAAATTGGTACAGGAGCAGCAGGGCTATTTCCTTTTGATCTGGTATCCGACCCTGGAACATATAAAGTTATCGCGCTCGATACAATTACAAATTGCACAAGGTTGATGCAGGGCACTATAAATGTTGATGCATTGCCTTTGGAATTTACTGTTTCACCGGGTGGGATTTTATGCGAAGGAACAATACTTTGCATGGAACATTCAGAGCCCGGAATCAATTACCAACTTTGGGATGAATTTTCTGGAATTGGCAGTGTTATTCCCGGTAATCCGGATGGAGACTCAATTTGTTTCGATCCAATAACAACAGCGGGCACATACCGTATTCACGCAATCAATCCGCTAACCAATTGTTATATTTTCTTTAATACAACTTTCCCCATCAGCCCGAAACCAAATATTTATTCCATTTCACCCTCACAGGCCTGTGCGGGTTCGGCAGATATTGTTCTACTGGGTTGCCAGCCGGGGATAGAATACACATTGTATTTTAGAGCAACATCTACCCCAGGAAAAAGTGTCACCGAATCAATTGTTGGCGGCCCCTTAACTTGTGGCCCTATCAATTTTGGTAAATTTTACAACGAAGGGGTATATAGAATAAAGGCAGAGGATACTATAACTCATTGCTGGGAATGGATGGCTGACTCGACATTGATTTATCCAAATCCATTTGCTTTCAGAATCCAACCCATGGGCACGGAATGTGCGCCGGTTACCATAAGCCTCCAGGGTTTTGAAACGGATGCAACTTATTATTTGTATCG
>CAIRHD010000585.1 GCA_903878265.1 uncultured Bacteroidales bacterium | reverse complement strand
TGGAATTTCTCTGTGCGAGCGAACTGTACTCTTTGACTACATTTTTGTGTAGTTTTACAGTGTCTTCTTTCCTGACTTCTGACGCTATTGGTTTTTTTTGAAAATGTTATTTTTAAGTATCAGGCTATAAGATAATTATATTTTTAAAAAGTTATATTTACCGCACTAACGCGTATTTTTGCGGCATGTATTCGGTAAGAAAAGTCAAAACCAAGTCAGGTTCTGTTGCCGTTCAGGTGGTTCGGTACGTTGGACACCGGTCTTTAATTGTCAAACATATTGGGAGTGGTAAAGACGAGCTTGAAGTGACAGTTTTGCGACAGAGGGCATTTGAATGGATTGAAGAACAAACATCCCAATTATCGTTATTCCCTTCTCAAAAACAGAAGGTACTGGTCGTTGAAAGGGGAGAGTGCGTTGGGGTGACCCATCACTTTGCTTTTCAATTTTTCATGAGCTGTTTCGATGAATTTGGTTTATCCCACTTGCCCCGTTTATTGCTTGACTTGGCCATTATGAGGCTTATTGAGCCTGCTTCAAAGCTTCGTTCAATAGAGCTGCTACAGCACTATTTTGGCATAAAATATTCCCAGCGTATCTATCGTAATATCCCGAAGTTGACTACTTACAAGACAGGTATTGAGCAATGTGCCTACAACATTGCCCTGAAGAAGTTTAACGAGCCCTTCTATTTTGTCCTGTATGATGTCACTACACTCTATTTTGAATCTTTTAAGGCCGATGAATTTAAAAATCTGGGATTTTCGAAAGACAACAAATCGCAACAACCCCAGATTGTAATCGGGTTGTTGGTAACTCAATCAGGGTTCCCATTATCGTACCAGGTTTTCGCAGGCAATACATTTGAAGGGAAGACAATGCTTCCTGTTGTTGAAAAGTTTATCTCTGAACACCCCCTGACCAAACCAATTATTGTGGCCGACGCTGCAATGCTCGATGAACAAAGGTTAACCGAACTTCAGGAAAAGGGAATATCGTACATTGTTGGCGCCCGTCTGGCCAATGCGAACCTGGTATTGGTAAAACAAATCCACAGCAAATTGAACGGGAATCATGGTGCAATGGCCCGTTTCCCATCTCGCCACGGTGATTTAGTATGCGATTTCTCCCACAAACGGTATAAGAAGGAATTAAACGAATTAACTAAGCTCATCCAAAAAGCCGAAGAATTGGTTGCAAAGCAGTCGCTTAAAGTTAAAGCTACGTTTATCAGAAAGGTTACCAAAGAGAAAATCGAACTAAATACAGCATTGATAGAAAAAAGAAGGCTTTTACTTGGGATAAAGGGATATTGTACCGATTTATCCGAACAACAGCTATCGAATCAACTGGTTATTGATCGGTATCACCAGCTCTGGCATGTTGAACAATCATTCAGAATGAGTAAGTTCGATTTGCAAGCCCGTCCGATTTATCATCAAAAACAAGATGCAATTAATGCCCATGTCCTGATTTGTTTTGTTGCGCTGATTGCTGAAAAATACCTCTATCTTACAACCAAACTATCATTGAGGGAAATCCGGTTCCTCGTTTGGAACATAACAGAAACACACATTCAGGACAGCCTGACAAAAGAAATATTTGTCTTTCGATCTCCCACAAAAGAAATATTGAAAAGCCAGCTTGCAAACCTTATAACTAATTGGAATTTGCTACCGCACTAAACGTCAGAAGTCAGGACTACATTTTTGTGTAGTTTTACAGTGTCTTCTTTGATATGCCTGGACATTGACAATCATTTCAACTTTAATCTTAAATTCGCATTCGGGTTAAAAGATTTTAGCCTCAAAACGTAAGTTTTTCGTGCGATGCGAACATATTCTTGCCTTTTTCCCTCTTTTGTGTTAACCATTAAATGAATTGTGGCATGGGTCAAAGCCACAAAATCGAATGATACAAATGCGGATAATCATAAAAATGAAATACAAAATCAAATGAG
>CAIRHD010000584.1 GCA_903878265.1 uncultured Bacteroidales bacterium | reverse complement strand
TAATAAGACCGGAGTAAAATTAAATTTTCTATTTTTGCAGATAAATGTTAATGAAAAGTTATCAACCATGAAGAAATTATTGTCAATTGTAGCTTTGGTTGCCTTATTTTCGGTTTCCACAGCCTTTGCCCAGAAAAAAACCGAAGAAATAAAGATTAAAACATCTGCTCAATGCGGAATGTGTAAAACCCGTATCGAAACTGCGATGGCTTATGAAAAAGGTGTTACCAACTCAGATTTGAACCTTGAGGACAAAGTGCTTACAGTTACCTATAAACCGGGCAAAACTACTCCCGAAAAGATACGCAAAGCCATAAATGCCATTGGTTATGATGCCGATGATACGTTTGCAGATCCTAAAGCGTATGCTGCTTTATCCCCTTGCTGCAAAAAACCAGATGATCCTGAACATGTTGATCATTAATCAATGAAATTTAATGAATTTCGTTGAAAAGCTTTGTAATCAAGGATTGATGATAAAAAATCGACTTTTCTGTTTACCAATTCCCTACACCCTTTACTGTTAACCTGTTACCGATAACCTGTTACCGATAACCATTTCCTGTTAAGCATTTCCCAATAACCATTTTCTATTAACCGATAACCAATAAATCCCATCAGTGCTCAACCACAACCCTTCCTGTTATTTGACCACAAAGGATTTTTTCGATATTTTTCTGAAGATCCAACAAACCGATAGTATCTATCTCGATTGAACTAAAATCTGGTTTCCAATCGCCTGCAAGTTTTGCCCACAAGTTTTTTCTTAGATTCATTGGTGTGGTTGCGGAGTTTACGCCCAATAGGTTGACACCATTTAATATAAAAGGAAAAACGCTGGTGCTGAGTAGGGGAGAAGCTACATTGCCACAGCAGGCTACATTTCCATGGGTTTTTAGGGATTTCAAAACAGTCGCTAATGTATTGCCGCCAACTGTATCAATGGCTCCGGCCCATTGCGGGCGGAGGAGCATTTTCCCGGATTTGTCATCCACAACTCCCCGGTCAATTATTGTATTTGCCCCTAATAGTTCCAAATACTCTTTTTTATCCGATTTTCCTGTTGAAGCGGTAACGTTAAAACCTAATTTTGAAGCTATTGACACTGAAAGGCTGCCAACCCCGCCTGTTGCCCCGGTAACGAGTAGTGTTCCGTCTTCGGGTTTCTGTCCGCAGCGGATTAGGTGATGCATCGAAAGTGCTGCGGTAAAACCGGCGGTTCCTAAGATCATGCTTTCTTTGAGGCTAAGTCCGGTTGGTAAAGGAACAACCCAATCAGCCGGGACATTGATATATTCGCCAAAACCTCCCATGGTATTCATGCCCAGATCGTAGCCTGTAACTATTACCTCATCGCCGGGATTAAAATCTGTAGAATTACTTTCGACAACGATTCCGGCTGCATCAATTCCGGGAGTATGTGGATAATGGCGTGTTACGCCTTTATTGCCGGAAGCTGACAATGCATCTTTATAATTCAGGGATGAGTAGGCAACTTTGATCAAAACCCCGTTTTGGGGAAGTTCGTCAGTGTTTCTTTTGATTATCTGGTGGTAAAAAGTACCATCAGTTTCTTCAGTGATCCAGAAAGCTTTAAATGGCAAATTGATCATAGTATTCAATCGTTAGAGGATTCGAAAATAGTGAAAATTTCTTACGTAAGAAAAAGTATATGATAAAACGCAATGTAATATTTGCCTTTGGGAATTAGGTTTATTTAGGATTCTTCATGAACTAAGAATCGGATTTGCCTGTTTCTGAATTATTTCTTTATCGAACAAATCAAAAGTAAATTATGTTTAATAATTTTACGTCCAATGATATAGAAATGAATTCAAAGGATTGAGATTTTGACCTACGCTCATAATATAACCGAATGCTGCTTGCGTGTGTAACTTAAGGACTTTATTGCCGTCAGATAATTCGCGATTTTATACCTAACAATTAAACAAATTCTTCTAAAATGAAAACTCAAAAGTTATTCTTATCAATCCTGATAATCGGGATAATGTCATTTTCATCGAAAGCACAGACAGCTGATGAAATTATCGGCAGGCACATAGCTGCTATCGGTGGGACCGAAAACTGGTCAAAAATTAAAACCATCAAGATGGAAATGGCAATGAAAATGCAGGGGATGGAAGTACTAATAACAGCAACGCAAGCTAATTGCACAGCAATGCGCACTGATATAACGGTTATGGGTATGACTGGGTACTCAATTGTAACGAAAACCAACGGTTGGAACTTCATGCCATTCCAAGGGCAAACCAAACCTGAGCCAATGACCGATGATATGGTGAAAGCGGCACAGGATCAATTGTGTGTTTTGGATAAGTTAAGCAGATATAAAGAAACCGGCGATAAATTGGAGGATCTGGGTAAGGACGACGTAGAAGGAACAGAGTGTTTCAAATTGAAGCTGACTGATAGCAATGGCCAGGAAAACACTTTTTATCTTGATGCAGAAACTTTTCTCATAACCAAGCAAACAGTGAAAACTAATTTAAACGGCCAGGTGATGGAGAATTCTATAGGCATGGGGAATTACCAGAAACTTGACGAAGGTGTTGTAATAGCGATGAGTACTCAAACACAGGGAGGTGAGATTGAAGTAAAAAAAGTTGTGATTAACCCTGAAGTTGACGAGAACTTATTCAAATTGCCGAATTAATTGTATTATTCAGTTTGCCCCATTTAAATTGGCCGTTTTCGGAAATATTTATAATCAATAAAATTCACAGTTATGAACAAACTGCTTTTACCTTTCATCCTTATTTTTGCCGGAGATGCTCTGATGGCCCAAACCAAAGTTAGTTCATCTCTTTTCAGTGTTATGGAAGCCAGGGCGTTAGGTTCGGGCACAATGAGCGGCCGCATTACAGCTATTGAAGGTGTTGTGGCTGACGAGGGCAAAACTATTTATGTAGGTACGGCCGGCGGCGGTGTATGGAAATCGACTGGTGGTGGTGTTTCGTACAAATCTGTTTTTGATAAGTATTGTCAATCGGTAGGTGCTTTAGCCATTGACCAGAAAAACCCACAGGTTGTATACGTGGGAACCGGCGAAAGCAATATGCGTAATTCGGTTTCGATAGGGGATGGGATGTACAAATCAACTGATGGTGGCGATAACTGGAAAAGGATTGGGCTCGACAGCACTGAACATATATCGAAGATTGTTATCAACCCAAACAATTCAAACGAAATTTATGTGGCGGCTCCTGGTCCGCTTTGGAGCAGTAGCACTCATCGGGGTTTGTATAAGTCAACAGATGGTGGCGTTACCTGGCAAAAAATACTGTACATCGATGAGCAAACGGGTTGTGCAGATATTTTGATTGATCCCTTACATCCTGAGATATTGCTGGCTTCGACCTGGCAATTCAGGCGAACACCTTATAGTTTTAACTCCGGAGGCAATGGGAGCGGATTGTATAAAAGCACTGACAGTGGTAAAACCTGGCGGGAGATTAAAAACGGTCTTCCGGCAAAACCTTTTGGACGAATTGCCATGTGCCTTGCGCCGAGCAATCCACAACAAATGTTTGCGATCGTTGAAAGTTCTAATACAGGCTTATTCATCTCATCTGATGGAGGCGAAAGCTGGAAAAGTCAAAGTGCCCCATTGAATATTGTGGCCCGTCCTTTTTATTTCAGCACTATTGCCGTTGATCCAAAAGATCCCAAAAGGGTATACCGGCCAGCTTTCTCGTTTTCATATAGTTCTGATGGCGGATACTCATTTATGGATGCAAGTTACGATGGAGCACCGATACATAGCGACATGCATGCAATCTGGATTAATCCGGTACATCCTAATATTATTTATGTTGGTTCCGACGGTGGTGTATACATGAGTGTGGACAAGGGAGTAACCTGGCAATTTATACCCAATTTGCCTGTATCGCAGTTTTATCATGTTGCTTACGATATGAAAGAACCTTACAATGTGTATGGCGGATTACAGGATAACGGAAGCTGGATGGCACCAAGTGCTGCCCCCGGTGGAATTGGAAACGGACGCTGGGAGATGTTGGGTTGGGGCGATGGATTTTGGGTAGTTCCTGATGCAGATGGAAAATCAGTGTATTGGGAATCGCAAGGTGGTAATATGAACCGAGGTATATTACCGACCTATAAAGCGGAATCCATTCAACCACAAAAAACCGCAAGCGAAGAGAAATTAAGGTGGAATTGGAATACTCCGATAGTTACCGGTGCCAACAATCCCCATAATTTATATGTAGGAGCCCAGTACCTTTATAAATCTACTGACCAGGGCAGAAACTGGACCCGCATTTCGCCTGATCTGTCAACAAACGACAAGCTGAAACAAAAACAAGAGGATAGTGGTGGCCTGAGTGAGGATAATACTTCTGCCGAAAACCACTGCACTATTTTTACTATCAGCGAATCGCAAACGGATGAAAAGGTGATATGGGTGGGAACTGACGATGGAAACCTGCAATTTACAACCGATGCCGGAGCAACATGGACGAATGTTTCAGAGAATATTGCCCAATGTGGGGTAGCAAAACAGGCCTGGATCAGCAGTATTGAACTTTCAAAGTTCGACAAAAACCTTGTTTATGTTACCTTAGAAAATCACATGTATGGCGATCATACAACTTACCTTGCAAAAAGTACAGATTATGGTAAAACCTGGACAAGGATAAGCAGCACTATTTTCACCGGGTTTGCACACAAAATAAAGGAAGATACCGAGAACCGGAATTTACTGTTCCTTGGAACGGAAATGGGGCTTTTTGCAACTTTGGATGGCGGAGCCAACTGGTTCAGGATGAAGAATAAAATACCAGAATATGCCCTTGTCCGTGATATACAGATACATCCACGCACCCACGACCTGATAATTGCTACTCACGGAAGGGGAATCTTTATCCTCGACGATATCCGTCAGGTTAGCCAGTTGAGAACAGAAATTCTCGATAAGGATATGTATGTATTCCCAACACCGGATTTTGTACTCAGCCAGGGAAAATTCGGATATGGCGGGCCAAATGTGCAAGGCGAATGGGCTACCGGTAATCCTCCATTCACACCACCGATTTCTTATTACTTTAAGAACAGGCTAAGCTCCGGAAAGGTGAGCATTGATATACTTGATGAGCAAGGTAATTTGGTTCAAACATTGCCTGGTACAATTCTTAAGGGAATCAACAAAGTATATTGGAACCTTCGTGAAACCCCACCCAAGGTGGCTGCCGGCAGTACAAAGATTGATGGAGCAGGGGCAACGGCACCAATGGTTTTGCCAGGGGTTTACACTATTAAACTCAATGTGAATGACAAGGTGTACACATCTAAAGTAAATTGTATTCATGATGGGAGTAATGAAAATCTGAGCCCGGCTCAACGTAAACTGGTTTATGAAAAAGCCCATGAGTTATTAAAAGTATATAACAATCTGAATGCTACTATTGATAGTATAAGCCTGTTGCAAACCCAGTTGAAAGCCGATACAGTTGCTTTTGCGAAAAATAAAAAACTGAAAGCTAAATACGATGAGCTACAGAAAATAAAAGCTAATCTTACGGCTACCAAAAAGACTTCCATTTTTGCTGATGAAGAGAAAATACGCGAACAGATTTCGAAATTGTATTCTGCTTTCTGTGGTATGGAGGCGGCACCTAATTCAATGCAAATTGAGTCGATTAATTATTGGTCGGATGAGTATGCTAAGCAGCTTGCTTTATTCAGGAAACTTGCCAATGATAACAAAAACAAAGCTCCAGGCAAAAAATAGTATTAGGTTTTACCTGGCCAAAAAACAAAAAGCGATCTTGAACACCTTCAAGGTCGCTTTTTGTTATACTAAATCAAACATTTCCTTTTTGAACACATTCTCATCCAATCCTCAATCCGACATCCGTAATCCAACATCCGAAATCCCACATTCTAATCCTCATGCCTCCTGTCCATTTCCCTCTTATTATCCTTCGTTTTCAGTGTTTCGCGCTTATCGTACATTTTCTTTCCCTTAGCAATGGAAATCGTAACCTTGCAAAAGCCCTTATCGTTGATAAACATTTCGAGGGGTACGATGGTAAGTCCTTTTTCGCGCGTTTTACCGATTATTTTTTTTAGTTCGCGGCGGTTGAGTAAAAGTTTTCGTGCCCGTTTGGCGATATGGTTAAACTGGTTCCCGAATTTGTATTCCGAAATATGTGCATTCAATAAATAGAGTTCGTCGCCTTCGAAAGCGCAATAGCTATCGGTAAGGTTTACTTTTCCTTCGCGGACTGATTTAATTTCGGTGCCAAGAAGTATAATACCAGCCGTAAACTGCTCAACGAGAAAATATTCGAAGCCAGCCTTTTTGTTCTTTATGGTGATAATGTTTGCCATGATGGCGCAAAGGTAGAAAAAATAGGGTTTAGGAAGTGTGATGTGCGATTTCGGATGTTTGATTTCGGATGTTGGATTTCGGATGTTGGATTTGCCTAAACGTCTGAACACCTCAACACCTCAACGACTCAACATCTAAACAGCAACTACATCTTAACAACAACCCCTGCCATAAAGTTAACCCCAGCCTGCGGGAAGTAACCATCCAGTTTTTGATACACATCTCCCGAAGAATACCTGTAAACCCAGGCGTTGGATTCGTACTTTTCGTTAAAAATATTATTTGCCATTAGCGAAATGGAAATTTCTTTCACAAATGCCGGGTTTAAAGTATAGCTAATCAGTATGTTGTTTACGAAATAAGCATCAAGTTGGCGGTCGGTGCTTTGGGTATTATCAATAAACTGCTGGCCTACATATTTGCTTATCAGGCTTAGCTTCAAACCTTTTAAGACTTGCCAGTTTAGCGAACTGCTTGCTACGGTTGAGGGCGAAAAGGATAGATCGGTATTGGAATGTTCAACTGCAATTTGTCCCCAGGTATCCCAATTATCAATGTATTCGGTAAAGGATTTTATTTTGTTGCGGCTCAGGGTTAAGGTGGGTTCCCAAGTGAGGTTTTTGGTAAAAAAGGCTTTTCCCGAAATTTCGATTCCTGCCCGGTAACTGGATGGAACGTTAACCATTACCGCTGCCCCCACATCGTTTATGGCACCGGTTAGCACCAATTGGTCCTTATAATACATGTAATATAGGTTGGCATTAACCGAAAACAAGCTGGAACTATATGCATATCCGGCTTCGGCATCATAAAGCGTTTCGGGTTGTGGCAATGGTTGGGCGGGATTGGCATCAACAAAATTATCGCGGTTGGGTTCGCGTTTTGCCAGCGAGAACGAAGCATACATTTTTTGCGCTTTGCTTATCTGGTACGAAACCCCTGCTTTGGGGTTAAAGAAATTGTTGGTATGCTCTTGGGTAATATCGCGCAGGTCGTCGTCAATCCCATCCATGGAATAATATATCCCCCTGAATTGGAGGTCGAGCCATGCGCCGAGGTTTTTGGTAAGGGCATATTCCGTTTTCATAAAGATATTGAAATCGTTCTTGCGGGCATCGTTGTTGTACCACTCGTGGTTTATTTGGCTGTTGCCTGCAAACTGCGACCAGATTACCCTGCCAAAATGCCCGCCATCGTATGTATTCCACGAACCACCAAGGGATGATTGCAGTTTTTCGGTTTGATAATTCAACGACCAGGTAAGCCCAGTAAAGGTATTGGCAAGGTGTTTCTGCCTGATGATATCCGAAAAGGTAATCAAGCTGTCGGGCACCAGAATCGTATCGCCTTCGATGGTGTAGTAATTGGAATTGATACGGATTGGCGCAATGTTATAGTCGGTAAGGTCGGCGCTTTCCTTGTATTGTTCGTAATATCCGGCTCCCTTGGTATGGTGCAAGGCTGCATTCAGGAACAGGTTTTCGTTTATTTTATGCGAAAACAAGGCCTGGTAATGTGTTTGGGTGTAGTTGTCGGTTTGGTTGTCGTAATACTGTTGGTTTCCTTTGTTATCGAGGTAACTCCCCATGCCATTAAAGGTGCGGTCGGTTTCCAGCAATTCGGAAGGTACTCCGCCCCATGCCTGGTAGGTTTTTTCTATCCCCGAAAACAGGTTAAGCCTCAACAGGTTTTTGCCCGAAGTGTAGGCGCCCGAAATATAATACGACAGAAGTTCGGACGAAGCCCGGTCGATATACCCATCGGACGAAAGTTTCGAGATGCGGGCATCCATGCTGAACTGTTTGTTGAACAATCCGGTTCCAAACGAAACACTGTTTTTCAACGTATTGAATGTGCCGTAATTGCTGCTGAGTTCGGCATAAGGTTCTGTTTTTAAATGCGTAGATTGCAGGTTTATGCTTGCCCCAAATGCCGAAGCCCCGTTAGTGGAAGTGCCCACACCGCGTTGTATCTGCACATTGTCGGTAGAAGTTGCGAAGTCGGGCAAATCGACCCAATATACATTGTGCGATTCGGGGTCGTTGAGCGGTATGCCGTTAATGGTAACGTTTATCCTTGTCATATCCGTGCCGCGTATCCTCAGTGCCGAATATCCCATCCCGTTTCCGGCATCGGAGGTTGAAACTGCCGAAATGCTGTTTCCCAGCAGCATGGGCAAATCCTGCCCGAAATTTGTGGAAGCTATTTCTTTCTTATCAATGTTTTGGTGTGCTACAGGGGTATTGTTTCCGGCGCGTGTGGCATGTACAATTATCTCGTCGATAAGTATGGCAGAAGGTTGCAGTGCAAGGCTAAGGTTAAGGTTTTTATCTAATTTAATCAAAGTGGTATCGTTGGCAAATCCCAGATAACTGGCAACCAATTTATACGAAGCAGGTTTGAGGTTGCTGAAGGTGAAGTTTCCGTTGTTGTCGGCAACGGCGGACTGTAAATTACCCAGCAACACGAGGGTGGCACCGGGCAAGGTTTGGTTGGTTTGGCGGTTTACCACCTGGCCCGTGATTTTAAATTGGGCAAACCCCCAAAATGGCAACAGCAGCAGCAGGGCCGGAACAATCAATCTTTTCATTTCTATTCTTGTTTTTTTGATATTTGTTAAACTTCAAATGGAGAACAGGGGAAATCCATTCATTTAAAGTTTGTCCATCCCTTCGCCGGCATTACCCGTATCAGGTTCAATGGGTTTGATCTCAGCCCGTACGTTTTGGGCACCCCTATTTTGTAATGTGCAAAAGTAAGGCAATAATTTTAATATGGGAGCAAAAAAATAGGTGGCAATTATCCCAAAACTTATTTGGCTTCCAGCACTCGGCACTCGAAACCTGGCACTCGGAACTTAACAAAACACATTTACATCGAACAACAACACATTTACATCGAACAACAAGACATTGACAATGACAAACAGTCAGTTGACAGCGAACAACAAGACATTGACAATGACAAACAGACAGTTGACAATGAACAACAACACATTGACAATGACAAACAGTCAGTTGACAATGAACAACAAGACATTGACAATGACAAACAGTCAGTTGACAGCGAACAATAACACATTGACAATGACAAACAGTCAGTTGACATCGAACAACAACACATTGACGACGACAAGTAGTCAGTTGACATTGAAAAGGAACACATTGACAGCAAAAAGAAGCAGGTTGTAGGTTTAAAACAAAAAGAAAGCAATTTTTAATTTACAACTTTGGTAAAACTTACTTTATCGAAGTTTTTACAACCCGCATCCCGGCAATATATTTTTATCTTTTAAATCAGCCGCTAACCCGTTTATGTATATCTTTGGTTCGCTTTTAAACTACAGCAAACTGTAAGCAAATAAATAAGCCGATTGTACCCATTTGTTAGCGTTTATAAATGATTATTGATGGTTGAATTATTATCGGAATGTTTGGAACTCAAATATTGTAAATTGCTGATCGACAGATACAAAAATAAGACAGTAGTTTCTATAAATATCGAAAAACACAAGGGATTGGTTCAAGCAGATTTTACGTTCTTTAAATATGACATAAGACATTCTAATAATAATTGTAAAGCATTTTCCACTTAAAACTTTAAACCATGAAACAGAAAATCAATTACTTAAAATCGTCGATTATTTTTGTAGTACTTGCATCACAGGTAGCCTGGGGTTGCAAAAAAGATGACAATACCAATGGTTCTATTAATGATCCAATTCCAACTGTTGGAGTGAATTTTAATCCAAATCTAACTTATGGAAATGTAAATGATATAGATGGAAATGTTTATAAAACGATTAAGATAGATACGCATGTTTGGATGGCTGAGAACCTGAAAACTACAAGATACCGCAATGGAGAACAAATACCAAACGTTAAAGATGCTGCAGAATGGTACAATCTAACAAATAGTGCATATTGTGATTATAACAATGATATCAACAATTCTAAAGTCTATGGTAGGCTGTATAATTACTATACCATATTAGATAGCCGAAATGTTGCTCCATTAGGTTGGCATGTCGCAACTGATTATGAATGGTCTGAACTTATTTATTACACCGAGAACCATATTCTTGGCCTAAGAGAAGCAGGAACAGCTCATTGGAAAGGCTCAAGTGAATATCAAACTAATAATTCAGGTTTTACTGCACTTCCTGGGGGAGGGAGGTTGATAAGTTGGCAAAAAGCTAACTATAGCTTACAAGGGGAATTTGGGTATTGGTGGTGTAGTGACAATCCTGCTTATCCGGTTGTATACGAATACTGGTGGGCTTATGGCACATCACGTACCATTGAGAATCCCAAAAGAGGTTACTCCATTAGATGCGTTAAAGACTAATTGAAATAAAGTATCAAGTACAACAGAAAATGAGGATGAAGAATAACTATCAGCTGCCAAAACAGGCGTATCATGATTGGTTTTTACAACCGCACTTGACCTATTACAAAACCAACCACGCTTAGTCCGGGAATGTTAGCCACCATAATAGAAATAACCCCCTGAATTTTAGCAGATGAGCAAAACATTATTAATCTTTTTTTTAACTCAAGCAATTGCTATTTCAGTAGTTGCAAAGAAAATTGAGGGTTTGATCATATATCCAAATGATAGTATTCGGGTTACATTCAATATTCCAACTAACATATACGGGACAGTTCCTTATTTTTTCGAACTGCAAAAAAGTATTATTTATTTTGATTCTTACGGGAAAAAGAAAAAAATTAAACCAAAAGATGCATTAGAAATTCAATTTGCACTTGATAATATAACCTATAGAATGTTGTCCCGAAAAATTACCTTTTATACTCATAATTCGGTCAACAGTGATTTATTAGACTCTGTAATGTTCTTGAAACTTGAAGTAGACGGTTATCTTAGGTTATTTTCCTTTAACAATCCAGACATGGGAGCACAGAACAGAACGGGGAATTACCTTTTTCAAAAGAATGACGGTGAATTAAAATGGTTAAATTGGTTCAAACCCAAAAAAGATTTGCTAGAATATATGAAAGATTGCGATTCTGCCGTAGTAATGATAAAACAGAGTAATGCATTCTTAGGAGTTGACATGGTTACACTAGTAGAAAAATATAATTCTGATTGCGTGAAAGAATAAATACAGTGGCTAATAAATAGGAATATGAGCGGCACAAGTGCCCAGCGATTAATGCAGAGTTCTATTTGGAAGTCTCCGAATGAAGTTAAAACAGACTTACGTTAATGCAAGTATTTTAAAAGACAGCAGAATTGTTTTTAACATTAAGGGCAATTCGTATCGACTGGTTGCGAAATTCAACTATGAGAAACAATGGGTTTTTATCCGGTTTATTGGAACTCACGCTGAATATGACAAAATAAATGCGGACACAATCTGAAAAATACGGACATGAATATTATACCGATAAAAACCGAAACAGATTATAACAAGGCTTTAAAAAGACTTGAAACCATTTTCACTGCCGAAATTGGAACGCCAGAAAGCGATGAGGCTGATATTCTTGGATTATTGATTGATGAATTTGAAAAAAAGCATTTCCCGATTGAAGCGCCGGATCCAATTGAAGCAATTAAAATAAGAATGGAAGAAATGCAGCTAAAACAGATTGATCTGATCAATGAAATCGGAGGAAAGAGCCGGGTTTCAGAAATATTAAACCGAAAAAGGAAACTTACAGTTGAGATGATCCGCAAATTAACTATCAGATTAAATCTTTCGCCAGAAATATTAATCAATGACTATCAACTGACAAGGTAAAGTACGGTTGCTAACAAATAGGAATTAAACGCAGTGGTGCGCCACAAAGCCAAAACGCAGCCTAACACTTCGTTGTTGAATGAAATTAAAGGGATTGGAGGTTAATTTACATAAATTGAAACCGTCGCACATTCATTCGTGTTGGTCGCCCTTCAAGTAACACCCAATCCACCAAACTTTTATGCAATTCATGTTTTGCCTTTGAAAAATGGAAGGCTTACAAAAACAGAAAAGGTTCTATCCTCGATAGACCAATAATCCCATACGCAGTTTCGGACTGGGTTTTTGCCTTACATATCGAACCTTCCAGTATAATTTGAAGGGGTTATTTTATTCAGTTCGGCTTTCACTTTAGCAGATACATTCAGTTTTTCGATAAAGGCATTGATCGTGTTTTGGTCGATATGCGCATTGGTGCGAGTAAGTTCTTTCAGCATTTCGTAAGGCTTCGGGTAACCTTCGCGGCGAAGTATGGTTTGAATAGCCTCGGCTACCACGGCCCAGTTGTTTTCCAGATCGGCCTGAATTTTTACTTCGTTAAGTATCAGCTTATCAATCCCTTTGATAAGGGATTTTATGGCAATCATGGTATGGGCAATCGGGATGCCAATGTTACGGGTTACGGTTGAATCGGTTAAATCGCGTTGCAGCCTCGACAAAGGCAGTTTTGCCGAAAGGTGTTCGAACAAAGCGTTTGCAAGGCCCAGGTTTCCTTCCGCATTTTCAAAATCGATCGGGTTCACCTTGTGTGGCATGGCCGATGAACCGGTTTCGCCAGCTTTAATTTTTTGTTTAAAATACTCCATCGAAATATAGCTCCACATATCGCGGCACAAATCGGTAAGTATGGTGTTGATGCGCTTCATGTTATCGAAAAGAGCAGCCAGGTTGTCGTAGTGCTCAATCTGGGTTGTATGGTGCAGACGTTCGAGATCGAGGCTGTTTTCCACAAAATTATCACCAAAAGCACCCCAGTCAACATCTGGGTACGCAACATAATGGGCATTGAAATTGCCGATTGCCCCTCCAAATTTGGCCGAATAGGGTATGGTTTTAAGTAATTTCAACTGTTGCTTCAACCTTTCGACAAAAACATAAATTTCTTTGCCAAGTAGCGTTGGCGAAGCCGGTTGACCGTGGGTGCGTGCGAGCATCGGAATGTTTTTCCATTCTTTTACCCTTCGGTTGAGTTTAACAAGCAGGTCGTCGTAAAGAGGCACAATTACCTCGGCCATAGCAAGTTTAAGTGCGTGAGGAAGAGCCGTGTTGTTAATGTCCTGAGAAGTAAGCCCAAAATGTACGAACTCCTTATACTTGCCAAGCCCCATTTTCTCGAAGCGTTTTTTAAGGTAATACTCCACGGCTTTAACATCGTGGTTGGTAGTTGCTTCAATCTCCTTCACATCCTGTGCATCGGTGAAAGTGAAATCGCGGCACAGCGACCTTAACTCAACAATTTTTTTCTTGTCGATATCCTTAAGCTGTTCGAGAGGCAGTTCGTACAAAGCGATAAAATACTCAACTTCAACAAACACGCGATAGTTGATTAGTGCAGCTTCGCTGAAATAATACGAAAGACGTTCAACCTGTTTGCGATAGCGACCGTCAACCGGCGATATAGCATTGATCATAGTTAGATCCATGGCAAAAAATTAAAATTAATCGGTCAAAAGTATGAAAGCCTATGAATGAATTGCAAGTTTTTGAAAAAATTAATACAAATTTTACGTTAATCACCTAAATCTACTTAACATTTGCGGAAATCAAGCATGAAGTTTAAACTGTGTTGATAAATTTGGTGCTAATAAACAGCCCGCTCTATCTTTTGTGCAACGAAAAGGGACAAATATTGCAGTGAGCGATTTGGTTTCTGTTGCTTTCTTTTCAGCAATCACATATCAAAACCCAAGCGGCTCGTTCACTATAAAAACATGAAAATCCATCATCGGTGGCTTGCGCCTTGTGGCAACATAAATATTGCAGCCCCTGCTTGTGAGGTTACAGTTCATGCAAACTCCATATTTGGCGCAGGGGTTTGGCCTGTTGAGGCGTTTAAAATTTATAGGTGCGGCAATTGTGCGGATCCGTTGCCAGGCTGCTTCTTCGTCGGCAACTATTTTGTTTGTTCCGGCTATCACAATTACCTTTCGCGGCCCGAACGACATGGCTGCAACCCTGTTCCCATGCCCATCAATATTAAAGAGTTCGCCTTGAAGCGAAATGGCGTTGCTGCTACATATAAAAACATCGCAAATCTGCTGTTGGCGCATTACTTCCATTTTCTGATCATCGCTCAGCCCGGCAGCATTGTGATCGAGAATAACGGCGCCTTTCTCCGATACCAATTGTTGCAGGTTCAGTTGTTTGGCCGTTTGCGAACCACCAAATGCTACTTTCATCCCTTTCGAAACCATTTCGATCACTGCTTTCACGGTTTCATCGCGCGTTTCGAAAAATGAGGCATCAAAACGGTTTTTATGCAAAGCCTCAACGGTTTTATTACCAATTGTTTGGCCATGCCAAGTATTCATTTCGTTTACGAAAATGTCGGTTGAATTGTTTGCTGAAGTCATTTGCCCTTTTTAGAAGGCAAAGATAAAACTATAGGGCGATAAAAGGCCAAGCAAATTTTGCAAGCGTTTTGCTTATAAACAAGGCTTTACCTAACCGTAATATGGCGACAAAGGCGTGTCAGTTTTCGTTATTCATGCTCTTCCAAAGCATTGTAATAGTTAACCAATTTCACCAAATCCTCAGTAGAACGGACTTTGTTTCCAGTCGTATGTAAATACTCATCCATTTCTTCCTGGTGCTCGTTTAAAACTGAAAGGGCACTTTTGCGGTTGCATATCAATTTATTTGCCGGTTTGCCCATTTTGCTGATAAAATAACATTCATCAATCAGGTATGTGGTCGTAGTTTTGTCATTTGGGGTCAATGCATCTGGCATTTCGTAGGTTACCACCCTTTTTAACAACAATCTGTTTTTTCCCGGCACAACAAGTTCAAAGTAGCCTTGCCTGATCACGTTTTCGCATTGATAATTCTCGTACACAAAAGTGTGCCCATCGAACGAAACCGTTTTCAATTCCTGTGGTGAACCAAAAGCGAGTGTGTCCGAACCTGTAACAAACTGCATTTGGTCAGCTAAAAGGTTGTACCTCAAGTGATATTCATCTATTATGCCGCCACTGCGCAGCGAAACAATTCCAGCAGGCCAGTTGGCACCAATATAAATATCGCCTTCAATTCCTTGAAGCTGAAGCCGATTGCTTGTTGCGCCCCCGCCGAGCAAAGGAGCGACAGTTTCCCGCCTTTGTGAGGCATTGTTATTAACAGAGGAAGCCTTGGGGTTCGATTTTACGGCTGTAACCTGGGCCGAAGTTTTTATGGTTGTTAAAACCATAAAAACAGAAATGGAAATCAAAACTGAAGTTTTCATGGCAATTAATTTTGGTCGCATAAATATACGAATAATTTCGATGTGTTGTATGATTTTACCAAAAATAATTTAATTGAATTAAGTTAAATATCAGTAAATGAATAATATAATGATTTGTCGCTACAATCGGCGTTTTTACCTAATCAACAAGATTTGCAAAAATATCGATTCGAAAAAAGCGTAAGGGTTACTCAATAAATAAGATAATCAACACCGAAATATCGAAAACCCCAGAAGTTGGCTTCCTGGCAAAGAAATCAATCTGCCATAAGGTAAAATAAAAATGGCTGTGTTCCGTAATGCTTAAACGAATATTTTTTTTACATCACATCCCATTGGCTTAACATGAAAAATCCTTTGAACAATAGTATCGAAACCAGAGCTTTAACATTTGGTTACGGCAGGCACAGCGTTTTGAAAAATATAAACCTGCAAGTACCTGCCAAGAGTATTTTTGGTTTTCTGGGGCCAAACGGTGCAGGCAAATCAACAACAATAAAAACGCTACTTGGCTTGTTGCATATCGAAAACGGTATGGTTCATATTTTTGGAAAAGAACTGAATGCCAATAAAATGTATATCCTCAAAAGGATTGGGGCCATGGTGGAGTCGCCATCGTTGTACGAACATCTGGATGCTATCGGCAACCTCCACTACACAGCCCGCTTGCGTAATTTGCCATTCAACTCTATACCTTCGCTACTCGATACGGTTTCGCTTACGCAAGATGCAAATAGGCCTATAAAACAGTATTCTACAGGTATGAAACAGCGCCTAAGCCTCGCCATTGCCCTGCTTGCCGAACCCGAATTGTTGATACTCGACGAACCTATCAATGGACTTGATCCGAATGGGATAATTGAAATACGGCAATTATTGGTAAGGATAAACCAGGAAAAAGGCTGCACCATTTTGCTTTCGAGCCACATACTCGGCGAAATAGAAAAACTGTGCAGCGATGTTGCCATCATCAACACCGGTTCGTTGGTTTATCAGGGAAATATGCAGAATTTGCTGAATGCCGCAACAGGAAACGAAAATCTGACCATCCATACCAACGATGCCGAAAAAGCTAAAATCGCGCTCGGAGATAGGTTTGATCCATCAATAAGAAACGAAGCACTGAACGTTACTGTGAGCAGTAAACTGGAGACCGCTTCAATTATAAAGTTGCTTATCGAAAAGGGGATTGATATTTATTCTGTCGAAAGGGAAACATCGGGCTTAGAGGCCTCTTTCCTTCATCTTTTAAATGAAAACAACCCATCATGAAGTCCCATTTCCAATCATTTATCCGCATAGTAACTGCCGAAATCATTAAACTGAAGGGCACTTTTGCCTTCTGGCTCACTTTCCTTTACCCGTTAGGCTCGGTATTGCTCGTTTCATTGATTTGGTACAGCCAACGGAACAACAAAAATATCAATCCTAACCAGTTCATTTCCAACCTTAGCAATGCGGCTTCCTTTTTCCTGCCATTTTTTATTGTTCTATTGATAAGTGTGGCGTGCAACACCGAACACAAATCGGCTATGATGAAACACATTTTGGCCTTGCCTATACCGCGCCCGCTTTTTTACTTTGGTAAATTTGCAGGCATAATGGTTTTTATTGCCCTGGCTTTTGTGCTTACCCTTATACTTGCATATTGTTCGTTGCTGCTATTTGGGATGGTTTTGCCTAAATTAGGCTTCGGAAGCAACTTCGACCACGTCTTGCTTTTTCGGGCTTTTTTCAGGGTGTATCTTGCTGCATCTGCCATATATCCGATACAATATTGGCTTGGCATGAGGTTGAAAAACCTTACGTTGCCAGTTGCAATTGGCTCAACACTAATAATTTTACCAATTGCGATACTCATTGTTTTGGGCATTGCCGGGCTAATGAACAACAGCAACAATTTCACCCAATCTTTGACCTATAACCCGTATTCGTATCCGTATTCGGCTGCATTTAGCATGATGCAAAATGCCGACTTCATCATTTTTCCAACATTGACCCTTGTTTATATCCTCATTTCGTTTCTCGCTTTGGCTTTTGGGGCATGGGATTTTTCGAGGAAGAATGCGGGGTAAGTGGAGTTAAAAATGGAAACAACAAGTACACTCCAATAAGTCATTTTTCGCGTCAATGTGTTACATCGAGTGACACAGTGAGCTTGCCGAATTCCCTGCCGAAGTGGCTCTAATCCTCTACGTTTGCTAAGTTTATAGTGATAATTAACAACACTTAGGGCATTTAAAACCATGTAACTTTTAATTCCAATTTTACAATCGGGATGGCCTAAAAGTTATGTATTGAAATAAGTTCATCGTAAGTCATTTATTGTCCGGTCAAAATCCTGTTTCGTCCCCTTACGGGATTTAAAAACAGAAAGATTTACATTTTGTTGCTACCGATATTTTATCCCGCTTAGATTGCACAGTCAAATTATTTGCGAAAGCAAATAGCTATCGGTAGTTTGTGCCAATATGTCGTCCAGCTTGGACAGTCCAAGCTGGACAGCAGATTGTTAGAAAGGAATATAAAGTTAGATTAAAGTACCGTTTGGGACGAAATAACTCTAACCCAGACAACAGTGTTCAATAATAATGTTTTCAACCTCATTCCTATTGTGGCCTATAGTATCTATGGTGGTTCAAAATTATTACCAAAAAACAACGCCACTTTTCGTAAAAGTCCTGTTAGGATGCCATATTAGTAGAAACCAAAGTAACCCCTGATCCTTGTAAGTCCCGTAGGACGAGATATATCCGGATTTGTAGCGTTTTCTGGTGATATTAACAGGACAGCGATAAAAATTTTCTTTCGCGATTTTCGGGTTTAATTCAATTAAATGCATAAAAAAAAAGACCGGAAACTCATGTTTCCAGTCTAATACTTATACCTGTTAACCGAAATCTACAACAACTCCATCAACTCGTCTGTCATTTCCAGGTTGTGGTAAACGGCTTGTATATCGTCGTCCTCTTCGAACATTTCGACCAAACGCATTACTTTTTTGGCTGTTTCCAGATCTACTTTGGATGTATCTTTCGGAATGCGCTGAAGTTGGGCACTTTCAGGCTCTATTTTCATTGCTTCCAGTCGTTTCATCATGGAGCCAAAATTCTCCATGGCCGTAGTTACCGTAAAATAACCTTCTTCGAACTGCATATCTTCGGCACCGGCTTCAATCATTTCCATTTCGAAATCATCCGCATTCAAGCTTCCTTGCGGTATAGTAAACATCCCTTTGCGGTCGAAAATAAAACTCAGCGAACCATTGGTGCCTAAGTTTCCACTGAATTTGTTGAAATACATCCTCACATTCGAAATGGTGCGCTGCTGGTTGTCGGTGGTAGCTTCGAGGAAAATTGCTGTGCCACCATTGGCGTAGCCTTCGAATGTACATTCAATAAAGGAAGCTCCGTCCTTATCCGAGCCTTTGCTTATTGCGCGTTGAATGTTATCTTTCGGCATACTGGCACCTTTTGCATTTGCAATGGCAAGCCTCAAACGTGGATTGGAATCCGGATCGGGTCCGCTTTCCTTTACGGCAACAGTAATTTCCTTATTGATTTTTGAAAAGATTTTTGACCTTTTGGCATCCAAAGCTCCTTTTTTGCGCTTGATGGTCGACCATTTATTATGTCCCGACATGTAGTTTTATATTTCAGGTTGTTTTTATAAAATGGATTGATTTGCTGACAAAAACAATGTTAACAGGTTGATATACTGACAACACCATATTGTTGATCGGGTACTTGCCTGTAAGATGCTGAGCTGGGCTTGTCATATTACCGTAATAATAAATCAAAATCCCTCCGGCAAATCCACCTGTAATGGTGGCAAAGTTACTACTTTGGTTGTAAAAAAAAAACTGCCCCCGAAAGGAGGCAGCAAGTCAACTAACCAAAATCAACTTTATGTGTATTTTCTTTTTAATCTGGCATTTCGTTTTCGGGAAACCTTTGGTTTTTAAAACCCAGCCAATGTAATCCCTACTTCAAAAGGATATGCAACCGGGCCTTTATCATGACGGAACATTTCGCTGAACGAATAGGTTCCGTATAAGTTTATCACTCCCCAGCCAATCGTGGCTATACCATTAAGAATGAAAGGGTTGATATAAAAATCGCCTTTATTTTTTGTTTTGCTTCCGTTAATCTCATTTTTGGTATGCGACCACATGCGTACCGAAGCTTCGGCACCAGCCCCAATATGAAAACTATTGGCTTTCATCTTCCCATTGGTTTGGAATTCGAGCATTAAAGGTATCCTTAACGAAGCCAGCATAAGTTTGCTCTTCTGGTAGTTATATCCTTGTGTTGCACCAAAATAACCATCAAGTTTCCCATCATCGGTAAGTATAACATTATTGGCAAAACGGTAATTGTTCCACGTTACCCCTAAACCTGTAACCAAGCCAAGATTCTGGTTGTACAAATTAACATTTTGCTCAAAAAAATTCAAGCTAACCCCAGTCGATTTGTTGTAGTTCAGGTCGAGGTAGCCGGCACCTGTTGGGTAATCAATAAGATGATCCTGGTTTAAAAGACCGTTTACACTTAAACCAAATCCTGCCCAGTGGCCGTTGAACTTAGGTTTTTTGTCGTGTTTGGTTATTTTTACCCCATCATCGCTTATCACATAGTCGCGCTGCCCGATATTTACGCGCACCGAATCATCGGTAACCACAACAATCCTTTTATCGTTGAGGATAATGGTTGTCGAGTCGCCATTTTCATATACATTCCATCCACCGTGGCCGATATTTACGGTTTCATCGTCTTTTGTATTGCTGTCAGAATTTCCATCATTTTCTTCAATAATAACACTTTTTACGTTGTCCATACCATCAAAAGTCATTTGATATTGGCCCTGTTTTGAAATCTTCTTGATAGTATCTTTGTCGAAATAGCTAATGTAGCCCGCTCCCGAGAGGTCAGCTTTTAGCAGTTTGCGCGCCATGATTTTTGCATTGCCTGCACCTGATACTTCGGCATCGGTATTGTCGGAAATAAATTCGAGGGCTTTTAGGTTGCCAGCACCCGAAACTTCGGTTTTGTGGTTTTCGGTGGTTCCTTTTAGTGTCATATTGCCGGCACCGCTGATTTCGGTATTCGCGGTTTTTGCAACAAGGGTAACTGTATTTTCGGCCGCGCCACTGGTTTCGTTGGTAAAAATACCGGTTTCGATATTGATCCTAACCTTAGCTGCCCCTGAAGTATAAAGCCCGAAAGCTTCACTCTTGATTGGGGTTTCGCCTACAACCTTAGCCGCTCCGCTTGCATCCAGGTTGGTTAGGTTTACAGCAGTAACATACACATTCATTTTTGTGGCATTGTTGATGTTGTTGCAACTGAGGTTGAGGGTCCCGTTGGTAACTTTGGTGATAATTTTATCTTGCAAATTGTCATCGGTCTCCACTTTTACCGATTGTTGTTCGCCTTGTTGAATGAAAAGGTTGATCGCACAGCCAACTTTAATGGCATCGAATGAAGCAACTTGCCGTTCCTGTGAAGTTACGGTTCCATTTCCTTTAGTTTGTGCTTTAACACTGCCGAATGTGAGTGTAAGGAGTATAATTCCTGCGAGGATAAGTTTTAGGGTTTTCATGTTGTTGGTTTTATTTGTTTGTTTTTGTTGTTTGTTTTTGTTGTTTTCTGGATGCAAGACGGAATAAGCTCGCAGAAAGTTACAGGGAAGGGGGAGAATAGTGATAAGTGGAGAGTGAATAACGAATAGTGAAAAACAGCCCTTCGATTGGATTGTTGTTTGAAGGGCTTAATGGTGATTGTTTGATAGGTTGAATGGTTTATTTGTTGCTCAGCCCTCGAAGGAGTAACAATAAAAGCAAAAAAACCTTTCCAATGAAAATGAGAAAGGTTTTTTTGTTCGGAAGTAATTTCTGATTTTACCTTAACTAAAATTGGCTCTTCATTGTTCGTAGATCCCGTATTTGTTAAGCACCCTGAACAAATCTTCTATTATTAATGGTTTTGTGATGTAATCGTCGCAACCGGCATCGAGGCATTTTTGGCGGTCGCCTGCCAAGGCATAAGAAGTAAAAGCGATAATCGGGAGGTCTTGCTTAATCTTTTTTATTTCCTGCGTTGCAATAAGCCCATTCATCCTGGGCAATTTAATATCCATCAAAACTAATGCGATATCAGGGTTTGATTGATAGAGTTCCAGGGCTTCCAGGCCAGTTTCGGCATGTATTATTTCGGCTGATGTGTTTAAAGATAAATCAAGGAAACGGAAACTAAACGGATCGTCTTCTACAATAAGGATCTTTGAAATCTTCCCATTTGGTACAACAACCGAAACCTTTTCGGCAGTTTCCGGATTCGAATTGCTCATTTTGACAGGAATAGAAAAACTGAAAGTGCTGCCTTTCCCTTTTACGGATTCTATTTTTATCTCTCCATTAAGCAATTCGGTCATTCCTTTTACTATGGCCAGCCCTAGCCCACTGCCCTCGAACCTGCGAGTATTGGAAGTATCCTCTTGCGTGAAATGATTGAAGATTATTGGAAGTGCAGCCTCGCTGATGCCGATACCAGTATCGGAAACGGCAAATTCGAGACTGTTGCTTTTTACAACAACGTCCATCCTGATTTCGCCTTTTAATGTAAACTTAACAGCGTTGTCCAATAATAATGCAAGTACTTTTTTCACCAACAACCGATCAGAATTTATTACGATAGAAGTGAAGGTTTCTGGATAGGATAATGTAAACAAGAGATTTTTGGCCTCACAACGTGGGCGAAACTCCATTTCTAATTCATCAAGCATTTCGGAGGGCGCAAACTTCTCGTACCTAAGCTCCATATTGCCAGATGCAATCAGCGAAATATCCATGTAATCACCTACTGTTTGTATCAAGCGTTTACCGCTTATTTGCAGTACATCGAGAAACTCGAGTTTATCCTTTTCAGAGTAGAGGGGATCCATTACCATTGGGGCAAAACCCAGGATACCGTTTAGTGGCGTGCGTATTTCGTGCGATATATTGTTCATGAAAGAGGTTTTCAGTCTATCGCTTTCTTCGGCTTTGTCCCTGGCTAACAGTAAAGCACTATTTGTTTTTAGTAGCTCGGAGGTCCTTTCCTGCACTTTTTCTTCCAGTATCTGGTTCTGGTTTCCCAATTGTTGCACCAAGGAACTTGTATAAAGCAGGTTTTTGATGCGCAGGCCAACCTCGACCAGATCAAATGGTTTGGTCAAAAAATCGCTTGCGCCGATAGATAGTGCCCGTTTCTTCGATTCTAAAGTTACATCGGCAGTGAGTACCAAAATGGGCAAATAAGTGCCTTCCAGGATCATTGGTTTCAGCTGTTCCATCACCTCAAAGCCGTCAAGGTGAGGCATCATCAGATCGAGTAAGATCAAATCGGGCTTAGAAGAATTGAACATGCCAACCACAAGGCGGGGATCGGTTGTGGTTTTAATGGTGGTGTATCCCTGCATTTCCAATAGCTGACGCAATATCTCAATATTGGCGGCTTGGTCGTCAACAATAAGGATATTGGCGTTTTTTAATGTTGAATCGATCATCGTTTTCCCCTTTCTTTACTTTTTTGTTGATTTGTAAAATCAGTTTCGATATGCAGAAAATATTTGCTGTAAAATTAGATATGTTTTTATAGTAACAGCTACTTTTTGTTAAAATTTTATGGTTATCCAATGGAATACTTAATTCTATCTTACCAAAACATACCTGGTAAAATTTTGAACCACTGTAGTGGTACACTGAACTAGCCGAAGTGACACAATTGGGCACAATAGGAAAAGTGTTGAAACACTATTTTTGAACCACTGTTGTCCGGGTCTAATTCTATCGTCCTTAACTTTACGAAATTAAAATACATACCAAGAATGACACATTAGTCCACAATAGGAATGAGGTTGAAAACAATATTGTTTAGTATCTTTGAATGTTTACTATCTTTGAATGTAATTCGACAAACCAAATTACCTGATGAAAAATATTCAACCTGGTTCAGAAAGTGAAGTTGCAAGGAAATCGCCTCTCAGCAATGATATGGCTTGGGTGGTTTTTATAATAGCATTGTCATTTACGGCGTTTTACACTTTTTATGTAAGCCAATCGGTAAAGGAAAAATCGCAAACTGAGCTTATGGTTGAAAGCAACGAGATAATCGCCACCATAGAGGCACGCCTAAAATCGCACACCCAACTGCTCCGCACCAGTGCCGCTTTTTTCGAGGCTTCCGATACTGTAACCCGCGGCGACTGGCACACATTTATCGGCCATCAAGCCATTGAAAAAAACATGCCCGGCGTTATAGGCGTGGGATATGCCGTGCGTGTTGCAGCCGAAGGTTTAACCAGGTTCGAGGAACATATACGTTCCGAAGGCTTCCGCAATTTTAAAGTTGTTCCGCCAGGCTTTCGCCAAACATACACTTCTATTATTTACATCGAACCTTTTACAGGCAGCAACCAGCGGTCCGTTGGCACCGACATATACTCTTTCCCTATCCACAAAACGGCGATGGAAAAAGCACGCGACCAAAATATAGCATCACTTACAGGTATTATTACCACGGCAGTTAAATCCGAAACCGGCGAACAATCCGATGCTGTTCTTTATATGCCTGTTTACTCTAGGGAAATGCCTATAAATACCCGATCCGAACGCCGTATAGCTATTAAAGGATGGGTCTTCAGCCCTTATAAAATCAGCACATTGATGGAAGGCATATTGAATAACTACGAACGAGGCGAAGAATCGCGGATATACCTCCAAATTTACGATGGCGAAACCATAAAACCTGAATCGTTGTTGTACGATAGCGAATTGGGAAAACAAAAAAACACAGATGAGCATTTTGGTCTGAACGCACAATTTGCTTTTAATTTTAACGACACACGTTGGACACTCAATTTCAGGCAAGCTGAACATTCATCTTTTTTCTATTTCGACGAAAGGGTCGTTTGGGTTTTGGCAGCCGGTATCCTCATTAGTTTATTGTTCTTTTTGCTGGCACTTTCATTGGTAAATTCGCATGAGCGCCTCAAAGGGTCAATCCAATTGGCATCAACCATACAAGAAAAGCTCGATAAGCACATTGCACTTTACAAAGCCATTCCCGATGCCTTGTTTGTTACCGACAGCAAAACTGGTCAAATAGAAGAAATCAACACCAAAGCTTCGGAGCAATACGGGTATGGGCAGCTCGAATTGACAGGCATGCACAATACCGATATTTCGATACTTCCGGGGCAACCTGGTTTTCCTGAAATGGCAAGCCATTTGTTTGCACACTATCAGTATCACAAGAAAAAGGACGGCACGGTTTTCCCGGTCGAAACGAGCAGCAGCAGTTTTGTGGTGGATGCTGCCGAAAAAACAATTACTGTAGCAAAAGATTTAAGCGAACGCATAAAAGTAGAAGTAGATTTACGCATTAAAAATGAAGTTTTTGAACATTCGGTAGCTGCCCTTTGCATTGCCGACAAAAAGGGCATCATTACTCACGTAAACGAAGCCTTTCTCCAAATGTGGGGCTACGATTCGGTTACAGATTTGGTTGGTAAAGCCATCAACATGCTTTTTGTCAATCAAGTTGATGCCATTCGTGTATTGAAAGTACTTGATACTACCAATTTCTGGCATGGCGAATACCATGCAAAAAGGCAAGATGGCAGTGTTTTTATCGGGCAAGGATTGGCTACCAGCCTTCGCAACAAGCAAGGTGAAATTATTGGTTATCAATCCACTAACCTGGATATAACCAGGCAGAAAGAAAATGAAAACAAATTGCTCGAATACAAAGCGGCTATCGATCAGGCCACGGATGGGATTGCCATTGTAGGTCTGGATCGTGGCATCCTTTTCTTGAACCAATCGTGGCTCAAAATGCACGGCTATAGTGCTGAAGAACTTACCGATTACGGCATGCACCGCTTCCACACCGAAAAACAGTTGGAGCGCGAAGTAGAACCCCTTTTTGAGATACTTAACAGCAAAGGATATTTTGCCGGCGAAGTGGGCCACAAACGCCAGGATGGTTCAACCTTTCCCACTTGGATGAGCACAACCGTGCTTAAGGACATTAACCAAAAACCTATTGGCTATCTTGGCGTTACCCAGGATATAACCCTGAAAAAAGCTGCTGAAGCCGAACTCGAAAAAAGCAAAATGCATTATCAAACCTTGGTCGAAAATGCCAACGATGCCATTGTTGTTACCATTTCGGATACGATTGTTTTTGCTAATTCGAGGTTTAATGAAATGATAGCCTTGCCAAACGAGGATTTATTGCCTGTGAACTTCCTGCATTTCATACATCCCGATGATACAGAATCGCTGATGGAGAACTACTTGCAACTTTATAAGGGCAAGAAACTTCAAAAATGCACTTCGAGGTTGGTAACCTGTAGTGGCCACACCAAATGGGCCGAATTTAGTGCGCTAGTTATTGATTGGGATGGAAAAACGGCAGTATTAAACCTTATCGACGATATTACCGAGAGGAAAGTTTCTGCCGATGCGCTGAAAGCCACGTTAAAGGAAAAAGAAATATTGCTCCGCGAGGTACACCATAGGGTGAAAAATAACCTGCAAGTGGTTTCCAGCCTCCTCAGCCTGCAATCGAACCGTATAGCAGACCAAGCGGTAAAAGATATGCTTGGCCAATCGCGCAACCGCATTCGCTCAATAGCTTTGGTACACGAAAAACTGTATCAGTCGGGCAATTTTGCCGAAATCAACCTCAAAGATTATTCGGGATCCTTGCTCACCGAGCTTTTCAGGCTGTATATTTCCGATCCCGACAAAATTAAAATCCGCACCGAAATAGAAGATATAAATATCCCGCTTATCTATGCCATCCCTTGCGGACTTATATTGAACGAAATTATTTCGAATAGCTTGAAGTATGCATTTCCAAAAAATTGGGAAGCGGAGGCAAAACCCGAAATTTTTATCAGCTTTAAAACATTACCCAACAAGCAATTGCAACTCTGTGCCGGCGATAATGGAATCGGTTTACCTGCCGATTATCAGCTCACGGGGGCAAGTTCGCTGGGGCTTTACCTCATCCACATACTTGCGACCGAACAATTAGATGGAAAACTTGAAATAGATAATAAAAAAGGTTCTAATTTTACCATTGTTTTTAATGGCAACTTAAAACACTTGTAACCAGACTTTTTACCAAGTTTCTCCATACAAAAACGGCAATTCGCAATCTCAGATACCCAAAGAAGCCACTCATCAATTTTCACTCATCATTTTTCTCTTTTCACTCTTCAACTGCGCTCAGTGCAGTGCTTTTTATCCGACAGTTCTGTAACAAAAAACCTTAAAATGAGCAAGAATAAAATACTAATTGTTGAAGATGAACGGATTACCGCCGAGGATTTAAAAAATACACTCGAAAATTTAGGTTATGAGGTTACTGGTATCGCATCGTCTGCCGATACTTTCTATAAATGCCTTGAAACCGGGATACCCGACCTTGTGCTGATGGATATTTATCTAAAAGGCGACAAAGATGGCATTGAACTCGCTTCCGAAATAAAAAACAACCATAATTTTCCGGTGATTTACCTTACCGCTTTTTCCGATCCCAACATCCTCGCCCGGGCAAAAGTTACCGAGCCTTTTGGCTATGTGCTCAAACCATTCCAGGAACGCGAGCTGCACTCGAATATCGAGATGGCCTTGCACAAAAACAGCATGGAAAAACGCATAACGCAGCTCAATACCATACTCAAAGCCATAAGGGGTGTAAACCAAATCACCGTAAGGGTAAAAACACCTTTGGAATTGCTGCAGAATACCTGTGATATCCTTATTTCGAGCCGTGGGTTTTCGAGTGCCTGGTTCATCACTTACGATGCTGAAGGAAACTTTGCCCATGCTGCCTCTGCCGGCATAGCTCAATGCTTCGAAACATTTAAACTGCAATTGCAGGGTGGTTCTAAACCTCAATGCATCCAACATCTCGAAACGAAAAACGATTTGGTTTATACAGTTAACAACCATACCAAATGCGATGGATGCTCATTGAACGAGTTATTCCCCAAAAGTGAGGTAATTATCCTGAAAATAAAATACCACGATAGTGTTTTAGGGTATCTTGGCGTTTCTATCCCCCCATCGTTAATCGATGATGAGGAAGAACTGGCTTTATTTGCCGAAATTACCGACGATCTAGGGCTTGCACTCAATAACTTGGATCAGCAGAAGAGAAAGGAAATTGCTGAAGAAAGCCTAAAAGATAGTGAGGAACAATACCGTACTTTTATGGATTCGACCTCCGACATTGCATATCTTAAAGACGAAAACCTGGCTTATGTGATGATAAATGTAAACCAACAGGAGTTTTTCGGCAAGCCGAATGAAGAAATTTTGGGCAAAACCGATCTTGAACTTATGACCCCCGAATATGCAAGCAATTGCCGTGAGAGCGATAAAGCCGTTTTGGAAACTGGAAAAATGTTGATTCGAAATGAAATGGTTGGCAATAAATATTACGAAACCCGCAAATTTCCTGTGAAGTTGAAAAATGGCTCGACAGGTGTTGGGGCTTTTATCCGTGAAATTACCGAACAAATCATTTCAGAAAAAGCAGTACAGGTTAAAACTGCTGATATTGAGCGTTTTAATAATGCAATGGTTGACAGGGAATTGAAAATGATCGAACTTAAAAAGGAAATAAATGGATTGCTTTATGTAGCCGGAAAAAAGGAAAAGTACAGGATTGTTGAATAGGAATCCGCCACCAAAAGGGCAAATCTTATTGGTTAGGGAAATGTTCAGGAATAATGAATAGGGAACATCCTTTTTTTATATTTTTGGAATGCTTCAAAACCGTTACTGCCAATCTGAAATCAAAATCTGTAACTACTTGAATTTAAACTGAAAAGAATATATTACTAAATCAGCATCTTGGGTGGATTTGGAAAAAGTGAATTTGAAATTGTTGGATCGAAAAGAAAAAAGTTGAATTATGATTAAAATTATTGCAATTGCCAATAACGACAGCGAACTGCGGGTTATTGGCTCACTTTTATCGGATACATTTCCTTATGCACATATTATTACTGCCTATAGTGGAAACGAAGGCAACCAAAAAGCGCAATCCGAAAACCCCGACCTTATAGTTTTAAACCTGAAAGTGCCTGATGAAGGAGGTTTTAATTCGTGGAAATACATGAAATCGGATATTCAATTGTCCGAGGTTCCATTGATTATTATTACGCCTTCGGCCATTGTTGCTAAAAACCATGCTAAATTCATGAATATCAAGGCCGAAGCCTACATTTCGGCACCTTTCGATGATTATGAGCTAAAAACACAGGTTATTGCCTTGGTGCAATTAAAGAAATCGAAAGAGGTTGCCCATTCCGAAAAAAAGCAACTCGAAGAACTGGTTTTGGCCCGGACTATAGAAATAGAGAAGGAACTGGAGGCACACAAAGCAACTGAAAAAAAACTGCTGCTATCGAATAAAGAATTAGAAAACAGCAGGTTGGCATCTTTAAACTTGCTCGAAGACCTTATAACGGAAATTGGTGAACGCAACCTTGCCGAGGGGTTGATGCACACAAACGAGGAGTATCTCCGCACACTAATCAACTCTATGACCGACTTTGTGTGTTTTAAAGATGGCAGGGGCTGTTGGCTCATCACAAACGAATTTGGGGTCAACCTCTTCGGACTTAAAGGCATTGACTATGTAGGAAAAACTGATTTGGAACTAGCCGAAAATAGCAGTTTTTACAAGGATGTTTTTATATATTGCGATGCCTCGGATGAAAAAGCATGGCAAAAAGGCCTCCCTTGCCGTAGTGACGAAACAATTCCTTTGCCGGATGGCACTTCATTGATTTTCGATGTCGTGAAAATCCCAAGTTTCGACGCCCAAGGAAGGCGAAAAGGATTGGTAGTGGTTGGTCGCGAAATAACCGAACGCAAACAAACCGAAGACCAACTCCGAAAGTTGTCGCACATAGTGGAGCAAAGCCCCAATTCTATTATACTAACCAATATTGATGGGATAATTGAATATGTAAATCCAGCATCATGTGAGATTTCGGGCTATTCGAGCAATGAGCTGATTGGCAAAAACCCAAGAATCTTACACTCGGAAAATGCTACAAAA
The DNA here is from genome assembly GCA_903878265.1 of uncultured Bacteroidales bacterium. Lineage (GTDB taxonomy): Bacteria > Bacteroidota > Bacteroidia > Bacteroidales > UBA4417 > UBA4417. The sequence goes on along the minus strand of CAIRHD010000584.1, from coordinate 9,781 downwards.
GAGGAATATACACTATTTCTGGATACGATTTTATCTGGGGAAAAATGGAATGGCGAATTTCATAGCCGTAAAAAAAGCGGCGAATTATATTTGGAACGTGCCACCATTTCACCCATTAAAGATCAAGAAGGAAAAGTAACGCAATTCCTTAGTATAAAAGAAGATGTAACCACTCAAAAACATAACGAAAACATCCAGAGGGTTTTGTTCAACATATCGAAGCAAGCTTTTATAACCAACGATATAGACCAACTCCTCGAATTTGTTAAAGACGAACTTCACGCTCTTGTTGATACAAGCAATTTCCTGGTCGCATTTTATAACGAAGAAGATGGCATGTTGACATCGAAGTTCCGCTCCGATGAAAAAGACACACACACCACTTGGCCTGCCGAGAAATCGTTGACCGGATATGTTGTTAAACATAATGAGCCATTGATGCTTACCAGTGATGGTTTTCAAAAATTGGCCGAAACAGGTGAGGTAGAACTGTTCGGGACAGCTGCCCAAATATGGCTTGGCGTTCCGCTTACCGTTAATGGGCGGCCTTACGGGGCAATTGTAATTCAGGATTACAAAAACCCGAAAGCTTACGACCAAAACGATTTTAAGATGCTCGAATTTATAGGCAGCCAGTTGAGCCTTACCATACAACGCCAAAAATCGTATGTCGAACTTAAGGAAGCACTGGCAAAGGCCGAAGCCGGCGACAAACTGAAATCCGCTTTTATCAACAACATTTCTCATGAAATACGTACTCCCCTAAATGGTATTATTGGCTTTAGCGAAATGATCCTCAATCCCGACTCATCATACGATGACAACGAATTATGCTACAACGTAATCAAAAAAAGCAGCAAACGCCTTATCAATACCGTGAATAGCTATCTTGATGTTGCGCTTATCGTTTCGGGAACCATGGAAATAAGCAAACGGCCAACCAATATCGACAGTCTTGTATCTGAAATTTTCAATGAATTTATCGATGCCTGTAAACAAAAGAATATTGAGCTTATAATCAGCAAACCAAACAATCAGGATGCATTGGTTTTAAAAAGCGACAGCGACAAAATACGCAAAATAGCAGGCCATTTGCTTGAGAATGCTGTAAAATTTATTGAAACCGGGAGCGTTACTTTTGGTTATAAAAAACAGGATTACGACATCGAATTTTTTGTAAAAGATACCGGGCCTGGCATAAAGCCCGAAAATATCAATGAAATTTACAATGCTTTTATGTCGGTAGAAGTTGACGCAACCCAACGCCACGATGGCAGTGGGCTTGGCCTAACCATAGCTTTCGGAATGGTGCAACTGCTTGGCGGCAAAATATGGGTAGAATCACGAAGTGGTTTCGGGTCCACATTTTACTTTTCACTTCCGTTTTCCGAAAACCCGGTTATCCCCACAAAAGTTCTTGCCAAAACACAGAAAGCAGAAACGCCCACAGCACCTTTGATCCTTATTGCCGAAGACGACGATTCCAATTACAAATACACCGAAATAGTGTTGCAATATGCCTCATACAAAGTTATCAGGGCCGAAAATGGAACCGATGCCGTTAAATGCTGCCACGAACACCCCGAAATAAAAGTTGTGCTGATGGATATTAAAATGCCGATGATGGATGGTTTTGAAGCAACCAAACAGATACGGACTTTCAGGCCCGATTTGCCAATTATCGCGCTTACCGCCCATGTTACCACCGAAGACGAAAACAAAGCTTTTGCTGCTGGCTGTACAGATTATATAACAAAACCGGTTAGCAAGGCAAAATTGTTGGAGATTATCAAAACCTCCGTCAATTAGTGGTTTTGAAGGATCTCGCATTGTTATAATTCAGATATTCGAACATTTATCCTAAAAACACATAGGTTAATATGCTCATTTTAAAAAGCATAGAAACAATGGAAAGAAAAAAAAATACTTATCGACCCTCGTTTACTGAAAAAGCAATATTTCTGGCTGCTATAATTTTAGGCCTGGGATATATTTGGATGAAATTTGCCAGCGTATCGCAACAAAATCACATCAACGCCCTTAAGGTTGCGCAATCCATTGTCGCAGCCCTTCCAAAAGAAAAACTCTTTCAGCTCCAAGCTGCGCCCGACGATACCAATAAACAGGCATACAAGGAGTTGAAAGCTTCTTTAGCTGAAATCATAAAACAAAACCCAAATGCAAGGTTCGCTTACCTTTACCTAAACCGCAAGGACAAATGCTATTTCTTACTCGATTCGGAACCTGCAACATCAGCCGATTACTCGCCTCCTGGCCAATTTTTTGCGGAAGCAGCCGCTGCCATAAAAAAGCCTTTTAACGATGGAAAATGCAGTGTAACACCACCAACAAGCGATCGCTGGGGCAAATGGGTGAGCGTGCTTGTTCCAATAAAAGATAAAAGCAATGGTAAGATATTTGCTGTTTTTGGCATGGATATCAACGCCAAAACATGGAACCGTGGTCTGTTTTTAGAAGTCGCCGAATCGTCCAGCTTAGTGCTCGTATTGATACTGCTGGGCATGGTGGCCTTACGTTACAGGACAAAAAACAGGAACATGCAAAACGAAGTCAAGGATCGTTTGCAAACACAAAAAGCTTTGTCGGAGAGCGAAGAACGCTACAGGTTATTGTACGAAAACGCTTCTATTGGCATTTACCGCACAACCCCCGATGGACAAATACTGCTTTCGAATAATGCGCTGCTTAAAATATTGGGTTATAAATCGTTTGAGGAACTCAGCAAGCGCAACATCGACACCGACGAATTCGACCCCGATTATTCCCGTTCCGAATTCAAGAAAACGATGGAAGAAAAAGGTGAAATCTATGGCCTTGAGGATATTTGGAAACGGCAGGACGACAAAATGGTATATATCAGGGAAAATGCAAAAGCCGTGCGCGACAACCAAGGAAAAGTATTGTTTTACGATGGAACCATCGAGGATATTACCGAAAGCAAATTAGCCGAAAAAGCCCTGCGGTACAGCGAAGAAAGGTTCCAGCAAATTGCCGAGCAAAGCCGCGAAGTAGTTTGGGAAGTGGATAAAAATGGGTTATATACTTATATCAGTCCGCTATCCATCAGCGTTTTGGGATACACTCCCGATGAATTGATTGGCAAAAAATATTTTTACGACCTGCACCCCGAAGCATCCCGCAACGATTTTAAAACCAGCGTACTGGAAGGCTACAGACGAAAAGAAGATTTTCGCGATTATGTGAGCCTTATGGTAAAAGGTACCGGCGAAACTATTTGGGTGATAAACAATGGCGTTCCAATATTGGACGAAAATGGCGAACTGGCTGGATACCGCGGTGCCGGCAGCGATATTACCGAACGCATCGAAAAGGAAAAATTATTGAAAAAGCTCACTCTCGCCGTTGAGCAAAGCCCTGTTTCCATTATTATCACAAAAGTGGATGGCGAAATTGAATACGTCAATCCACAGGCTTGCAAAACAAGCGGCTACACCCTTGAAGAGTTGACAGGAGAAAATCCACGCATATTAAAATCGGGGTTCATCCAAGCTTCAGTTTATCAGGCTTTGTGGGAAACCATTTCTGCCGGCAAAGTTTGGCAAGGCGAATTTTTGAACAAACATAAGGACGGCGGATTGTATTGGGAAACAGCAACCATTTCGCCCATTTTCGACAACCACGGGATTATCATTAATTATCTCGCTGTAAAAGAAGATATTACCAATATCAAAAAAATGGTTTCCGAACTGCAGGAAGCCAAAAACAAGGCTGAATCCGGCGACAGGATGAAAACGGCTTTTATCAAAAGTATTTCACACGAAATACGCACGCCACTCTATGGCATTGTGGGCATAAGCGAAGAAATTATCAAGCCAAGTTTTTCGCAAGACGACAAGGAACAAATGCTCGGTTTTATTAAGGAAAGCAGTGCAAGGTTAATAAACACGGTGAACAGTTACCTCGATATTTCGATGATCGTATCGGGAAATATAAAAGTCCAAAACCAGAAATTCGATTTGGTTCAGATGCTGCAAGGCATCAGGGACGAAATACAAGCTGCCTGCACTATCAAAGATTTGGGTTTACAACTGCGCATCCCTGAAAGCCAGGATATGTTTTACTTCAATTCCGATGCCGATTTGCTCAGAAAAATCCTCATGCACCTGCTCGACAATGCCATGAAATTTACCGAAACGGGTACAATATCGTTTGGCTACGAATTGAATGCCTTTGAGATTGGGATTTTTGTTCAGGATTCCGGGATTGGGATCGACAAAATATTCCTTCCCGATATTTACGAAGCATTTACGCAAGCCGATGTTTCCGACACACGCGCCTACGAAGGCAGTGGCTTAGGGCTGGCCATAGTGTACAGATTGGTTCACTTGCTAAGTGGCGAAATTAAAGTTGAATCCGAAAAAGATAAAGGCTCGATGTTTTATCTTTCTTTCCCGTTTGCTGATGATGGAAGTGCAAAAACTGCTTAAAAGATGAACTGGCCAAATATGAAAAGTGGTATGGGTTTATATCATATTATTCTCTTCTCTTTTAATATAATCCTCAGACTCCAACAAAAGTTTTTCTTCTGCCACAAAGGCACAAAGACTTTAAGTTTCACTAAGTCTATAATACTAACTATACTAAAAACAGCATAAATTGTTTCATATATAATCTACGGCAATTTTAAAGTAAGAAAATGTTCAGCAATTTATCCAGTTTAATTTAAAATTGGCGTCTTTTCACGCAAAGTTAAGCAAACAAGCATCCTCCTTATATACGCTTTGCGCTTCATTGCGCCCTCTTTGCGCCATTGCGGTTAAAAATATTCCGATCCTATTTGAAATATAGCAAACGGCATTACAAAAACGGCAAACGGCATTTGAAATATGGCAAACGACATTTGAAATATGGTAAACGGCATTACAAATGTGGCAAACGACATTTGAAATATGGTAAACGGCATTACAAATGTGGCAAAATGCATTTGAAATATGGCAAAATGCAATTAAAGAATGGTAAATGGCATTTGAAGAATGGCAAATGGCATTATAAATATGGCAAAACGCATTTGAAATATAAAAATCTCCACTTCGAGGGCAGTAAAAACCGATCGAAGGGTTAATTATCGCATTAACACATTATCGCATTCCTAAATTTTGTCCAAGCTTTTAATACGATATTATAAGAAATAGAACTAAATTTACCGACCATCAAGTTGATGGTTTCCAAGTAGCGAAAAGACTGTATTTATTGAAGTCTTTTACCGTGAAACCCGCAACACAAACACGCAGCATTGAACCCTTAAACGCGAAGCATTGAACATTGACGCAAACCATAGAACCTTTTAACAATTCCACATATCATGGCAAAAAAAGCAACCACACCCGAACTGGAACCTAAAAGCACTCCAATTCCTAAAGAGCACACAAAGCCCAGCAACATCCAATTTCCGATAGTAGGCATTGGCGCCTCTGCAGGTGGATTGGAGGCTTTGGAACAGTTTTTTTTCAATATGCCAAAGGACAACGGAATGGCTTTCGTGGTTATACAACATCTCGACCCTAACCATGTGGGCATCATGCCCGAACTCCTGCAGCGCATTACCCCCATGAAGGTTTTTCAGGCCACCGACAGCCTCAAAGTTAAGCCAAACTGCGTGTATGTGATACCTCCTAACAAAAGTATGTCGATACTCAATGGTGCGCTGCTTCTTTTCGATCCCGTCGAAACGCGCGGTTTGCGGCTGCCTATAGATATATTCCTGCGTTCGCTGGCCGACGACAGACAGGAAAAAAGCATCGGCATCATACTTTCCGGAATGGGTTCCGATGGCACCTTAGGGCTGAAAGCCATAAAGGAAAAAAACGGAGTCGTGCTGGTGCAGTCGCCCCACTCGGCCAAGTTTGATGGCATGCCCCGCAGTGCCACCGAAGCCTTAGTTGCTGATATTGTGGCAACGGCCGAAGAATTGCCCGCCAAACTTATCGCTTTCCTCAAATACGTACCGGCGGTTAAAGGGGAATTCGAAATTGACGATAAATACAAAAGCAACCTCGATAAAATAGTGATACTGCTGCGCGAACACACAGGCCACGACTTTTCGCTGTACAAGAAAAACACCCTGTTCCGCCGTATCGAAAGGCGCAAAGGTGTTCATCAAATAGAAAAGATACACTCGTATGTGCGCTTTTTGCAAGAAAACCCCAAAGAAATTGATATCCTTTTCAAGGAATTGCTCATTGGCGTTACCAGCTTTTTCAGGGATTCTGCCGTGTGGGAAAAACTCAAAGAAGTTACCATCCCCGCACTCATAAACGAATTGCCAATCGGCTATGTGCTCCGTGCCTGGGTTGCCGGCTGCTCTACAGGCGAAGAGGCATATTCCTTGGCCATTGTTTTTAAGGAGGTAGTCGAGAAAACAAAAAAGCACAAAAACCTCTCGCTTCAAATATTTGCTACCGATTTGGATGTGGATGCCATTGAGAAAGCCCGCAAAGGCATTTTCCCCGCCAACATTATCACCGATGTGTCGCCCGAGCGCATCAAACGGTTTTTTATCCCCGAACCTGATGGCTACCGCTTAAATGCTACCATACGCGAAATGGTGGTATTTGCGCCCCAAAACGTGATCAAGGACCCCCCCTTTACCAAACTCGACCTGCTCACATGCCGCAATATGCTCATTTACATGGAACCAGAGCTACAAAAAAAACTCATGGCACTCTTTAACTACAGCCTCAACCCAGGTGGCATAATGCTGCTCGGCACTGCCGAAAGCCTTGGAAGCTCTAAGGAGGGCTTCGAGGAGCTTGATGCCAGGTTCAAAATATACATGCGCATAGCAAAAGCCAACCCAACCGAACTACTCGATTTCCCATCTGCTTTTAATCGGGTTAAATCAGCCTTACCCGAAGCCAAGATCATGCGCAAATCCGACGATAATATTCAAATTATTGCCGAACAGCTTATGCTTCAGCGGTTTTCACCTGCTAGCGTATTGATAAACGATAGAGGCGATATACTGTTTATTACCGGCCGCACGGGCAAATACCTCGAACCGGCAGCAGGCAAAACCAATATAAACATATACTCCATGGCCCGCGAAGGCTTGCGTGATGCCTTGCCGGGTGCAGTGCGCAAAGCCTTGCTAAGCTACGAGGAGGTTTTGCTGCACAATATAAAAATCGGGACCAACGGGGGCACACAATTCGTGGATGTTACCGTTCAACGCATACAAAAATCCGATGTGGCAACAAATATGATTATGGTTGTATTTCAGGACGTGAAAGACATAGCAATCCCCGATTTGCGCGACCCCAAAACAGGAAAACGGGTTACAAATACACGCCATCAGGAGCTGGAAAACGACCTGCGGCGGAGCTTCGAGGATTTGCAGGGCCTTCGCGAAGAAATGCAAACCTCGCAGGAAGAGCTTAAATCAACCAACGAGGAATTGCAGTCCACCAACGAGGAACTGCAATCTACCAACGAGGAACTTACCACCTCCAAAGAAGAGATGCAGAGCCTGAACGAAGAACTGCAAACAGTAAATGCCGAACTGCAAAGCAAGATCAACGATTTTGTGCAGGCCAACAACGATATGAAAAACCTACTCAACAGCACCGAAATTGCTACCCTTTTCCTAGATAAGGAGCTGAATATCCGCAGGTTCACCGATTCCATAACCAATATTTTCAAACTGCGGCCCACCGATATCGGTAGGCCGTTTACCGACCAGGTTTCCGATTTGCAATACCCCGAAATTGGGAACCACTGCAGGCAAGTGCTCAAAACCCTTACCTCAATAGAAACAGCCATTGCCACCAACGACAACAGATGGTTCACCGTTAGGATTATGCCCTACCGCACATCCGATGACCGCATTGATGGCATTGTAATCACATTTGCCGATATTACCATAGCCACCCAGGTGGATCAGGCATTAAAAATTTCGGAAACCCGCTATCGCCGACTTTTCGAATCGGCTAAAGATGGGATTCTTATCCTTGATGCCCTAAGCGGTAAAATTGTGGATGTGAACCCATTTCTAATCGAGCTATTGGGTTACTCAAAAGAACAATTTATCGAAAAAGCAATCTGGCAGATTGGGTTCTTTGCCGATATAGTGGCCAATAAAGATAAATTTTTCGAATTGCAACAGAAGGAAATTGTCCGTTACGAAAATTTGCCGCTCGAAACCGCATCAGGCAAAAAAATCAATGTAGAGTTCGTAAGCAATGTATATCTAATAGAAAACATCAAGGTGATCCAATGCTTTATAAGGGAAAGTATTGCAAATAGATAAAACGGATAAATGGCTTCCAGAATAAATGGCACGCGGACGCTGATCCGAAAGCGGAACATGGATAAAAACGGATAAATAAAAAGAAATCAGCGAAAATCCGCGTTGCCTGCATCCGCACCATCCGCGTGCCATTTCTGTTAATTGCGCTTTGTGAGCCTTAGAGTTTCATAGATGTTTAGCGCTTTTCATTATTCAGGGTTCTCTTAGGGAACTCAGTCCCAATTGACACAAAAAAAGCAGGCCATCACCGACCTGCTTTTTTAATTCTATAAATTCGGGATGTTTTACAAACCGAACTCTTTCTGGATTTTTTCTACACTGTCAATTTTTTCCCAGCCAAAAAACTCCACTTCTTTAAAGTATTTATCTTTTCCATTCACATTTTCGGTGCGGGTGCTGCCATTATTGTAATAAACCTCAACTTCGGCTTTGTAATAATCGCGGCCAAAGTGACCATACGACGCGGTGCGTTCAAATATTGGATTCTTCAGTCCAAAACGCTGAACGATAGCATACGGACGCAAATCAAAAATCTTGCTTACTTTTTCGGCTATTTGTCCATCAGTAAGTTTGTGGCCTTCACTATCTTTAACTTTACCGGTTTTGTAGGTGTTTACATATACGCCTACCGGTTCGGCAATGCCGATTGCATAAGCAACCTGTACCAAAACTTCCTCAGCAACGCCAGCAGCAACAAGGTTTTTTGCAATATGGCGGGCTGCGTAAGCTGCCGAACGGTCAACCTTTGATGAATCTTTTCCTGAAAAAGCTCCTCCGCCGTGAGCGCCTTTGCCACCATATGTATCAACTATAATTTTACGGCCTGTCAGCCCTGTATCGCCATGAGGCCCGCCGATTACAAACTTACCTGTTGGGTTTACAAAATATTTAACGTCGTCGCCGAATAGTTTGCGTACCCTTACCGGCAAAGTCCTTTTAACCCTTGGCAAAAGGATGTTTTTTACATCGTCAGCAATCTGATCCTGCATTGCTTTTTCAGCAGCTTTGATTGCTTTAGGCGAAGCATCGGCAGGCAATACAAACTCGTCGTGCTGGGTGGAAACCACAATGGTATCTATCCTCACTGGCCTGTTACGCTCATCGTACTCAATGGTAACCTGCGATTTGCTATCCGGACGGAGGTATTTCATCTTTTTGCCTTCGCGGCGTATTTCGGCCAATTCCTGTAAAAGTATATGTGAAAGCTCAATTGGCATTGGCATAAGGTTGTCCATTTCGTTGCTAGCATAACCGAACATCATACCCTGGTCGCCTGCACCCTGATCTTCGGGGTTTCCTTGGTCAACACCCATGTAAATATCGTCGGATTGGTCGTGGATTGTGGAAATCACACCACAGGAATTATTGTCGAAACGATAATCAGCTTTGGTATAGCCAATCCGTTCGATGGTTCCGCGAACGATTTTTTGAATATCTACATAGCCGGTAGTGCGGACTTCGCCGCTACACACAGCCAAACCGGTTGTAACAAGG
>CAIRHD010000583.1 GCA_903878265.1 uncultured Bacteroidales bacterium | reverse complement strand
TGCATTTTCTTTGTTTCCGCTATATAAACTACTGATATCCAAACCTGTAATATTTAATGCAGGATTACAACCGGCAAACAAAATCACGGTTAGGGCAAATAGCAGCGATAAAACGAAGTGGTTTCTTTTAAAGAAATGCAAAATTACTTTATTATTTTTGGGATAAAAGTACAAAAAAAAAAGAGGCTCGATAACCCATAGCCTCTTCAATATTAAAACTATACTTTCACAAACTTATCTCACCCTAAGTTTTGTTCCCAGTTTTAGTGTCTTGGTAGGTTTAATCCCATTAATGGAACACAATTGTTTAACAGAAGTTCCATACTTCAGCGAAAGTGCACCCAAAGTATCCCCACTTTTAATAGTATGGTATTTTTTTGATTTTGAGGATTTTGCATTGTGTTTGACGCTGTCGTTGTTCGTTGCAATAATTTCGTTTGAAGCTGAAGGGATGTAATCTCTCGAAAGCCCATACGTTGCCTTGGTTACCGTAAAAGTATCAGCAAGCAGGTTGTATGTGTTAAAATCGATCAACTGTTTTGGGTTAAAAGCCTTTCCCTGAAAACGTGTTTCAAAATGCAAGTGGTTGCAAGAGGCACGACCGGTATGGCCGCCCAAACCAATAATGTCGCCAGCTTTTACCTGTTGGTTTACTTTAACCGATATTTTTGATAAATGGCCGTAAAGGGTTTCGATCCCATTATAATGCCTCACAACCACACAGTTACCATATCCTGAATAGCGGCGTGCCATACGCACAACACCATCAAAGGCACAACTTACGGGGTCGCCAGCTTCCAATTTTATATCAACCCCGGCATGAACCCTGCGGCCACGATGTCCGAAAGGAGAAAGAAAATCCCCTTCAACTGGCATAACAAATCCTGTAGAATAGTCGCTAAAAAGTGGAAGGTTGGTGGAATCGCCAGCCAAAGGAGGAACTTCAGAATAACGGCGGACACACAGTGTATCCCAACTTGTGTAGTATTTGTTCAATATTGGGATGTTCAATATCGAAGGTATTTCGGCGATGGAAGGGGCCAGTAAAATTTCGGTTGCTTCCAACTCGTTTTCGTCCATTCCGCCTACAGGTTCATCGGCAAGTTGCTGTGCAAAAGCGATGCCCCCAAAAGAACTGAATGCCAATGAGATAAACAGGGAAAATATTTTGTTTTGTAATGCCATCAAGATTTTTTGTAAAAAGCAACTGCTTACTTTGTGAGAGATTTCTGTTTCAGAGTTTTCAAAAGTAGGTTAAATAATTTGAACCTTAAAATAATTAAGCTTTTTTAAGAAATTATTTTTTATGACTTTGGGGCTGAAAAGTGGAATAATTCCAGAACTCACCATATAAGGTTAAACCGGCCACAGACAATCGCAAAACAAGGATTAACTTTCCATGAGTTTTAAGTAAATCTTTCGATTGGATCCATCAGGTAAAGAGGGGTTCTTTTGGTTAATTTCACCAATTATGCCATCGAAAATGGTTTTTATTTTTTTTGAATATTCCATATTGGGCTGAAGCTGGACCTCCAACAGTCCGTTTTCTGGTTTTATGGTGCCCACAGGTTATGTTTATGAACAATACATGGTCGTCCCTGAAGTTGTCATGCTTTTCTTTAAAAGGCTGTAGTTCGAGGCAGAACATGTTTCTGGCCAAAATTTTAATGGCATCGAAGAATTTTTTGGTGTCTGTGTCCAACTTCAGGTAATCCTGTTCGATAAGCTCCTCGAGTTTGGATGTTTTATCGGCATAATCCTTTCGTTGTCCATCATACTGGGCCATAAAGAAGTCTAAGCGTTCTACCTCGTCCCATATTTTTGTTTTCCGCCCTTGCTCCCTTTTGGGCAGTTCCTTTTCATCGCCCGGGTGCTTTTGTTGAAATTTGTGTTGGCTGAGCAGGGCTGTTTTAAGCTTGACCCGTATCCTTTTGATCTCCACCGTAAACTCTTTGTATTTGCCGCCCTTGTATAGTTTGTCCTCGTTCTTATCCCTCAAGTCCTTGTAGCCGACAAACGCATAAGTGGTTATTTCGTTTATCCCGAAGTGTTTTTTCAGGTATTTAAAATCGTTTTCCTGTACCCACCTGCGCAGCATGAGTTCCACCACTTGCGTGGCTTCCCGTT
>CAIRHD010000582.1 GCA_903878265.1 uncultured Bacteroidales bacterium | reverse complement strand
TTACCTGATAAAATTTAAAACTATTGAAGAAGCAATAGCACTCAATAACCATGTACCGCAAGGATTATCATCGTGTATATTTACCGAAAATCTTGTAGAGGCTGAAACGTTCCTTTCAGAAACAGGGTCAGACTGCGGAATTGCAAATGTAAACCTGGGCACATCCGGTGCAGAAATAGGTGGTGCTTTTGGTGGTGAAAAAGATACGGGTGGTGGCCGTGAATCCGGTTCTGATGCCTGGAAAGCCTATATGCGCCGCCAGACCAATACTATTAATTTTAGTGGCCAGACAGCATTAGCACAAGGGATTACATTCGATTTTTAATACAAGAGTACATCTTGCAAAATAAAAGGCAGGTAGCAATAACCTGCCTTTTTAATTGATGGTTTATAACAGGAAAACGCAAAAGGAGCCATCCGGCGCTAGCTGTGTGGGGGGAGGGGTGGAAATAGACAATGGGTTATTTGTTAATAGAAAAGCTTTAGGGCTTTAGCGGGTGTTTGTAAATTCTGAGGTTAAATTATTTAGATCAACGGATGAGTGTGGCAGCAGTAAGGGATTACGGGCGACAAAACTGTCTGACAGAACCGAAGTTTGAGAGGAACAGAATGTTTGAATTACAACAAAACCCCTTATTGCTGCTACACTTTAGATTTTAGCCATGTGCTACATTTTCTACCGTTTAATCATACGTTGATTTTTAATTATTTTCCGAAATACTTTTGCATTAATGACTGTAGTTCGGCTTTGTTAATGGGTTTTGAAATGTAGTCATTACACCCCGCTTCGATTGACTTTTCCCTGTCGCCAATTTGTGCAAATGCTGTTTGTGCAATAATTACAACATCTTTGTTAAATTGCCGGATTTGCCGGGTGGCTTCATATCCTCCCATTACAGGCATCCGGATATCCATCAATATCAGGTCGATATCAGAATTATAACGACAAATCTCAACGGCTTTGCCCCCCGTGCTTGCTTTTAATATTTCTTTACAAAATGGTTTAACCTCTATGTTCAGCAACATTTCTGATGTTTCATCATCTTCGGCAATGAGTATTTTTAGACCAGAACCTGTTGAATTATCATAATTTTCGGATGCTGCCACAACCACATTTTTAATTATATTTTTTTCTTGCAGTGCAGGATTGTAAGGTAAGGTAAAGTAAAATGCTGAACCAATTCCTTCTTCACTTTCTACCCATATTTTTCCGCCAAGCATTTCAACATACGTTTTTGTAATCGCCAAACCCAAACCTGCCCCTTGCAGTGCTTTTGTATCCTCAATATCGGCCTGGACAAAACGTTCGAAGATTGCGGCCTGTCTGTCTTTCGGAATGCCAATACCCGTATCTTTCACGTAAAATTCAAGGGTTTCGCCCTTTTTTGAATAACCAACTTCTATTTCACCTTCTTCTGTGTATTTAATGGCATTTTTTACCAGATTGGTAAGGATGGCATATAACTTTTCGCGGTCGGTGGTGATGGTGGCTTCCTTTGCCGTCAAGGAGTTGTTAAACGAAATTTTTATCCCGTTTGCTTCCGCCTCGGGTTTGAAGAAAGTATAGATGAATTCAACTTGTTCATTTATATTCGACTCCGTTATCTGCAGTTTGATCAGGCCGGCTTCTATTTTCGAGATGTCAATAATGTCGTTGATGATATTAAGCATCCGTGCTCCGCTTTTTTGAATTATCCTGATATACTCTTGCTGTTCATCGCCGGTAAGACCTGGTGTTTTAAGCAGCTCGGAAAATCCCAAAATGCCGTTCATGGGCGTACGGATTTCATGGCTCATATTGGCAAGAAAAGCGGATTTGAGGCGGTCGCTTTCTTCTGCTCTTTCTTTGGCTTGCGATAATTGCACCAGCATTTCTTTCAGTGCATTTTCAGCTCCACGTCGCTCCAGTTCGCCGGCAGCCCGCTGTGCAACCAGCTTCAGCAATGATTCCGCCTTTCCTTCGCTATGCAACGGCTGGTGCCCGATAATGGCGATCAGGCCAATAGCCTGTCCTTTTGAGTCAATCAGCGTGGTGCCGACATAGCTTTCCGCATTGAGGTCCTGTAATGCCATGTCATTCGGGAAGAGATGCCGCACCCCATGCCGGTAACAACAAACACGCTTGTCAACCACTACACCGCAGGGAGTATCTTTTAATGCATATTGTACATTGGTTTCAAACTGGCCTTCATTATATATGGCAACGGTTTGTGCTGTTAGTCCGTCACCCATAAGTCGGTCGATGCAAACATATTCCATTTTCAGCGTTTCGGACAGATACCGCGCCAGCGACTCGAAAAAATCCTCGCCGGTCCCAGGCAATCCGCAGCCTAGTAAAAAAGACTGGGTATCTTCGAAAAGCTTGCGTTCCGAGATATCGAAACAATGTCCGATGTATCCAATAAATTCTCCTGTGCTGTCGAAATTTGGTGTTCCCATGTCCAGTATCCACCTGTATTCTCCGCTTGAATGGCGCAATCGGTATTCCATTTCAAATGATACGTGTTTATCGAATGAAGTAAGATATATTTCCAGGCATTTGTCGAAATCATCGGGATGAACCCCTTCTGCCCAGCCGTTTCCAATTTCCTGTTCCAGGGTTCTTCCAGTGAATTTCAGCCAGGGGTCGTTAAAATAATTACACAGTTTATCGGGTCCCGATGCCCAGATGAGGGCAGAACCTGAATCTGCCAATTGCCGGTACTGAACTTCACTCTCCTTCAATCTATCCACTGCCAGTTTGCGCTCTGTAATATCGGAATGAGTACCGACCATCCGGGCTGGTTTCCCTTCATCATTCCATTCCAGCACTTTGCCCCGGTCCAGTATCCATTTCCAAGATCCGTCCTTGCATAACATACGGTGCTCAGATGTATAATCAGGGGTCATTTTTTCAAGATGCTGCTGCATGTTGAACATAACCATTTTAATATCATCAGGATGAACCCGGCTTTTCCATTCGCTGAGTTTTCCTTCAATTTCGTCTGGCCCATAGCCGAGCATCTCTTTCCATCGCTTGGAGTAAAAGACTTCATAGGTGATTACATTCCAGTCCCAGATGCCATCATTGCTTCCTTCGATGGCAAAATGCCAGCGTTCTTTGCTTTTCTGAAGTTCTGTTTCAACTTTGCGTTTTTCCAGTATTTTATGCAATTCGTTGGCTACGGCTTGTATCTGGACTACATCCAGATTAGTGTAATCCGATGATTTGTTGCCTACGCCAAAAATAAACCGGACTTTTTCTTCATGTACCACAGGAATACTCATGAACCTCGCGACAGGGGCATGACCTTCAGGCAACCCTTTTCTATTTGGGGATACGGGATAAGTGTTGTAAACGACAGCTTTCTTTTGTCTTATACAATCAGCCCAGTTTCCTGCTGCTTCAATGGGATAATGGTTATCATGAATAGTGGTACAATTTTTCTTTGCTTCATCATTCCTGGTAGTGAGCATGGCTTCCTGCTGGTTATCGCTTACCTGGTGAAAGAAGCCGATTTTGCTGTCGGTGATTTTTACGGCTATATCCAGTGCCTGGTCGTAAAGCTCTTTATCGGTAAGAGCCGGGGCATCTGCAAATAAACCAAGCAGCAACGTATTCCGTTCAGCTTCTTTACGAAGCCCCAGTTCTATATTTTTGCGATCGGTAATATCCCTGGCATTTCCTTCGATCGCATAGGGTTCGTTGTTTCCATCAAAGAGTAAAACATTCCGTTGTTCAGTCCAGATTACCTGACCGTCTTTTCGTATCCATCTCAACTCAAGGGGTTCTCCTTTGCTGTATCTGGTCGTATTTTCAAGTAACATCCTGTCGTCGGGATGAACCAGTTTGAACCCCAGTTGCGGATCGTTGTAATGATCTTCGGGTGTATATCCTGTAATAGCCGTTGCTGAAGGGCTTACATAATC
>CAIRHD010000581.1 GCA_903878265.1 uncultured Bacteroidales bacterium | reverse complement strand
GCAATTGATATTTACTTCACAAGTATCGGCTGCAAGGCTTGATGATTTATTGGTAATTGGTTTATCAAAGTTGCGGTACATATAAACCAGCCCGCTGACTTCAAGTGTGGCTTTTTGGTCGAAGCCTTCAGGTTCAAAATATTCGAGGGTAATTTCATCGCCATACACAGGGCGGGTGGTAAAATTATTGTTCTTCAGTATTTCGTTTGAGGTATATGCACCAAGTATTGAGGTATGGTCTGGTGTATAAACAAACAAATCTGTACCTTCCGGCAATTGCAGCTTCTTGAAATTTAAACCAATTCCCAAAGCAGCTTTACATTGCAAGCTAAGGCGCCAGATACGGCCGCCGTTTGGCAAAAAGTCCCATTGGCCAGCATTTTCCATAGTAATAGTTACGGGCAGCTCAGTTCCAACCCTGTATGCTTTTTCAAGCATAGCGTCAGTATTGTCCTCCTCTGCAAGTTTGAGCATATCAGGAGGTGCGATTTGCAATTTTGAAAGTTCTGATTTTTGGGATTGCAGCAAGCGGAAACTTCGCGGAACCCCTCCCCTATCTATCTGGCTATATGCAGAATAAGTGGTGAAACCAAGAAACAGGAATAAAAGGTAAGGATAAATATGTTTCAATGTAGCGTGATTTTAAATTTACACAAAGGTAAATAAAAAAGGGTGAACGGCGATTGGGTGGATTTGAGAATGTGTTTAAGATTTAATGGCTCACGATATCTACAACCAGATACAGGCATATTAATAAACAAATGCTTGTGATAAACTAAAAAAATGGTAACTATTCAGCCCCAATTAAAAAAAATCAAGTGTATAAATGCCACAGATTCACAGATTTAATTAAATTTTTCAACTGCCTTTAGCAGTTGAAAAACTATAAATCAGTGAAATTATTGCTTTATAATTACAATGCTCATAGCTAATAATCTGTGAATCTGTGGCTTAAATGGGGTGAATAGTTACAAAAAATGCAATTTCCGATATACTAAAGCAGATTCACTATTCTGTTTTTCAATAATCCGGGTTTTCATTTTTCACTATTGCTTTTGTTGAGAGCAACCCACAGGCCGCATCAATATCAAGCCCACGCGAAGTGCGGATAGTGGTAACAATTCCTTTGGCCGTAAGTGCCTGTTGGAATTCGAGCAAACGCGCTTCGTCAGTTGGTGGAAGTGGAACATTTGGCACAGGATGAAACCTAATTAGGTTGATACGGCAACGTATTTTGTTTAAAATCCGAGCCAATTCCTTTACATGTTTTGGGGTATCGTTCAATCCGCCAAAAACAATATATTCGATCGAAACACGGCGGTATTTGCCCAAATCAGCTTTGCTAATAGTTTCAATAACATCCTTTATGGGAAACACATGCTGAATCGGCATCAGCCTTCGTCGTTCGTCGTCGAAGGGCGAATGCAGGCTCACGGCTAGGTTGCATTTGCTTTCGCGGATAAAAACCTCCATGGCCGGAACAATGCCAATAGTAGAAACCGTTACCTTCCTAACGCTGAGGTTAAAACCATATTCTGCAGTGAGGATTTCCTGGGCATTCATCACAGCTTCAAGGTTGTCGAAAGGCTCGCCCATTCCCATAAAAACTGTGTTGGTAACCGATTCCTTTTCGGGCAAGCTGCGGAGTTGGTTCAGTATTTGCCCGGCAGATAACTGAGCCTGAAAACCTTGGCGTCCTGTGGCGCAAAACAAGCAACCCATTTTGCAACCTACCTGCGACGATACACAAAGTGTGTTACGCTTTTCGTCAGGAATATAGGCCGTTTCTATAAATTTGTTGCTGCCAACAGGATAAAGGTATTTTTTTGTTCCATCGAGCGATTGCTGCACTTTAACCGAAGCAACTACTCCAAAATCGAATTTCTCTGCCAAAAGCAAGCGTGCATTTTTGGAAATATTCGTCATTTCGTCGAACGACTGTATGTTGGTTTTATACAACCAATATGCAATCTGCGAAGCCACAAAAGCAGGAAGTCCAATTTCGGAAGCAATACGCTTAAGTTCCGAAAGGGTTTTGCCTAAAAGCAGTTCTTTTTGAATGGTTAGTTTGGATAGTAACATTTTGGTAATGTGGGATGTCGGAAGGCTGATATCGGATGTTAGATTCTGGTTCAACGAAATCCTATTCTCTATTTCTCTCAAAAAAAGAAATTCTTTAAAAATAGATTTCGGCTACTATGTGATTGTATGGAATCCCTTTACCCAATAGTATTTCCCTGCATTCAACAACCATTTCAGCACTGCCGCAAAGGTAATATTTTTGATCTTCTGGCAAATCCTCTGTTTCTTGGAGATATTGTGTTACCCTACCATGATAAACCCCTTCGCCTTCCTGTTGAGAGCAACAACGGACATAACGGCTGCCAAAATCATTGATCAGAATTTCGCTGAAAAAGAATGAATCCACCGTCCGGCTTCCATGAATTAGGGTTTTGTTGCTGCCCATCCCTGAGCGGTGCATACTCATAAAAGGTGCAATCCCGGTTCCGGCAGCTATCCAAAATGCTGGTTCAGCTGCTCCCTGATAACTCCCAAAAGGAACGGTAATCCAAAGGGTATCGCCGGGTTTTAGGGCGGCAAGAGATGGTGTTAGCTTTCCGCCGGGCTTAATATTGTATAATATGCTTACATTTTCGTCGTTTTCGCCATTGGCTATGCTATAAAGCCGTGCATCATCGGTTGGTTGAAGTGCCAATCCCAGTACCTGTCCGGCGCGGAACGTAAAATCGCGTTTATAAGAAAGTAAAAAAGCGTTTGGAGCTATCTCAGGGTTCGAGAGTATAGTAACCGGATGGAATTTCACATTCGGTTTTGCATCAACAGAGTTCATTATATGTGTTTAAATATTTTTTATAAATATTAAACGGATGAATTGCAAATTGGTTCATTGGGGTTATCGGAAATGGTTTGTCTATTGACTTTGATACTTCACAATCCGGAAAAGTTAAGTTGGGTAAAATCATTAAAATCAAAAACAGGCTAATTCTTATTTTGAGGTGCTATCTGACTATAATCAAATCCAAAACTTTGGTCAAACTTTTTTGGCTTTTTACTTTTTGCTTGATCAAAAGTAAACAAAAAATCAAGGCTTTACAAAAATACAATGTGTTTCTAATCCGAAGGTATCTTCCCGCAATACAAGGCATGGGAGATGGCACAATCCCATACTTTTGTCGTTGCTGTGTATTGCTACGCACATGCCTATCTCACATACCTCCGGCTAAGAACCACTATTGTATTTTTATAAGGCCAGTCCT
>CAIRHD010000580.1 GCA_903878265.1 uncultured Bacteroidales bacterium | reverse complement strand
GAACGCGAAATTTCAGTTTCGGAACAGGAATTCCTCGAAATCTTGCATGGGCTAAACCTTGCGAAATTAAAAATGCAGGATGCCGAACTCTCTTCGTCAATTAAAGCCGTTGATCCACCTTTTTTTCCTCTATCGCCCAACCCTACCAAAACCAAAATCCTCATTATTGTAGCTGGCTTGGTTGGATTTTTACTTGTGCTTACTACCATACTCGCGATGGAATATTTCGATGACACTCTCAAAAACCCGGAAAAGGCATCTAAAAAACTAAAACTACAAACAATTGGAATATTCCCTAAAATTTTCCTCAAAACCGGGTCGATCAATTTCACATTCGTTACCAATCGTTTGCTCGAAATGACAATGCAGAAGATCGATATGCTCACAGTGAATAAAACGGATATGGACGAGCCACGTACATTGCTGTTTATGAGTTCATTAAGCTCAGAAGGAAAAAGTGTTACTGCAGGGAATATTGCTTGGAAACTTAAAAAGCAAGGCAAAAAAATCCTGTATCTGAACTTTTCCCGCGAATCGCTACGCCAAACCGAAACAAGCCAAATTGGGTATCCTGCCAATTCCAAATCAGTTTCGGCACCAGAAAATATTCGTTCAGGAGGGCGGTTTCAATTTATTGGCCGAATGCTTGGTTATGGTGACAACCGCATTAACCCCGCAAGCCCATTCCTTCAGAAACCCGATATTTATTTAGATAGCCTCGAGCATTATATTTATCAGGTTGACCACAATTATTTTGCGGCAGGCAATTATAAAGACTTGCTCGAAAAATGCACTACAACTTATCGGGACAAACCCGATTATGTTCTCATCGAACTTCCTCCGTTCCTATATTATTCCTACCCGATAAATATTGTTGCCACTGCCGACCTTGCCATCATAGTTTGTCGGGCTAACCGCGTTTGGACAGGTTCCGACCAGGGCGTACTCGACATTTTAAAGAATATCATTTCTCATGAGCCTGTGGTGCTGCTTAATGGCGTTGAATTACAGGTGGTTGAATCAGTGTTGGGCGATTTGCCCAGAAAACGCAGCAAGTTGCGAAGGATAACAAAAAGCATTGTTCGCATGCAATTTGGCTCAAAACACAATGTGTAGGAAATAGGC
Source organism: uncultured Bacteroidales bacterium (assembly GCA_903878265.1). Classification (GTDB taxonomy): domain Bacteria; phylum Bacteroidota; class Bacteroidia; order Bacteroidales; family UBA4417; genus UBA4417. Next base: position 19,915 of record CAIRHD010000580.1, on the reverse strand, counting down.
ATGAAAAAAGTTTTAGGAAAGATTACAAAAGAAGCCAATTTCCTGTCGTTGGCAGGGAATCTCACCATTGCATTTTTCGGCTTTGCAGGTTTTGCGCTTTTGGCGAGGACTTTTCCGGTTGATATTTTTGGGCAGTGGGTTTTGTATATTTCGTCGGGTACTTTTATCGAAATGTTCCGGTTCGGCATAACTAACACAGCCATAATTCGATACCTTTCGGGTGTGGCAAAAGACGACAGGCTGAAATTTGTTGGTTCAAACGGGTTGATAGGGCTTATTGCAACCATTTTTATTGCTATTATCCTTTGGTCGTGTCACCTGCTTTTTCCAATACCAATCAAAAATGCTGGCTACGAACTGTTTTTTACATGGTATCCATTGCTTGCTTTTGTAAACCTGCCCCTTAACACTGCACTTGTTATTATGCAAGCCGATCAAAAATTTGGCAAGATATTGTTGGTGAAATCATTGAACAGTGGTGGTTTTTTTCTTGTGCTTTTGCTCAACTATTTATTTTTCGATATGACCCTAATGCAATTGATTTGGGCGCAACTTATAATTGTGCTTTTCACTTCAATGGTTTGTGTTGTAAATGGTTGGGATGGTTTGAGGCATATCCGCAAGGCGACTAAGCGCACCAATAAAGTTTTGCTCGATTTTGGGAAATATACCACTTTTACGCTTATAGGCACCAACCTATTGCGAAGTGCCGATACACTGATTATCAGCCTTAGCCCAATGGGGACTGCCGCTGTGGCACTTTACAGTATTCCGATGAAACTTACTGAACTGCAACAAATCCCGTTACGGAGCTTTGTGGCAACTGCGTTCCCAAAAATGTCGAAAGCAAGCATACAGGGCAAAGTCGAAGAAGTGAAATCAATTTTTTATTCTTATGCGGGTGCAATGACCTACCTCTTTGTTTTTATCAGCCTGATCACTTTTGTTTTTGCCGACTTTTTTGTATTGATATTAGGTGGAAGCCAGTATATGGGCAACGATCCGATTACCGGCGTGAATACTGCCAATATTGTCAGGATTTTTTCTTTGTACGGTTTATTACTCCCAATCGACAGGATGACCGGAGTTGGTCTTGACAGCATAAACAAACCAAACAGGAATTTTATTAAGGTGCTGGTAATGGTGGTAGCAAATGTGATTGGCGACCTTATTGCAATTTTTATTTTCAAATCCTTGCCTTTGGTTGCCGTGGCTTCTATCCTGTTTACCTTTATTGGTGTTTGGGTTGGATACCGTTTCCTGAACCAAGAACTTAATCTTGACCACAAACATGTTTTTACCGCCGGTATAGATTTTTATAAGGAAATGTATTCGAAATTCAGAAAAAACTCAAGCCGCCCAAAGTGAGCAGCAACACATTTTGGCAAAAGAAAATACTTGAACACACAATATGCCCTCTCAATTGAACCCGTTTGAATCAGTTTCAGGCTCAAGCAAATTGGGTACGCCCAAGTATGTCATTTTTCTGTTGAGCATAACAGTGATTTCGGGTCTGCTCATAGGCAAAGCAGGGCTTTTGGCAGGAATCGGGCTTGTTATCCTGCCTTTCATCCTTATCTATTTTAATTATTTTTTCAGGTATCCTGAAATTGGTTTATACACTGCGGTTAGCCTAGGCTTCATTATTTTAGGTGCAGGTCGGTATATCAAAGGTTTACAATTGGGGATGGCGATGGATGCCATCTTGTTTCTAACCTATATCGTATTAATATTCAATCGTTTCAAAGATAGGGTGGATTGGAAACCCGCCAAGAAAGATATTACGGTTTTAGCCGCTATCTGGTTTGCCTACTCAATAATGGAAGTAGCAAATCCCGAATCAAGGATAGTAGCGGCATGGTTGGCCGGTATGCGCGGTATTTCGCTTTACATGTTTCTGATGATACCCCTTACCTTGCTTTTTTTCAACACAAACCGCAAAGTTGATACATTCATTAATCTCTGGTGTGTTTTTTCCTTGCTTGCTACCTTCAAAGGTATTTTGCAAAACACTATTGGTGTCGATTCATTTGAAAAGGCATGGCTCGATGCAGGCGGGGCGGTAACACATATCCTTTTCGGCAAACTCCGCGTATTTTCTTTTTACAGCGATGCCGGTCAATTTGGTGCAAACCAGGGATATACTGCTGTTGTAACAATAATTATGTCGATGGTGGAAAAAGATAAACGGAGAAAGATATTTTTGCTCATAGTAGGCATTTTGGGGATATATGGAATGTTGCTTTCTGGTACACGGGGTTCGATCAGCGTTCCTTTAGCAGGGTTTGCACTTTATTTTGTGCTCAAAAAGAACAAGGCCGTGATGCTTTCCGGATTTTTCCTTCTCATAGCGGTATTTATCTTTTTTAAATATACGCTCATTGGCCAGGACAACCAGCAAATACGGCGGATGCGATCGGCTTTCGACCCAAACGATGCATCGTTGCAAGTAAGGCTCGAAAACCAGAAAAAGCTCAAAGTTTACCTTGCTACCCGCCCGTTGGGAGGGGGGATTGGCCATGCAGGCGTAAAAGCCCAGAAATATCTTCCAAACGCTTTTCTTTCCAATGTTGCTACTGACAGTTGGTATGTGCTTATTTGGGCCGAACAAGGAATAATTGGATTAAGTTTGCATTTATTCATACTTTTTTATGTTTTAATCAAATCATCATATCTCGTCATGTTCAGGATTCGTGATCCAATAGTAAAGATGAAAATGGCCGCATTGACATCAGGGATGGCCGGGATAATGGTGGCCTCTTATGGCAATGCCGTGTTGGGTACCATGCCTACGGGCATGCTGATTTACGTTTCGATGGCATTGATGCTTAATGCCGAAGTGCTGGATGCCGATGCCCTTGCTAATCAGGAGCTGGAATCTCATTCAATTTAATTTGTCCCTCGCAAATAGTGAAAGAAGCAATCATTTTACCCAACCAAATGATTCCTTTTCCCTTTCCTGAAAAAGATATACAGGAAAACGGGTATTGAAAATAGTGAGAGTACGACAAAAACATTGAAAATTTTCATCATAGCATTAGATGCCGGTGCCATTGTCCCTTGATGTACGCCATTCATATCCAAAGCATTACCAGGCATCAGAAACAATGGGCCAACAATAAGTATGGCCAAAGCAACTGCCGGCATAATTATATGTGGGAGAAGTTCGGCTATTTGCAGAAAAGGCGATTTATTAGGTGCAAACGACATCACTTTAAAAGCCCGTAAACGAAGGCTGTTGGTTACAACAAAAATGGAACTGAAAGCCATTGCTCCAGCAGCAAACATCGGACTTAACAAGCCGAAAGCAGCAATAGGTATCAAGGCTACGTTATAAATCAAGGCCCAAATAAGGTTCTGAACAATAGTTTGGGAAGTGGCTCTCGACAAGGATATGGCCCGACCAACTCCCGATAAATCGCCACTAATCAGGGTAATGCCTGCTGCTGCCATGGCAATATCGGTTCCGGTTCCAATGGCAATTCCGACATCGGCCTGAGCCAGTGCAGGTGCATCGTTAATACCATCTCCAACCATGGCTACTTTGTAATTGCTCGAGTTTCCTGAAGTGCCAACCAATTGTAAATTTTTGATAGCTTCAGCTTTTTTGGCAGGCAATACTTCGGCCAGCACCGTTGTAATCCCAACTTGGTTCGCAATTGCATCGGCGGCCCTTTGGTTATCACCAGTTATCATAATGGTTTTAATACCAAGTTTTTGTAAATTGGCAATCTCTTCTTTTGCCCCTGGTTTCAACATGTCGGCCACCGCAACTATGCCAATTGGCTTGGATGGTTCATTTCCACCAATGGGTTTGATTGCGACAACCATTGCTGTTTTCCCTTCGGATTGCAACCTTAAGACTTCCGGATTAAAAGCATCGGTGGCAACTCCTTCATTTTGCATCATCCGCAAGTTACCGACAATAACAATGTGACCTTCAACAGTTGACCTTATCCCAAACCCACCAAACGCCCTGAATTGCTTAGTGTTATAAAGCATCAAGCCCTTTTCCTGTGCAGCTTTTACCAATGCCCGTCCTAAAGGATGTTCGGAGCCACGTTCGGCACTGCCCGCAAATTGCAAAACTTCGTCAGCATCTCGAGAACTTAAGGCAACAATATCTGTAACTTCCGGTTCACCTTTGGTAATGGTACCTGTTTTATCGAACACAACTATACTTATGCGGCCAGCACGTTCGAGTATTTCACTGTTTTTAAAAAGTATGCCATTCTCTGCTCCTTTCGAAGTCCCAACCATGATTGCGGTAGGCGTGGCAAGGCCAATGGCACATGGACAAGCAATTACGAGTACGGCAATTGCGTTTATCATTGCTCCTGTCCAGTTGGTTTGGGCGTAAAAATACCATCCAAAAAAGGTGAATAAGGCTATTGCAATTATAATAGGCACAAAATATTTCCCTATCTCATCGGCAAGTTTCTGTATCGGCGCTTTGCTTCCCTGTGCCTCTTGAACAAGCCGGATTATTTGTGCCAAAGCTGTGTTTTTTCCAACTTTTGTAGCTTCAAATCTCACTAGGCCCTCGATGTTGATAGTTGCGCCAATTACTTCGTTGCCTGGACCTTTGCTCACTGGCATCGATTCGCCTGTCAACATGGATTCATCAAATGAAGAATTGCCTTCGCTGATAATACCATCAACTGGTACTTTGCCACCTGGACGTACAATCAGGGTATCACCAACCACAACTTCTTCAATTTCAATTTCTGTTTCGATGCCGTTGCGAAGCACATTAGCTGTGAGAGCACGCAACCCAATCAAGGCTTTGAGAGCTGCTGAGGTTTTGCCTTTAGCTCCGGATTCCAGGTATTTGCCAAGTTTTATCAGGGTAATAATTGCTGCTCCAGTTTCGAAATAAACATGCGGACTATCAAGAACACCAATAGTTACCAAAAGGCTTGAAAAATAAGCCGCCGATGATCCCAAAACTATTAGAACATCCATGTTGGCACTGCCATAACGTATGCTTTTATAAGCACCTACATAAAATTGCCAACCGACATAAAACTGTACTATGGTAGCCGCAAAAAGCATAGCATACTCATCAAAGCGAAATCCTATTACACTAAAATCGCGAGCCATGCTGTATGCAATCAACGGCACGGTGAATATAAGTCCAATCATCAGCAGGTTTTTTTGCCTCACAAGTTCAGCCGCCCGCACATTGGCTTCAACATCCTCTAATAATTCTGTTTTACCGGCTTGAACTATATCGAAACCTGCCTTGCGTATTGCCGCTGCAAGCTCAGCAATGCTTGTCATGCCGGGAATATACTCAACACTTGCGCGTTCGTTTCCAAAACCTACGCCAACCATCAGCACCCCATCTTGTTTGGCCAGAATTTTTTCTAAGGTTAAAGCATCGGTGTGGTCCTGCATCCCAACAATTGGTAAAACAACGTTGCCGGTTGCAACACCATAGCCAATGCCCTTTACGGTATCTATGATATTTTTTTCGTTAACAATGGCGGGATCGAAACTTATTGTAAGTTTTTCGCTAGCAAAATCAACATTTGCGTCATTTACACCAGGCAGTTTTCTGATATTTGTATCAATTGACGATGCACAATTAACACATGTTAAGCCCGTTACAGGCATGGTTGCTATTTTGATGTCGCTCATTATATTTCTTGGATAATTGGCTTAATTCATTGTAACAACAATTGATAGCGAATATTGTCAGGATTTTTAGGATTTTATTTATATTCCAAATAGCGCTCTACGCAAAGGAATGGAAATAAAAAATCCGGAATACTGTTTTCCAGTTTCCGGATTTTTGGTAGAAGTAGCAAAACCTACTTTTTCAATGGCCACTTCGCTTATGGTTTTGGCGTTTTGGATGCACGGCTTGGCAAGGCAAAACGCGCACTTAAATCGTCGAAAATAGTTTTGGCTCCGGGGAGGCTGGTTTGCAGTATGGCTAACCATTGCTTGGCAAGCCAATCAAAACCATATAATAACCAATAATTCTGATCTTCACCATGGATTTGCTCAAAGATTCATAAGTATAAGCCATTTAAATCAGCCTATATGTGATCATAAACGTAATGCCTATTCCCTCTGCGCCATTTTGTCCAATAGTGAGGGAACTATTCCTTGTAGCAAGTTAATCCATTTGGCTTGTCCGGGATAATTGAGTTTTTGCCCTTTTTCGAGGCATTTTTCAACCGAACGCACTACCTCTTCAGGAGAAATAATATTTCTATGTGTTTTTTGGGCATTTTTTAAGAATATTGGCCCATCCTCTTTCGCCTGATTGATCAAGGGTGTGTCAACCGCCGGAGGGCAAACCAATTGAAAACGGATGGCTGACTTTTTGTTTTCCCTTATTAGTACTTTGGCATATAAATTAGTTGCTGCTTTGGTTGCACCATAAGCTCCAAACCGGCTAATTGGAACCAATCCTGCTGTGGACCCATAGATAATTACATCGCCACTATTTCTTTTAAGCATCCGGGGAATAACCGTGTGGCAAACATTAATCATGCCCCCATAATTGATAATCATGACTTTATTAACGGCATCGGCATCAAAATCCATTAATAATCCGCCGGGCATAATTGCGGCGCAATGTATAAAGCGGTCAATTTTACCAATTTCTTTTTCAAGTGAGTTAACAATTTCCTGAACTTGTTTCAGGTTGGCAACATCGCACTTAAAAGGGATTATGTTTGGTGAAATTGCGGCAGTTTCTGTCAGCGCTTTTTCATTCAAATCTAAAATAGCAACTTTAGCCCCCATTTCAGATAATTGTATGGCATGTAGCCGCCCCAGGCCGCTTGCCCCGCCTGTTATCAATGCAGTTTTTCCGTAAAAAGCCATGGTGAATTTGGTATAAATATTTGTTTGGTAATTGTTTAGTTTGGTAAGTTTAGAGTGGCTAGAGAGCCTAAAGTACTTGGAGTGCCTAGAGTGCCTAGAGTGCCTAGAGTGCCTAAAGTTGCTTTGTGATTCGGTTTTTGCTTTTTACAAGTGCTTTGGTGAAAAAAAAATTGCGAGTATTTTAGTATCGAAACTTTCAAAATTGATGTTTTTATTGGTATAAAATTTCGATATACCGCTTTGAATTTAGGTCAAAAGGCAAAGGTTAAGAAGCAAAAGTCAAAGGTGCTTGACTAACAATATTTGCACTTCATTTCAATTTTTCAAAATAATTTCGGAGCTATCAATTCTGAACTTATTTTTTAGTAGTTGCATCAACAGCCTTAACTTTGATATTTGACCTTTGCATTTTGACCTTTGACATTATCTTTTCTGGCTTGTCCAGGTTAGGTTTTGTAGATGGAGGTCAAAGATTTTTTCGAACTATGGATTTAAAATCATGTGTGGTCTCAACTTTAGGCACTTTAGGCAATCAAGGCACTTTAAGTACTCTTAAAACTTTTTTATGGCAAAAGGCCACTTATTTTAAATTCAGCCGAGTCGCGTTCGAGTACAAAAATATACGGTGATGGTGCCCCTTTTAAATCCATGGCGCCCAGCATACTGTTTTCGTTTATTTTCGCAAAGTGGTCGAAAATAGCTTTTTCATCGTACGCCATTGTGCCGGTAACTTTATTCCGGTACTCAATCATTCTTATTCTGGCTGTCGATTTTTTTGTTTGAAGAATTGGCCTCAACATTGCCATCATAAAACCAAGCATTTTGGTTTTTGGAAACTGAATCCCCAAGGGTATTAATTTAGGGTTTACTGAATATAATTCAGTTTTATTATTTGCAAAAAACAAAAGCGGATGCACTTCTTCCGGGGATTTAAAGTATTTGCCATACCAGCCTGTAGGTTCAAGTAGTCCATCCATAGTATGGCCGGTCGCAATTTCATATCCCTTCCATCTCCCAATCATAAAGTCTAAAGTTACGGGTTCCAATCCGTCGAAAATCCGAACTGCTTCTTCTGTACTTGCTGCCCTATCCAGGAGCATTTTATCAATAGTAATCATCTTTGTGTTATTTTCAATTATTGAGCAATAGTATCGATTGTTTTGATAATATCAAACAAAGTGAAAATTATTTATTCATCTGATAAAAAAAGCGGGTAGTGCATTATGGTTTTTACCGTGGTTGTTAAGTGCTGGCCTTCTTTTTAATTGATATCCAATTCAAATATCAAAGTTGTTAATTTGCCAATTGAGGTGAATGAATCATTTGTGCAATCCTTATTGTCAAAAAAAGATATTAATGGAAATCGCTGAATATCAGGCAAAATACAAATATTAATGGCTGTCAGAAACTTCCTGAAAATGCATTATTTTGTCAGCCCAGGCTAGTAAAACAGCAGATATAATAAATACAATATGAATTCCTATTTGCAACAAAGCATCTTGTAAAGGGATATTGTGAATATCAATAAAGGTTTTCAGGAGATGTACACCAGAAATGCTTACAAGTGAAATAATCAGCTTGATTTTCAGTGTGCTTGCATTAATTTTGTTTAACCAATCAGGCTTATCAACATGGCTGTCAAATTCTATTTTACTTACAAATGTCCAATAACCGCCAATAAATACAACTACTAAAAGATTTATTACCATAGAAATATCAATCAAACCCAATACCGACAGCATAATCATATTTTCATTCAGCGACGAGAAATTAGAAATCAAATTCCATAATTGCATCATAAACTTCACAGCGTATAATATTGATGTAATAATGAGCCCAAGGTAAACGGGAAGCTGTATCCAACGACTAAAAAATATAAATCGTTCAACTTGTTTTTCAATTTTATACATAAATCTCCTTTTTCAATTTGAATGTCAATTGAGTGATTATTTGCATATTAACAATTTGAATATTATTTTGTTGTTCAAAGACATTTAATTGTGATACCAGAAATAGAAATCTTATTTTTAAGCTTTTCAAATATGCTAATGTTGAAACCCCTCCAGGAATCCTAAAAATGAAGGATTGCAAATAAGCAGTGGTCTGGGTCTGCTAAAGCAACACCACGACAGAAGGGTTCACACAGTATTATACGCTTTGTGAAACTTAGCGACTTTGTGCTACTTCGGCAGGCTCAGGAAACACTTTGTGGCTAAAAAAGACTTTTCGGAGTGGCCTCAATATTAAATTTCCAACACCAATTCAAGAACTTTAACTTTTGAGCCATAATTGCTTTATTGATTTGTATCTTCGCAGTTGGAATCAGAAATTCAAAAAAAACTACGCAACATGAAATATTTTACTCTTCTAACTGTATTAATTTCAGTGCTATCCATTGCCTGCTTATTTCAAAAAAGCAGCGCACAAACCCCGTTGCTTGACGAAAATTTCGATTATCCTGCCGGGGATTTGCTTACAGCGCATGGATGGACCGCACATTCAGGTGCAGGATCACAAGCTATTACTGTGAACAGCGGTGGGTTGACATTTCCGGGATATATAAGCTCCGGCATTGGGAATGCAGCCATGGTTGACAATACAGGTGAAGATGTTTTTAAACCATTTACCACACAGACTACGGGATCCGTTTATGCAGCGTTCATGGTGAAAATCACCACTGTAGCAGCCGGGTATTTTTTTCATTTCAGTACAAATCCAGCAATTTCCACTTTTAGGGGGAAAGTTTTTATGGACGCCAGCAACCATTTTGGTGTTAGCCTTGGCAGCAATACAGGAACTTTTGCCAGTTCAACCTTTACGTTGGGAAACACATACCTGCTTGTAATTAAATATCAGGTTGTTGCCGGTACTCTTAACGATATCATGAGCATGTATATTTTCGACAGTTCTTTTCCATTAACAGAACCTGCAATTCCAACCATTGGCCCGCTAACGGATGTTGGGATTAGTGATATTGACCCAGCTTCAGTTGCCATCAGGCAATTTAATGCATCCGAAAATTTATTGATTGACGGAATCAGGGTTGGAACTTCGTGGGCCGATATTGCAGGTTCAGCCTCAACAACACCAACGGTTACAGCCAACCCAGCCTCATTATCGGGATTTAATTATGCCGAAGGCAGCGGGCCATCCGCAGAACAAAGTTTTGTGGTTTCAGGGGTGAACCTTACCGACAATATTACCCTTACCGCTTCAACAAATTACGAAATATCAACAGCTTCGGGTGCGGCATTTGTAGCTACAAGCCCTATATCGCTAACACAAACAGGAGGCACAGTAGCAAATACAAGCATTTATACAAGGTTAAAATCCGGATTAGGTGTTGGCTCCTTCAATAACGAAGGTGTTCTTATAGCATCAACCGGGGCTGTAAGTGATACAGTTTTTTGCAGCGGATCGGTAATGGCACAACTCGATTGGGTAAACCTGCAGTGGCCGGGAAGCGGCACCATTACTTTAGGAGGTGACTGGGGTGCTTATGGTCAGGTTTACGAACCGGGAATAACTGAAGGTGCCGGGCAAGGCGCCGGTATCAGTTGCTGGATTGGATACAGCACCTCAAACACAGATCCAAGTACATGGACAACCTGGATTCCTGCAACCTATAACACGTTTGTTAACGATAACAACGATGAGTATTTTACAAATATTGGAGCATTGATTCCTTCACCAGGAACTTATTACTACGCCAGCTGCTTTCAATTGGGCACAGCACCTTATGTTTACGGCGGTTATAGTGCAAGCCTTGGGGGATTCTGGAACGGAACAACCAACATCTCTGGCGTGCTTACCGTTAATCCACCAAATCAGATTGACTGGGTAAACCTTCAATGGCCTCAGAATGGGACGATGAATACAGGTTCAACTTTCAATGTTTATGCACAGGCTTATGAAGCCGGATTAACAGAGGCTGCCGGACAAGGTTCGGGAATTTCGGCATGGATTGGTTACAGCACAAGCAATACAAATCCAAATACATGGGTAAACTGGGTACCGGCTTCCTATAATTCGGATGCAGGAAATAACGATGAATATTTGGCTAATATTGGTTCTGCTTTATTATCACCGGGAACATACTATTATGCCAGCCGGTTTAAGATGGGCCTGGCCGATTATGTTTATGGCGGGTTTCAGGGAGGATTTTGGGATGGGACAACAAATGTTTCAGGGATACTGACAGTTGCACCTTCCTGGATTTCGGGCTGGCCGAAAGCTGAAAACCCGACTTCAGGCGGCTTTACAGCCAAAGTTAACATAGATGCTCCCGGTACCGCATATTTTGTAGTGCTGCCAAACGGGGCAACAGCACCAACTTCGGCACAGGTAAAAGCTGGTCAGGATGCAGCCGGGATTGCAGTTGCCGCTAATTTACAAGGTGCGATTACATGTGCTACCGGAAATACTGAGTATTTATCAAATGTTACCGGACTTGTTGGCTCAACCACATACAATGTGTATTTTGTTGCAGAGGATGCTGCTGCAAACTTACAAGCCCTGCCTGTTATGGTTACCGTCACAACAACAGCCAGCGGCACAGCACCTTTGGTCATCGATCCGACGGCTACTTCTATTACCGACAATTCCGCCATTTTGGGTGGAAATGTTACTTCTGACGGAGGTTCACCAATAACCGAAAAAGGTACGGTTTGGAAAACATCGGCAGGTGTTGGAATAGGCAATAATAAATTAGCAGCAACCGGGATTGCTACCGGCATTTTTACCCACCTCCGGAACTCGTTACCAGCCAAAACCCATATTTATTATGCTGCTTACGCAACCAACGGAATCGGGACCACGCTTTCGGCGGAAGCGAATTTTTATACACTTGCCGTTGAACCACTTTCACATGTAACTGGGTTCACTGCAACGCCCGCAAGTACCATCAGTATTGACCTGAACTGGGCAACCGTCGCCTCCGGAGCCGATGGTTATCTGATTTTGCAAAAAACCGGGGCAACCGCTCCTTCAGGCATACCAACAGATGCCATGGCTTATGCCGTTGGAAATACTATTGGCGATGGGACGGTTGCAGCCATACTTACTTCAGGGTTAACAATTTCGCAAACCATATTCGGGCTTTCGGCTGCTACCCAATATTCGTTTACAATAATTCCATTTTCTTCTGATGGTGTTAATGCCCAAACCTACAATTATTATACTTCACCCATTATTCCTTCGGCAACGGCAACAACCAATATGCCATCAGCAACTGTTTACACCTGGATTGGTGTTGATAATGCTGCCTGGAATGTGCCTACCAATTGGAGCCCAACCCGCACAACACCTATGTCAAATGATATTCTGCAGTTTAATTACGGAAGCACAAAAACCGTAACCGACTTACAAACAGAAACCATTGCACAATTATACATTTCTTTCAACACTGTGTTAAACTTACAAAGTGCGGCTCCTGTTTCGCTGAGTATTTCAGGTGCTACCGGAATAGATTTTATTATGGAAGCTGGAAGCGTTTTCAATCTGAATGCCGCCAATGCTATAACGATCAACTTGTTAAGTGGTGCAACAGCTGTTTTTAATGGAAATATTACGTTCTCGGCGACGGTTGCAACTGCTCACCGTTTAACTGCGGTTGATGCCGGTGGCATTACTTTCAACAGTGGGACAAGCTTTACGGCCGGGGCCTTTTTCACAGGAAACCCTTTTGGAACAACCAACCTCAACTCGGTGGTTTTTGGCGTAAATTCGAAATACATCGCAATAGCAGGCAGCAACCCTTTTGGCGCTACTCAACCTGCAAGCGTTGTGGTTTTTCAACCTGGAAGCCTTTACAAAATTATGGCCAACCTCACCCCTTCCCTATCTGGCCGGACTTATGCCGATTTTGAACTGGATTTTGTTGGTGCTGTACTCAACACATCAGGAACTGCCGCCACTTCCATTGATAACCTCAAAGTTACCAATGGTACTTTGAATTTTAATGTTACAGGAACACCCGGCCATACTATTAAAGGGAATATAAATGTTACTGCCGGAGGCGTGCTGAACTTTGCCCCTGCCTCAGCCGGCACAGTGAATATAAGCAGCAATTATTCACAGGCAATTTACAATACCGGAACACTGACTTTTGGACCAAACAGTACAATAGTAGTAAACGTTCCTTACGGACTTGTACTTCAGGCATCGGTTACTTTCAATAACCTCACCCTTACCAATGGAATAATTTATGCCATATCAAATTTGCTTAAAGTGAATAACATATTTACCGGAGGTTCGCCGACTGCTTATGTTGATGGCAAAATGGCCCAGGTGTTTCCAGTGGCTTCCTCAAGGTTTTACCCCATTGGGAAAGATGGCAACTATCACCCTTTAACCTTAACCTATACGGCTTTGGATGCACCGAGCACTGTTACTGCCGAACAATTCTGGGCACCACTAACGGGGACCTTGCCCCCAAATACAACCCTGCTTTCCGACCGGTACTGGACGATTACCCAAACTGGCGCAACTTTATTTTCCTATGATGTTACGCTTGATGGAACGGGATTTTCACCTGTTGGAAATGCTGTAATGTTGAAAAAAGATGCCGGTGTGATCACATCTTATGCCACAAGTGGAACTCCACCAAACTATACTACAACTGGCTTGAGCAGTTTCAGCAATTTTGCGCTTGGCGATTATATGGCAACCCCAAGCATAGTTTCAACACCAGCAACTTTAACAGGGTTTACTTATATTGAAGGTTTCGGGCCATCGGGCGAACAAACTATTAATGTTTCGGGATCCAACCTCAGCAGCAATATTTCAATAATAAGTCCTGTTGATTACGAGATTTCTACTACCTCAGGATCAGGATTTACCTCAAACATTACATTGATTCCTGCCCTGGGAATTGTTAGCAACACGAGCATTTATGTAAGGTTAAAAGCTGGTTTGCCAACAGGTTTATACAACAGCGAAACAATCAATATCACCTCCACCGGAGTGGGAAGCAATACTGTAATTTGCAGTGGATCTGTTACAACCTCAACATTAGCGGTTAGTCCTTTAAGTAGTTTTGGAAACGTTTGTATCAATACCGTAGCCGGGCCTTCCTCCTTTACAATAACAGGAACGGGGCTTTCGGCTGGCAATATTACAGTTGGTGCCCTTGCAGGCTTTACTTACTCTGCCACAGCAGGTGGAACTTACACAACAAGCCTTACAATTCCACAAACGGGAGGTATATTTTCGGCAACAGTTTATGTTAAATTCAGTCCAACGCTGGTACAATCGTATAATGGGAATATTACAGTAAGCGGAGGAAGTGCATCAATGGTCAACTGTGCTGCAAGCGGAAGTGGCGTAAACACACCTGCAACGGTAACCACCGCAAGCCCGGCAACCGCTGTTACCGGAACTTCAGCAACATGCAGCGGAAATGTTACCGATGGCGGATGTGCTACTATTACAGCACGGGGAATCTGTTATGGCACATCGCTAAATCCGGATATTACCGGAACCAAAACAACCGAAGCAGGTACTACAGGCGCATTTTCGAGCAACCTCGCGGGATTGTTGCCAGCAACAACTTACCATTACAGGGCTTATGCGACCAACAGCATTTCAACTGTTTATGGTGCCGATTTTACCTTTACTACTCTGGCAACCTTACCAACAGTGGTTACGATTGCAGCTACTTCCGTTACCGCTACATCTGCAATTTTAAACGGCAACATCAATGCAAATAACTCAAGCACAATGGCAACGTTCGAATATGGAACAACTTTGGCTTATGGAACAACTGTAACAGCAACACCTTCTTCGATTACCGGAAGTTCAAACACAGCTATCTCATATTCGTTGAGTGGGTTAACTCCAAATACAACCTACCATTTCAGGGCTGTTGGAAGCAACTCGGCAGGAACCACAAATGGGAATGATATCATATTCAATACCATGGCCATTGCGCCAACGGTAATTACCAATGCAGCAACAGCATTAAGTGGCGCTTCGGCAACCTTAAATGGAACAGTAAATGCCAATAACCAAAGTTCCACTGTTACATTCCAGTATGGGACAAGTATTGCTTATGGAAGCATTGTTAATGCGGTACCTAATACGGTGAGCGGTAGTGTTGTTACTCCTGTTACGTTTTCGTTAAGCGGATTAACACTCAACACCACATACCATTACAGGGCAGTTGCTGTAAATGCCACAGGAACAACAAATGGCAACGACATGACTTTTACAACAACTTGCATTTTACCAAACCCTGCCGGAAGCATTATGGGCTCAGCAAATGTTTGTCAATCAACCTCGGGTGTGGCTTACAGTGTTGGGGCAATAGGTCAGGCTACAGGTTATGTATGGACGGTCCCAACCGGTGCAAGTATTGTTAGCGGTAACGGAACAAATTCCATTGTTGTTGACTTTGGTGCAGGTGCCACATCGGGCAACGTTACAGTATATGGAACAAATAGTTGTGGAAACGGTACAATTTCGACCTTCCCGATAACCGTGGGTAGCAGGCCAACCCCTGTTATTAATGGTTCGGCAAGTGCTTGTTTGGGAACTGCTACCAATGTTTATTCCACAGCAAGTGGCATGACCGCCTACAACTGGAGCGTTTCAGCCGGGGGAACCATTACTGCCGGTGCAGGGACAAATTCGATAACAGTTACCTGGAATACGGTTGGTCCTAAAACAGTTTCAGTAAACTACACTAATGGTGCCGGTTGTGCATCCCTTACGCCAGGAACGCTTAACCTGACTGTGAGCATTGCCCCAACACCAAGTATTACAGGCCCAAACCAATTGTGTGCAGGAACGACAAATGTGGTTTATACCACACAAGCCGGGTTTAGCAATTACTCGTGGGCAATTTCGTATGATGGAATAATTACTTCGGGTGCAAATACAAATGAAGTTACGGTTAATTGGATAGGTGCCGGACAGCGTACCTTATCGGTGAATTACGAAAATGCATCGGGTTGCAACGCGGCATCGCCATCAGTATATAACGTAACCGTACTTTCGTTGCCCGATCCGATTATTTTTGGGGTTAGCAATATTTGCCAGGGTAATACAGGCGTGGCTTACAGTACACAACCTAACCAAACAGACTATACATGGACGGTTTCGGCAGGAGGAAGTATTACATCGGGTGCCGGCACAAGTGCAATTGCTGTAAGCTGGAATGGCAGCGGCAACCAAACGGTTAGCGTAAACTATGCAAACCCGCTGGGCTGTTATGCGGCACAGGCTGCTACCTTGAATGTTACGGTTGCGCCTAAACCTGCCGCTGCCGGAACCATAACTGGCCCGGCAACGGTTTGTGCCGGGACACAAAATTTAGTTTACACGGTGGCACCCATTGCCAATGCAAGCGACTACACCTGGTTTTTCCCGCAAGGGGTTACACAAATAGCGGGCTTAAATTCAAATACCGTAACTGTTAACATTGGGGCGAACGCAACTTCAGGAATTGTAAAAGTACTTGGCAGCAACAGTTGCGGGACAGGTATTTTGTCGCCGGCATTTACCCTCACTATTAACCCAATACCAGCAACACCGGTAATTACACAGCATTTGGATACGCTTAGCAGCAGCGCAGCAATTGGTAACCAATGGTACCTGAACGGTGTTGCCATACCTGGTGCTACAGGACAAAAACATATTGCTGTTTATAGCGGCAATTACCATGTGGTTGTTACCCTGGGCGGTTGTGGTTCGGCACCATCAGGCAGCTTGCTTGTGCTTCCGGTTTCGGTTGGCGAACTGGAAATAAGCCATTCGTTTGAAGTATATCCTAACCCAAACAAAGGCCAATTCAATATTAAAGCTTCATCAGCGAAAGCTGTTGTATTAAATATTGAAATTTATAACAACCTTGGCGCAATGCTTTGGAAACAGGAAAACGTGGTTGTTGACGGCAATTTCGCAAGCCCGGTTTGGCTTGGTAAGGTGCCTGCCGGAATGTATATGGTTGTTTTGAGAAACAAGGATATGTACCTTGTGAGAAAAGTGGTTGTGATAAAATAGAGTCTGTGCATAGAGTCAAGTTTATTTTTATTTACGAAATACGATTGACGATTGACGAGGTTAACTCGCTGAAAACAAATCGTAAATCGTAATTTGCAATTCGTAATTTTTTGGTTGAACCAAGATTAAAAACAAACTCTACATAGATATCAGATAAAATAACTAAGCCAGAAAGCCGGAGAAATCTGGCTTTTTGGCTTTTAGTTGGTGTATGCCGGAAATGGCTTATTACATATAAAATTTGGGGATTTGAAAATTGAGTCCACTCCGAAAACCAAAAAAACAGAAAACCACGGAGGCACTGAGGACACAGAGGTACACAGAGTATTGTTGAACAGTGTTATAGGCTTAGCGTACTTAGCGAAACGGTATCACGAACACTTTTGTAATAAGCAATTGTGAGTAAACTTAGAGCCTTTGTGCTTTTGTTTCTAAAAAAGGCTTTACGGAGAGGACTTAAAATTTGAAAATTGAGTCCAGTCCGAAAACAAAAAAAAAAGGAAACCACGGAGGCACTGAGGACACAGAGGTACACAGAGTATTGTTAAACAGGTTATAAGCTTAGTGAACTTAGCGAAGCGGTATCACGAACACTTTTGTAATAAGCTATTGTGAGTAAACTTAGAGCCTTTGTGCTTTTGTGGCTAAAAAAGGCTTTACGGAGAGGACTTAAAATTTGAAAATTGAGTCCACTCCGAAAACCAAAAAAAAAGAAAACCACGGAGGCCCTGAGGACACAGAGGTACACAGAGTAATGTTAAACAGTGATATAAACTTAGCAAAACTTAGAGCTTTTGTGGCTAAAAAAGGCTTTACGGAGGAGACTCAAAATTTGAAAATGGCATCAGACATTAACGCATTGGCATCTGTAACTGCTGCAATGGCTGTTGGTGGTTCTGCAACGGCTTCTGTAACTGCTGCCATGGCAGGTGTCGGTTCTGCAATGGCTTCTGTAACTGCTGCAATGGCAGGTGGCGGTGTTGCAATGGCTTCTGTCGGTGCTTCAATAACAACTGATTGAATTTGGTTAATGTATGAATAGTGATAAATAACCTCAGACTATACTGAAAAGCTTACTGACAGCACTTTAATTGAGCACTACCTTGGAGAAACGGAAGCCTGCAAATGGGAGTTTAAAATAAGCATACAAAATTACATATCATCCTATCGGATTTTTCTGGCTAATTCTTATTTTGAGGTGCTATCTGACTGTCATCAAAACCAAAACTTCGGTCAAAATGGATTAGATTTTTTTACTTTTTGCTTTTATCTTTTATCTAAGTGGTTAGAACACCATGTTTATCAGGAATATACAAAAGCTGGTTTTGCAGGTCAATTATCTTCTTGCTTAATCTAACAAGTTTTTTTTCTACGTTAATTTTGTAGGATTGCATATAAATAGCCATGTTAAACTCTTGCTTGGTTGTTACCAATGTATAGTATATCCCTGCAAGTTTGTTTGCTGTGGCTATGATTGCCCTGCCATGCCCATCCCTGCTTTTTACTTTTCTGAAATAATCACCAAAAGGGCACTTGCTGTTTTTAAGCGCATTGGCAGCAAGCCGGAATGATTGCCCAGTTTTATTTTTCTTTTTTTTTACCTTACTGGAAATAACCTTGCCTGCTGTTTTCCTGTTATTTGGAACAAGATTTAGCCACGAAAGAAATTGTTTCTTGCTTGGAAAACTATCTTGTAAATCTTTACCCGTTTCAGACAAAATTGTAATGGCCGTAACAGAACTGAATCCAGGTATTTGTGTGACATCTATGCCTAAAATCCCTTTTAATTGCTTTTCCGGGTTAAACGTAAAATCGGTTTTTTGTTTTTGTTTTTTTTTAAACGGATTTAAAGACTCTGAATTCTCATTGAGGATTTCAGCCCTGGGATAAATGGCCAATACTTGCTCTATCTGTTTATCACATTCAATAATCTTTGCTTGGCAAAATTCGTGTATTTCGAAGCTTTGCCGTAGTGTGAACAAATGTTCTTTTCTCCAGTCAGCTTCGAGAGATTTTATCAAATCTTCCTTGCTGGCCTTTAAACGTTTGTCGATCAGACGTACTAACGTTTCTGGATCTCGTTCGCCCGAAAGAATGGCTTGAATTATATTTCTCCCTGACTTTCCCATAATATCGGTTATCACCCTATCGAGCTTAATATTCATCAGGGTCATTGATTTTTGCATTCTAAGTACCTCTTTGCTTGCGGATTCGGTTAATTTCTTCCGTTGACGGACATAGGTTCTCAGCTCTTTGGTGATATTATCAGGCTGATAGCTGTTGGCCAGCAATCCGCAAGTGTGTAGTTGTTGGATCCACTGACAATCACAGACATCCGATTTTTTGCCGGATACATTTTTGATTTGCTGAGCATTGACAAGAAACACTTCAAACCCATGATCCTGCAACACCATGAACAATTGTACCCAATACACCCCGGTCGATTCCATCGCAACTGAAGTAATCCTGCACTTTTTCAACCAATGTACTATTTGAAACAAGGATTCGGTAAAACAGCCAAAACGCCTAACCGGTTGCTCATCTCTGTCCACCGGAACAGCGATAAAATAGTCTTCGCTGGAGACATCGACACCAGCAGCGTTTGGGTGAACAATCTCAAACGCTTGAGTTTCATTTTCTTTTTCCATGTTACAAGGATTTAGAATGAATAATAGACCCCAAGCTTGAATAACCTCCAAAATGTATTCTTTTATTAGGGATTGATTTTACATCACCAATTATTATTTAACAGGAATTCAAGACCAGACTTGACCTAGGGCTTTATGCTCCATTCAAAAAGATGATCTTGCTGCTCGGAGTTGCACAAAATTACTTAGTTTAATTTTATTCTTTAAATTGCTAAAGTGAATACTTGATCAAAAAGTAAACAAAAAATCAAGGCTTTACAAAAATACAAGGTGTTTCTAAGCCGAAGGTATCTTCCCGCAATACAAGGCATGGGAGATGGCACAATCCCATACTTTTGTCGTTGCTGTGTATTGCTACGCACATGCCTATCTCACATACCTCCGGCTAAGAACCACTATTGTATTTTTATAAGGCCAGTCCT
>CAIRHD010000579.1 GCA_903878265.1 uncultured Bacteroidales bacterium | reverse complement strand
TGAATACGACTTTAAAGGCAAGTGCCTCGCTCAAAGCCGAAGGTTCTGCAAGTGCCGAATTTTCGGGCGCAAGCACAACCCTTAAAGGAAGTGGCACCTTGACCATTCAAGGCGGTTTGGTTCAAATTAATTGATGAGAAATTATCATGTGCCTAAAGTACATTTTAACATGATTTGCTTTATAATACAAGTACTTAGGCGCAAATAATTGTGAAGACATTTTTTGGTTTTTAGATTAATGCTTGTGTCTTATTACCAAATCAGAAATTGAATTAGTTAACTTTAGGCACTCAAGGCATTTTAGGCACTCAAGGCACTTCAAGTACTCAAGGCACTTTAAGTACTCTTAATAAAACACTATGTTACCTGCCGCACGAATTACCGATATGATTACAAGCCCGGCAACAATGGGAATTCCAACCCCGATTATTCCTCCCGGTTCTCCAACTGTACTTATTGGCGGACTTCCGGCTGCTCGCTTGGGCGACACTTGTGGTGCCGATGCAATTATAATGGGATCGACAACGGTGTTGATTGGCGGAATGCCTGCAGCAAGAATAGGCGACCCTACTGCTTCAGGTGGGGCAATCATTCCGCCGGGAGCACCCACAGTGTTGATAGGATAAATTTCAATAAACGCACTTACTATATGGAGGATAAACTTACATTTCTGGGCCGTGGCTGGAGCTTTCCCCCAACATTCGACAGCGAACTTGGAACTGTTCAAATGCTTGAATATGAAGCTGATGTTGCTTCGAGCCTCGAAATACTGCTTGGCACTATGCGCGGCGAAAGGATAATGGTGCCGCATTACGGTTGCAACCTCGACGAGTTGATTTTTGAAAGCCTCGACACAAGAATGAAAACCCTGATGATTGATAAAATTGAATCGGCCATACTATACCACGAACCGCGTATCGAATTGGAAAAAGTTACCCTCGATGGCAGCCGCGAGCTGGAAGGTATCGTACTCATCGAAATAGTTTATCATGTAAAAACAACCAATTCGCGTTTCAATTTTGTATATCCATACTACAAACATGAAGGCACCGATATTAACCTGACCACAAAAGTGAATTTAATCAACTGACAATAAATGATTTATGCCTAAGTCGGACAATTGTAGCACAAATATTGATTCACTGAAGCTTATCCGCGATGGGGCAAACCAGGATCAGCGGCTCATTGCAGCATTAAATCCTGAGTATGCTCCGGTGAATGAACACAGCCCTGAGCATGGGATGATGTTCGCCCATTCCCTTTCCGAATTTTTGAGATTTTACGATAACAACAATATTGAAAATGGTACTTGGAAACCATTTTTCGAAAGGGATATTTCCGTCAGGATTGCAATAGCAGCAGTTCAGCAAATTGACGATTACACGGCACAAATCAAATCGCACCTCGATTTTTTGAACAACCTTGACAACGATACGGACGATGCTGCCCTAATAAACAACCTGAGTTATATTTTTAGTGCGGTTGGTACGTTGGCAAAGCAGTTGGATGTACTGAAAGAAGGCCTGCCTATTGAAATACAATTAAAAGCTACGCTTAAAAATCTTGTCAAAAGTCAATTGTCCAGTGTTCTCAATAGGTTAATCTCCTATTATAAAGGAGGTTTCGAATTGGCGGTTGTGGCTGATGCAACTCAATCCGAATCTATAAAAATACTCAATACAACGCCGGTAACTTTTCAAGCCAACCTGACTTCCGGGTTTTCCGGAGACTGGATTGTTGGCGCATATTCCGATTGGAACGATTATGTGAATAGCATAATTTCCAATAAATCGGTTTATGGAAATCCCGTAGGCAACGTTTTCGATAAAACAAACCATATTGCAACACATAACCTTTTTACAACGGTACTCGACCAATTTCTGAGAGTTTATTCAAGGGTGGTAAGCGATGCCAAAACTGCTTTGGAAGCTACTTTCACCAACTGGAACCAGCATGATCCGCATTACACTTTGTTCCTGAGTTTCCTCCGATTGTTTGAACACACAAGGTCCGAAGCCAACACAATTACCGGTCGGCATCTCGATTTTTATTACCGCGAGGTAATGCAACTCAAAGAAAAGCCTGCCGTTCCAGGAAAGGTCCATCTGCTTGCAGAGCTGGCCAAACAAACCAACACCTTTCAATTTAAAAATGACGATCTTTTTAAAGCAGGTAAGGATAGTTTGGGAAAAGAAACATTTTTTGCAAACAACCGTGATTTTATTGCTAACCAAGCAAAGGTAACTTCTTTAAAAACGCTCTATCGGCATGGTTTAGAAACATTGGCAGGCACAAATCCACTTATGCACGCCATGCGGATGTTTGCATCGCCGGTTGCCAATTCATTGGATGGACTTGGAACACCACTCGTCAATACTGACCTTTCATGGAGCCCTTTTTACAACAAAAACTACGAGGAAAGTATTTTGCAATCCATCAATATGCCAAAGGCAGACGTTGGTTTTGCTATTGCATCCCATTATCTGTTTATGGCTGAGGGTACACGTGTTATTACTGTTGAACTTGCCAATTCAGGAATACCTAATTTTCAGGTTGAAAGCAGGAGCAGCCAACCTAAAGAAAGCGGAATCGTTTTTGTTAGCATCAAAGAATTTTATACCTGCCAAATAACTACGGAGAAAGGATGGTTTGAAATCACTGACGGTAAAGTAGCACTTATTGATAAAAGCACATTGATTTTTAGGTTTACCCTTACTGGTGCCGATCCAGCCGTGAAACCTTATCAGGAAAAAGTACATGCGCGAGGTTTCGCAACAAGTCTGCCTGTGATCGAAATTAAACTGAAAAATGAAGACAGCAACCTCTTTTGGTATAATTTCCTACAGTTTATCGAAATCCAGAATATCTTCCTTTCTGTGGAAGTTTATGGTCTTAAAACATTGAAGGTTTCTAACGATTTCGGCCCGGTAGATACCTCTAAGCCATTTCAACCTTTTGGTGCCAATCCCCTCATGGGAAGTTCTCTTGTGATTGGTTCGAAAGAATTGTTTCAAAAAACGCTCTCTTCCGCATCAATTTACACCGAGTGGCAGGCTACTCCCGTTGCTTACGTTAATGAACCACAAATAAAGATTGACTTCTTGAAAGGTGGAAACTGGACATACTCGGGAATTGATGAATTCCCGATGAGCTATTCTTGGATTGATTTGTCTAAAAATCTCGATATGCCTGTAGTTGTCAAACCTGATTTTGAAGCGGAAGAAGCTTATGCGACAAGTTCAAGGAATGGGTTTACGCGTTTACAACTCACCACCGGTTTCGGGATGAAAGAATACCAGACCGCACTCATAACTTACTTAGCTACAAAAGAAGGTTTACCACCTGTTGGCCCGCCCATTGGCCCTTTCATGAATTCCCTTTCGGTGGAGTACTTGGCAAAACAAACCATAAACCTTAGCAGTTCCAATTTAAAATCATTTGAAACGCGGGAAGCAAATTTCCTTCACATATCACCATTTGGGTTTGCCGAACAACATGCTGCAATCAATACGGATAAAAAAGTTTTTCTTTTTCCACAATTTGAATTTGAACGAAATGGCGTAATAAAAGAAACCGAAGCCGAATTTTATATTGGCGTTACAGGTCTGCAACCACCCCAAAACCTGTCGCTGCTTTTTCAGGTTTCCGATGGAACGGCCAATCCGCTTACGGTGAAACCAAAGCCACACCTGCATTGGAGCTATTTGAAAAATAACGAATGGATCGCTTTTGAAAATAACGATATAGAAGATCAAACCGATGGCCTGTTGAAATCGGGGATTGTAACTCTT
>CAIRHD010000578.1 GCA_903878265.1 uncultured Bacteroidales bacterium | reverse complement strand
TTGGGTCTCCGAAATCCCATTTCCAGCCGCTGATGCTTTGTGTCCCGCTCACTGTGGATTGGTCGGTAAAAGATACCGGTGTGCCTTTGCAGTGCCCTGAATTCTGGAAAGCGGCGGCAGGTGCTTCCAGCACGTTCACCAAATTGCTTTCGGAGCGGGTGCAGCCTTCGCTGTTGGTGACAGTGAGGGTTACGTTGAAAATGCCTGTGCCCGGATAGGTATGGCTGGTGTTGGGTGGTGCAGGGAAAACAAGGGTTTGGGAGTTGCCATCGCCGAAATCCCAGTGCCAGCTGGTAAGGAAACCGCTGTTGGCGGTACTCAGGTCGGTGAAGGGGACAGTTTGTCCCTGGCAGTTGTCGGTGGTGGCGGTGAAATGTGCAGTAGGCGGCGGCGTGACAACCAATGGCAATAGTTTGAACCCTTCGCAGCCGGCGGTGTCGGTAATGGTGAGTTTTACCGAATAGGTGCCTGGTGCAAGGTAGGTATGGTAGCTGTTGCGGCTATAGGCGGTGCCACCATCGCCGAAGTCCCAGACATAAGTGGCTGTGGCCGGAATATTGATCAGGGTGCTGTCGGCAAGGAAATGTGTCGGGCTGTTCTGGCAGCATGCGCTGCTGAAGAAATTGGCCGGCGGTGCTGCTTTTACTTGTACCGTATCCTGTATGCTGTCGCGGCAACCGTTCAAATTGTGTACTATCAGCTTGACGATGAAATCGCCGGTGGCGGTGTACAAATGGCTTGGGTTTTGTTCGCTGCTGGTGTTCAATGCACCCGTGGTGGGGTCGCCGAAATCCCAGGACCAGGAGGTTACCTGCCCGCCCAGGTTTTCGTTGGAGTTGTCGGTGAAGAGGGCATTCTGGTTCTGGCAATTGTTCCAGTAATCGAAAGCGGCTATAGGTCCCCGGGTAACACTGATTATGGTCTCAAAAATATCCACACAACCTTTATTGTTGGTTATAGTAAGGCTCACAGTGTAGTTTCCTTCAAATGCATAGGCATGGGACGCATTGGGAAAATCGGGATAATTAACCGTATCTGCGGGCGTTCCATCACCAAAACCCCAAACCCACTGTTGTATATACCCCTGCCCTGGTGGATTTGTGCTTAAATCGGAAAACTGCGTTATCCGGTCCTTGCAATTGGGGGTGCCATAGCTGAAAAATGCGGTTGGGTGTGGCAGTACTTCCACCGGGTGCGTTACCGAATAATGGCAGCCGTTGGTGTCAGTAACGCTTAAAGTGATTGGATAAGTGCCAAAAGTAGGATATACATGGGCTGGGATATAAGGTGTGTTATAGGTTTCATAGGTTCCATCGCCAAAATCCCAATGCCAGGTGCTTATCATTTGTATGAAATCCCCCGAAATCCCAAAAATTGTGGTATCGCCGTAACAGGCAGTATTCGTGTTGAAATCCATAACCGGTGTTGGGGTCATGATCACCGTGACCGTGTCGTCCATCATTTTCATGCAGTTCCCAATGGGGTTTATCCCCCGAACTTCATATTGGCCTATTGCCGAAAAAATACCGAATTCCAAAGGGAAACCTGTGCCGTTAAGTACTTTTCCTGTTGTGAGCCCATTGAACAAAAGTTCGTAATCCATACCGGTTTGCGAATTGTTCACACCTATCAAAACCCCGGTATCCCCTTCGCAATAAAAACCATCGTTTGAAGCGGTTACTACAAAGGTTTCGGGGAGGGGGTTTACAGATACCATCACAAAACCCTGAATAGAGTCGGAAAGTGCATCGCAATATTTATCGTTCGCAGAAGTAATCCACCAAGATGTCGAACTATTGGGGTTGACAGTAAATTGGTATGGTGAAGTGTTTGTGGTAACCTCAACTGGTGTAATGCCATCCGTATAAAATAAGTTCCAGGGAGGAGTTCCTGTTAATGCGATACTGATTTGGGTAGAGGATCCTTCACAAATATCAGCAGTACCACTTATGCTTGCACTTGGGTCAGGATGAACGGTTAGCTTCATGAAATCGGCATTCGTAAGGCTCCTGCAACCTGAAAGATCAAGAGTGAGTATTACTGTGGTACCAACATCCGCTATACTTGGTTTATATGTTGGATTAACAATATTCGGGTTACTGAACTCGCCGGAACCTGAGCTAAGCCAGTTAATGGTATTCTCAAAAAGTCCTGTTGCATTGAGTTGATATGGCAGTCGTCCACAGGTTTCATCATCGGGCCCGGCATCGCTTTCGGGAGTAGGGTCAATTTTTAAAAGCATTTGATCAACAACTGTTACATCAGAACAGTTTCCTACCCCATGAAGTGTTAGTGTGAAAATGATATTTCGGTCAAAAGTGCTTAAGTCAATAGGCCCGGCATAATAAACAGGATTTAAACTGCCTGGATCACTCAAAAATCCATCGCCTCCGGAAAAAGACCATTGAATAGCTCCAATATTGTAATTTTTGCCTGTTCCTGCTAAAGAGTATTGGGTAATATTGCTACAGATATAGTCGTCGGGCCCTGCACTTACCAATGGATAGGGTGTTACATTAAAAACCAAACTATCAGCAACTGACTGTTCTGAGCAGGTGAGTTGTCCGAAAGCACGTAGTGTTAAAGTAACATTTCCAGAATTGAAATCATTATTGCCTGGCATATAATTAGGATCCAGGATGTTGATGCTGGAAAAATGGCCATCCCCACCGCTCCATTGCAAGTTGGAATAATGTGTTGCCCATGCACCTGAAATATCAATAGGATTGAGCACACAAAATGTGCCATCAGTACCGGCATAAGTTTCAGGCATTGGATCTATTTGGAGGAACAAGCTATCACTTATAGTTTGCCCTTCGCAACCGCCCAGCCCGTTAACTGAAAGTTTAATTTTTATAATACCACTTTCGCCGACACCTGGTGTATAGGTAGGTGTTAAAGTATTCTCACCGCTTAGCACACCAGATCCAGTATGCACCCAATGCTGCGAACCAGCCAAATAGTTTAATGCTTCCCCGCTAATAGCAATAGGAACCGCTGCGCAGGTAGTCCGGTCAGGGCCGGCATTTACCATTGTAGGAAGCACTGTGGCTGTAATAGTATCCGACGCAACTGAACCACATGCATCGGTAATATGAACGATATAATCTGTAGTGGCAGTTGGCGAAACAGTTATGGCTGAAGTTGTTCCACCGTTACTCCAAAGATACTGATAAGGCCCAAAACCCCCTTCGGGCGAAGAACTGATGGTTACTGATTGGTCGCAATACACCGAAACATCGCTGGAACCAATAGCATTTAAAACTGAATTATCCTTGATATAATAAGTGTACGTTTTGACTTCCGGCCCGTTGCAGGTGATAACAGTAAAAGAAACTGTAAACGTTTCAGTGGGTTCAGTACCATCGGTAAAAGGCGTAACCGGAACCAGGGTTGACTGGGTACCAGCGGGTATCACGACGCTGGACGGTAAAACCGGATAATCAACCCCAAAAGTAGCAGTGCCTCCGTAGGTTAATGGGATCGAATAAGGCGCTGATGGTACATTATCAATTACAAATGCGAGCAGCAGGTTATTGCAACCTTCTACCATTGAAGTATCTACCATTGGATTGGAATAAACAGGGATAATACTGATGGGGTTACTCGAAAAACTGTTTTTTTTCAGAAAAACACCTGAATCCAGCACTTTATCACGTGCATCAGCAACCGCCAATTTGATATGGTAAGTAGTACAGGGGATTACATTATAAGTCGCTGTAAGCACAACGGTGTAACCATCATACTCGAAAGTATTGTCAGTTACAACGGGAGTGTAAGGAGGATCACAATCGCCATTGTCGGTTGAATTGGGGACATATAAGTTAGAATTGATATTGCAATTAACATTAAAAATAGAGATAGGGGTGACCAGATCGGGTAATAGTGCAATATTTACCGAACCGTTAGGGAAGCCTGCCGGACTTGAATATGTACCAGTAATTCCTGGACCGCTCAGGAAAAAACCAAAAGCGTCATTGAAATCTGTTGTATCAATAAATTCAGGATATTCTTCTGAAGCGAATACATATTGAAAATTTAAGGTGTTGCCTAATGGAATAAAGTCGAAAGATAAAACAGAACCATCGTTTGTAACATCTCCGGTAAATTCGGATAAGTCTACATCTCCAGGCACACTATATGAAGTAGAGGCATTTCCGGCAGGATTAGTTGATGGTATATCCGTAACATCCCCACTCGAAAGCACCAGGCCTTTTTCAATCCCGATTTTACTACCATCTATAAAACTCCCGTTCATAAAGGCATTGCCCTGATAAGTAACATTTGAGTACTGAACACCCTCCCCAACTATAAGCTGTACCATTTGTTCAGGGGTGAGATTATTGGTAACAGCAATTTGGGCATCTGTGTGGCCAATACAGATACTAAATGAAATCAGGAAAAAAATATACTGGATTTTTTGGTATAGCATAATATTTGTCATTTTTTACACTTACAAAATTACATTAAATTGGTTCTTAATTCTACATTACCAGATTTATATTGAAACCACTGTAGACACATTGTGCCACAATGACAATAAGGTTTTGAACATAAATGTGCAGTTTCAAATTTTGCAAATAACGGCACTTATTTATCTGTTGTGCCGTATTAAAACAGGCAGGTGCTTATTCTCCATGTTCTTTAAGCCCTGTTGTGTCTATTGTGGTAAAAAATGTCAGGAATATTTTAGCAAAGTAGAACTGTTGTTAAACTGTAGACTATTTAAAGTTTTTCAGTGAAACAATACAAAGTTTCATTTGTCTCAAGATGCTAATAGATACATAATAGCTTTTTCATATTCTCTTAATAATCAACAGGTACTTTTGAAAAAAATTTAACCATGGCACAGAAAGATACACTACAGGTTTCAAATGAAACTCCCGGTTTAGGTCCACAAAATTCCCATTTCCACGCCTTCGGCTTTCAAAGGTTCCACTATTTGAGGCATCGTAAAACATTCCTGTTATCGAGACTCATACTATCGCTATTTATTAGCTTCTACCCTACCATCAAGCATTAATATTTATCATGAACGCAAAAAAACGGCAGATCGACATCCTTGTAATTTCAGATATTCATCTTGGCACTTATGGTTGCCATGCCAAAGAACTGCTACACTATTTAAAAAGCATTAAGCCAAAAGTGGTTGTTTTAAATGGCGACATTATCGACATTTGGCAATTTAGCAAAACTTATTGGCCCAACAGCCACATGAAAGTGATGAAGCATTTGATAAACTGGATGGGCAAGGGCATAAAAACCTACTATGTTACCGGTAACCACGACGAAATGCTGCGTAAGTTCGAAGGGCTGAAGATGGGCTCCCTGAACATCGTAAACAAAGTTGTCCTTACATTGCCTGATGGCAAAAAAGCCTGGGTGTTTCACGGCGATGTTTTCGATGTTACCATGCAACATTCCAAATGGTTGGCCAAATTAGGCGCAGTGGGTTACGACACCCTGATCCTGATAAACAGGTTCTTCAATTTCTTTTCGGAAAAGGTATTCAAAAAAGGCAAGTTGTCGTTGGCAAAGAAAATAAAAAGCAGCGTAAAATCGGCCGTTTCATTTATCAACAACTTTGAACAAACAAGTGCCGATATCGGAATCAGCAACAAATTCGACTATGTAATTTGTGGCCATATCCATCATCCTGAAATAAAAGAAATTACCAATAGTGAAGGAAGCATAACTTATCTAAATTCAGGGGATTGGGTCGAGAATTTATCCTCACTTGAATTTGTTGACGGGAAATGGACAATTTTCAGGTTTAATGAAAAGGACCGTACTGATATGATACAATTGTCTCTTAGTGAAGAAGATGACTTGAACATCAGCCACCTTTTTGATACTATGCTGCACGAATTTAATCTGATGAGATCATGAAAATTCTTTTCGCAATACAAGGCACTGGCAACGGGCATTTGAGCAGGGCAAGGGATATAATCCCCATTTTGCAGAAAAACCATGAAGTTGACTTATTGATAAGCGGTTCGCAGGCTGATGTCGAATTGCCTTACTCTGTGAAATACCGTTTCAAAGGCTTGGGTTTTATTTTTGGCTCTAAAGGCGGGATCGATCTGGTGGAAACCTACAAAAAAAACCATATCAAAGTTTTGCTCAACGAAATAAACAGCCTTCCTGTGGAAGAATATGATTTGGTTATCAATGATTTTGAACCTGTTTCGGCATGGGCTTGTAACTTAAAGGATATAAATTGTATTTCCATAAGCCATCAGGCGGCAGTAGTGAACAAAAAATCCCCTCAACCTAAGGAATTTGACATAATTGGAAGGGCAATCCTGAAAAATTATGCTCCCGTTACAGCTAAATATGGTTTCCATTTCAAAACTTACGACAAAAATATTTTTACCCCTGTTATCCGTAAGCAGGTAAGGGAGCAATTAGTTGAAAAAAAAGGCCACTATACGGTATATTTGCCAGCCTATAACGACCAACGGATTTTAAAAGTGCTGATGCAGTGCGGCGATGTAAATTGGCAGGTATTTTCAAAACACAACAAACTACTTGTTGGCTATCGCAATATTACCATACAACCTATTAACAATGATGATTTTATAAAAAGCATTGCATCCTCAGAAGGGGTTTTGTGCGGCGCAGGTTTCGAAACCCCAGCCGAAGCCCTTCACATGAACAAAAAGCTTATGGTTATTCCGATGAAAGGCCAGTATGAGCAACAATGCAACGCGGTGGCT
This sequence comes from uncultured Bacteroidales bacterium, assembly GCA_903878265.1. GTDB lineage: Bacteria > Bacteroidota > Bacteroidia > Bacteroidales > UBA4417 > UBA4417. Next base: position 7,763 of record CAIRHD010000578.1, on the reverse strand, counting down.
TTAAAAGAAATGGGAGTGCCAGTTTTAAAAAGCCTGAAACTTGATAATGTTGAAAAGATAAAAGACTGGGTCGAAAATGGTAAAATCATCAAGGTTGATTACCCTGACCGTACCGAGGAGATTATCAATATGATATTGGCCGAACTTCATTTGGAAGAAGCCCAAAAACCACTTATCGAAAAACAATATTCTGTTAAAAAGTTTAGGAACCTTATCCTGAAAAAAATAATAGCGCAGATCTAAAAAGGATAAATGGGTAGTAAGGATAAGGGGTTTGGGTTAGATTTTAAGTGGGGGGTATCAACTGCTGCATATCAAATAGAAGGGGCGTGGGATGCTGATGGAAAAGGCAAATCCATTTGGGATGAGTTTTCAAATACAAAAGGCAAAATCCATCTGGGGCAAAATAGCAATATAGCCTGTGATTTCTATCATCGCTGGGAACAGGATATCAGGCTGATGGCTCAATTAAAAATCCCAAATTTTCGGTTTTCATTGTCGTGGAGCCGGTTAATCCCGAACGGCACCGGTAACGTGAACCCTTTGGGGATAGAATTCTATAACCGTGTCATTGATTTTTGCCTCGAAATTGGGATTGAACCTTGGATTACCCTGTATCATTGGGATTTACCCTACGAACTCGAAAACAAAGGAGGTTGGACAAACAGGGATATTATTGGGTGGTTTGGCAATTATGTGGAACTTTGTGTAAGGTATTTTGGCGATAGGGTAAAGCATTGGATGGTATTGAACGAACCCATGGTTTTTACAGGTGCTGGATACTTTTTAGGAATACATGCTCCCGGACGCAAAGGGCTTAACAGTTTTCTGGCCGCAGCACACCATGCGGCAATGTGCCAGGCCGAAGGAGGAAGGATAATACGTTCGCAACTGACCAATGCCCATATTGGCACTACTTTTTCATGCTCTTCGATCCATCCCTTTACAAATTCCAAACAAGATGCTGCTGCAGCTTTCCGTGTTGATGCTTTATTGAACCGACTGTTTGTTGAACCATTGGATGGGCTTGGCTACCCAATGCAAGACTTAAAATTATTGCAACGGATAGAACGCTTTATAAAAGATGGTGACGAGGCAAAACTCCCTTTTGATATGGACTTTATTGGCGTGCAAAATTATACAAGGGAAGTAGTTGCTTTATCGCGAATAACCCCGTTGCTATGGGCAAAAGTGATAAAAGCAGATACGCGGAAAGTTGAAACCACCGAAATGAACTGGGAAGTTTATCCTGAATCGATTTACGAAATGCTACTAAAATTCAGCAACTACAAAAACTTCAAAGAGATTATTGTAACCGAAAACGGTGTTGCATTTCCCGATGTTTTGGTTGATAGCAAGATCCAAGATGAAAAAAGAATCAATTTCCTGGATCAATATACAAAGCAAGTATTACGGGCAAAGAATGAGGGGGTGAACGTTACTGGTTATTTCGTTTGGAGCTTTACCGATAATTTCGAGTGGGCAGAAGGGTATAAGCCCAGGTTTGGATTGGTGTATGTGGATTTTAAAACGCAAGAACGTATTGTCAAATCCTCAGGGTATTGGTATAGTGGATTGGCACAAAGAAATTTAGGTTAATGAAAAAGATTGCCAGGATTAGAGACTACTATATTATTCGATCAAATTTGAACATTTTTAACATTTCATTCATGTCATGGTTAGCAGGATGAAAATAATATCATTTGCCAAAAAACCAATATCTTGTATAATTAAGCAGAAATGCATAGAGCGCATTTACCCAAGGGAATAATAAATAACTTGATTAAATTAGACTTTAACTGCCCTCTTCTGAAGTAAAATTGGGCAAAGAGAGGAGGAAAAGTAAACCTACTAAGATTGGTGGGAAAGAATAAAAGGGAAATGAGGTTTAGGATTAATTGGCTAAAAAAATTGCAACTGGTTGGTTTACTGTATAGTTATGCATTTTTAGAATGGGAGTGGAATGTGTATATCCACGGGCACACCTCGTTGTAATTGATATTTTAGGCAAATACCATGACAGGAAAAAGTACATGAATCCATCTGGCCTTAGTTGCGTGGGAATTTTAACTATTTGGAACGCAATGTAAATTCGGATCGGCAAAGTAAACTGCAGCAAAAGAAATTTTACACATATTTAATATTATAGTAATACGAATAAAGTAAATTTGCTAATTTAGCAAATGCTCTTTGAAAGAGCATTGCAATGAATGAAAGATTTTTTCAATAGTATGAAGTCGATAAATCGAGATGTAAGTTGGATGTATTTCAACAGGAGAATTCTGGATGAAGCAGCCAATAAGAATAATCCAATCCTTGAAAGGTTGAAGTTTATTGCTATTTATTCAAGCAATCTCGATGAATTTTTCAGGGTAAGAGTTGCAACCCTAAACCGGATGATTGAAATAGAGGAAGCGACTAAAGAAATTAAGTCCGATTCGAAATCTATATTAAAAACGGTTTTAAAACTTAATCTTCAGTATGCTAAGGAACTTGATGAAATTTTCAATAGTTTAATTTCAGAATTAGAGTCGAAAAAAATATATTTTGTTAATGAAAAGCAGCTTAATAAAGAACAAATAGAGTTTATTGAATCGTTTTACAAAGAAGAGTTGATGAATTCGCTCTTCCCGATTTTGGTTTCGCGCATGGATGAGATACCTAAATTAGACGATAAAAGTGTGTTTTTAGCAGTAATTATATCAAGGTTAAATGGGCCATCAGCTAAGAAAAACAAAAAAAACGAATACGCATTAATCCAGGCACCAACTTCCGAGCATTCGCGTTTTATCATTATACCGTCAGCAAAAGGGACCACAAGCATAATGTTTATTGATGATGTGATTCGATATTTTTTGCCAAAGATATTTTCTTCACTCGATTTTGACACCTTCAAAGCATATACAATAAAATTTACCCGCGACTCGGAAATGGATTTTGATAATTCTGTTTATCAAAACATATTGGAAAAAGTTTCGAAAGGAGTAAAAAGCCGTAAAGAAGGTGTGCCTGTGCGATTTGTATATGATAAAGAAATTCCATCCGAATTACTTCGTTTTGTCGAAAATATTTTAAATATTGACAAAAAAAGTGCACATATCGGAGGAGGCAGATATCATAATTTGAAAGATTTTATTAAATTCCCTGTGATAAAACAAAATGCTTTTTATTACAAACCACAACCTCCATTATCGGTACCAGCATTTGATAATGTAAAAAGCATGATTAAGTTAATCTGTGAAAAGGATCAGTATTTGCATTATCCGTATCATAGTTTCGACTATTTTATCCGATTGCTGCGCGAAGCGGCAATAAACCCGGAAGTTAAATCAATAAAAATCTCCATTTACAGATTAGCAAAGGATTCAAAAGTAATAAAGGCACTTATTTGTGCTGCAATGAATGGGAAAAAAGTAACTGCTAATGTTGAATTACTGGCACGTTTTGATGAATCATCCAACATCAACTGGGCATCAAAAATGCAGGAAGCTGGCATAAAAGTCTTGTTCGGAGTTGAAGGTCTAAAAGTTCACTCAAAATTGATGTATATTGGCATGCGTTCTGAAAGTATTGCATGTATAAGTACAGGTAATTTCCATGAAGGAACAGCTTCGGCATATACCGATTTCACATTAATGACTGCCAATAAAACGATTTGTAGCGAGGTTAATGAAGTTTTTAGGTATATCGAACATCCTTATGTTACTCCTGTTTTTAAAGAATTAATCGTTTCACCTAATTACACGCGAAAAAAACTTCTGAACTTTATCAAAATTGAAATCGGTAATGCTAAAAAAGGTCTGCCAGCATATATTATGATGAAAATCAATCATATTGTGGATGAGAAAATTATAAACAAACTTTACGTAGCATCTAATGCCGGAGTGAAAATCAAACTTTTGGTGCGCGGAAATTGTTCCATAATAACAGGTGTGCCAAAGCAAAGCGAAAATATTGAAGTATATGGTATTATTGACCGATATTTGGAACATTCCCGGATTATGATTTTTGCAAATGGTGGGAAAGAAAAGTATTATCTCGGTTCTGCAGATTTAATGGTAAGGAATTTAGATAACCGTATTGAAGTATTTACACCAGTATATGATATCGAAATACAAAAGATTTTAAAGACGTGCATCGAATTTGGTTTAAGGGATAACGTTAGTGCCAGAGTTGTTGATGGAAAAGGCACAAATGAAATACGTCAAACTGGTTCGGATATAAAGTTCAGAACACAAACTGAGCTGTATTTGTTTTATAAAAAACTGTTTGGAATTAACTGACACAAAACTACAACATAAAAACAATTTATGGAAAGACTAAAATTTGCTGCTGTTGACATAGGTTCAAATGCAGTTAGATTGCTAATAATGAGCATTTCATCTGAAGTAGATGCTGAGGCTTTCGACAAAGAAATTATGATACGGGTGCCTTTGCGTTTAGGGCAAGAATCTTTTGTGTCAGGCAAAATTGGAGATGCTAAAAAGAAACAACTTATCCGTTTATTAAAAGCATTCAGACATTTAATGAAAGTGTATGAAGTAAATGATTACAGGATTTGTGCAACAGCTGCCATGCGCGAAGCGAAAAACGCAAAAGAAATTGTAAAAGATATTAAAAATGAAACTGACTTTAAAGTTGAAATAATTGACGGGCAAGAAGAAGCCAATATTATATTTGAAAGTCATTTCGCATATCAATTAAACGATCATCTGAATTATGTTTTTGTTGATGTAGGAGGAGGAAGCACCGAAATCAGTTTAATTTCAAACGATAAGTTCATCCAGTCCGATTCGTATAATATAGGTACTGTGCGTAAATTGTTCGGTAAAGTTGATGAACAAGAATATGCAAAACTTCATAGTGATTTAGAAAAGTTGAAAAAACAATACCATGTAAAGGATATTATTGGCTCCGGCGGCAATATAATTAAACTAAACACACTGGCAGAGGTACGAAGAGGTCGTAAACTATCGGTAGTTGCTCTTGAAACACTCAATGAGAAACTGAAGCAGTATTCGACGGATGAACGAATTGAAATGTATAAACTTAAACCCGATCGCGCCGATATTATTACTCATGCAGCCGATATATACTTGGATGTAGCCAAAACATTGGGTGCACGAAGTTTTATTGTTCCCAAAATAGGTTTAATTGATGGTATTATCCATTTGTTATATGTAAAATGGAAGTTGAAAAACGGTAATGATCCAGGTCATTTAACTGAACTTTAAGGCAATGATGTAAAAAAACTTAGTAATTGATATTTCCATATTATGTTACTGCTTTTCAGTTTTTAATGAGTATAGTACCCTCTAATCTTTGCTGCGGCTTCCTTGTGGCGGTTTCCGATTGCTTAATTCTTTCCAAGATAGGTGATTATAGAAGCCAAAATCCGGCTTTGTAAATGCTGAAATATTTTTTCATGATTGCTCAAAAAGAAACTTCTTAATGTAAAATTCCATCAACATTGTTATTCAATCATTTTGGAATAATTAAAATATCGTTATTACTGAATTAGTTTGGAATAAAACTTCTAACAAATGACGCAGAATAAAGAATGCAGGACCTCAAAATATTGCATTTAGAAACGTGCGGGGATTACTTTTTGTTGTTCGTTTTATAGCCATCGGTTTATAGTTTGGCGAAGATCCAAATTTTAAATAGTCTAATCCTTCTAAAATTTGATTTTCATCAAGCCAATTGCATTTCACACAACAAACTTACGAAAATTGAAACGAGAAAAATTTAGCAATTAAATCTGAGGCTTTCAGGCACAAGAGGAATTTCGATATTCTACTATTTAATATTCAATGACTTATAAATATCAACCCACCCAGGATTAAGAAAAAAAAATGTAACGGAAATATTGTTCAGGATTTCTGTATATTATTTAATTGTTAACAATACATTGCCGAGGACTCAATTTGCTTAAAATAATCTTAATTTTGCGTTAATACATCAAGTATATTGTTGGACTTTTAACAAACAAAAAAAAATGAAAAAGAGAACTGCTTTAACACCCGAACAGGTTGAACAGCATATTACTGCTGGAACAGAAAAACTACTTGCTAAAAAAAATGAAGCTATAGCATCAGCCGAAAAAAAATTCAACAAAGGGTTAAAAGCTTTGGAAAACAAATATAAAGAAAAAGAGGAAAAAGTTAAAGAATCTGCTGTAAAGAAGGTAAAAATCGATAAAAAGGAACTTGAGCAATTGCAAAAAGACGGCATGACAGTTGAAGATATAGCCAAGCATTTCGAAGTAGAAATAGAAATTATAAAAGCGAAAATAAAATCAAAGGGTTTGAAAGACAAGAAAAGGAAGAAATAGAATATGGAATGTCCTGTTTGTTATCATCCTGATTTGCCAGATTATCAGTCTGTTGCTTCAACCTGCCCAAATTGCAAATCCGATTTAAAAGGATTTCGCTTAATCATGCAGGTTGAACAGGAAAATGACGCAAAACTTCGTTGGTTCAAATTGCTTTGTGGAGGCCTTTCTATAACCTTGATAATATGCTTTTTAGGTTCGTTTTATCTACTAAATAATTCAACACAAAGTCCAAAATCCCTACAGAAAAGTGATTCGACTGAATATTACAGTAAACTTGTGAAGGATCTACAGCAAGAACTGAAAAGTAAAGTTGAAACATCCGATGTTTACTATACAATAAAAAGGGATGATAACCTTTCGGAAATTTCCAAACTCTTTTATAATGATGATTCCCACATAAATCAAATTATGATAGATAATAACCTCCAAAAAGGCTATAATATATTGCCCGGCGATAAATTGATAATAAAATTGAAAAACCAAAAATCTTCTCCTCATAATTATTAGCCATCAGCAATTTTACCAAAGAAAAAATGAATAATGCAATCCAAGAATTAGAAGCGCTGCATATTTCAAACCTTAATACAATCAAGGAGTTACATGCCCATGTCAAAAAACTTGAATCAGAAAAAACCATCCAGAGTATTTCAAACTTCAATTCAATCAAGGAATTAAATGAGCAGATCGAACAAATAGAATCAGAAAAAAACATCCAGTTTGCTTCTAACCTCGATACTATCGAGAAATTGACCGAGCAGATGAGACAGTTTGAAACAGAAAGAAATAATCAGAATATTTCGCACCTCAATACTATCAAGGAATTACATAACCAGGTCGAACAGATCGAATCCGAAAAAAATATACAGTTTACTTCCGACCTAAATACTATCAATACGTTAAATAAACAGGTTGAAAATCTTAAATCAGAGAAAAGCATTCAGTTCATGCAATTCGCAAATGGTATAATTAAAGTATTGGATACTTTCGAAGAATTGAAGGCAGATATCCCGAAGAAGATATTGAAGAAATCGAACAAGGGAAAAAAAGTGCTAAACCAATTTAAAGAAGCTAGAAAAAGTTTAAAAGATGTGTTATTGGAATTTGAAATATTAAAAATCACTTTCCCTGATAACCAATTAATTGCGGAGTTTTGCAAAGTGGTTGGAACCGAAGCTGACGCAAACAATGGGGATGACACTATACTTGCGGTCGTAAAAACGGGTATATCCATGGATTCCAAGTAATAAGGGAAGCAGAAGTGATTGTTGTCAAAAATCATACAACCCCCAATGAATAACCAGAGAGGCTACATTTTGGCAACATTTTTTTCAACCTAACAAATTGGTTTTTTTATTACCCAAATGTTGGGTTCTTTTAACAGAACAATCAAATCCTCGCTTCTCTGTTCCGCTGAATAATCTAATCC
>CAIRHD010000577.1 GCA_903878265.1 uncultured Bacteroidales bacterium | reverse complement strand
TGCATTGGGTGAAGTCAGCAGTACGATTGGTGCAAATGGGCAGGTTCTGACAGCCAATAGCAGCGGGGGAGTAAGTTGGACCACTCCTGCTGTTGGAACAGTTACCGGAGTTACCGGAACAGCACCCATAGCATCAAGCGGTGGAACCGCTCCGGTTATTTCAATTTCGGCAGCCACCACAAGTGCAGCCGGAAGTATGAGTGCGGCCGATAAAACAAAATTGGATGGAATTGCTGCCAATGCCAATAATTATACCCATCCAAGTGGAGATGGTAATTTACATGTAACAGCAACAGGAACAACAAATAGCGGTAAAGTGCTTACTGCTGGGGCAACTGCCGGTTCACTAAGCTGGACAAGTATTCCTGCTGCGCCTGTAACTTCCGTTGCCGGAAAAACCGGGGCTGTTACACTGGTTAATAGCGATGTTGGTTTGGGAAATGTCGAAAACACGGCACTTTCAACCTGGGCGGGTTCTTCAAACATTACAACCCTCGGAACCATCGCCACCGGAACATGGAATGGAACCACCATCAGCCTTGCAAAAGGAGGAACCGGTGCAACCACAAAAACGGCAGCCTTCGATGCTTTGTCGCCAATGACAACTCAGGGCGACATTGTTTACGGCGGAGCCAGTGGAACAGGAACCCGGCTGGCAAAAGGAACTGCCAATCAGGTTTTGACCATGAATTCAGGTGCAACCGCTCCACAGTGGTCAAACCCAACCACGGGAACAGTAACAGGGGTTACCGGAACTGCTCCAATTGTATCAAGCGGCGGAACCGCTCCTGTTATTTCAATAACGGCAGCCACCGCAAGCGTAGCAGGAAGCATGAGCGCTGCCGATAAAGCAGAATTGGATGCGGCAACCAATGCCAATACTGCAAGCACAATTGTAGCCCGTGATGTTTCGGGTAATTTTTCGGCAGGTACTATTACGGCTGCCTTAACCGGAAATGCAACCACAGCCACCACCACCACCAATATCTCAGGAGGAGCAGTCGGTTCAATTCCTTATCAGACTGCTGCAAATGCCACAACATTATTGGCAAAGGGAACAGCCGGTCAGGTGTTGACGATGAATTCAGGTGCAACCGCTCCCCAATGGTCAACGCCGATCACTGGAACGGTTACAACAGTTACCGGAACGGCGCCAATTGTTTCATCGGGTGGAAGCGCTCCGGCCATTTCAATTTCAGCAGCCACCACAAGTGCTGCCGGGAGTATGAGTGCAGCTGATAAAACAAAATTAGATGCCATAACTGGTACAAACACTGGCGACCAAACCATTATCCTTACAGGCGATGTTGTTGGGTCGGGTACAGGAAGTTTTCCTGCTGTAATTTCTGCAAGTTCTGTTACCAATGCCAAGATGGCAAATATGGCAGCCAACACCATCAAGGTAAACAATGCAGGCTCATCGTCGGCGCCAACCGACCTCTCAATTCCTGCCAACGCATTTCCAGCAAGAAAAAGCGCAGGAAACTTAACCGCTAACGTTATAACCGATTTTGCTTTCGACATTCTGCACGAGCCTGATGCAGCTGCAGTAAGGACAACCATAGGTGCCGGTACAGGTAATGGCACAGTTACAACGGTCACTGGCACCTCCCCGATAAGCGTAGCTACAGGAACCACCACACCTGCCATTTCAATTTCACCTGCTACCACAAGCACTGACGGAAGTATGAGTGCAGCAGATAAAACCAAGTTGGATGGATCAACCCATGCCATTGGCGACAGTTATGGCGGTGGCATCGTGTTTAATGTTTATGATGGAGGGCGGCACGGACTGATTGCTGCCACAGGCGACCAAAGTTCAGGTATCAGATGGTATGGTGGAAGCAATACAAATACCCGCGCCAGGGCTGACGGTATTGCCTCCGGTTTGAAAAATACAGCCATCATCATTGCCAATCAGGGACCGGTTGATGGAAATGCATTTGCCGCTACTGTTTGCAATGAATATTCGGTAGTTGTTAATGGAGTTGTTTATGGCGACTGGTATTTACCTTCTAAATATGAATTGAATTTATTATACCTACAAAGATTAGTTGTTGGCGGCTTTTCTGGTGCTGTTTATTGGAGTTCTACCGAGAACACTGATGTCGCTGCGTGGTACACGGACTTCGGCACTGGCAGTTACTTTTTCACCGCCAAGAGCGGCACATACCGTGTACGCGCTATCCGGTCTTTTTAAAATTTCAACAAGCAAACAAATAAAATAAGACAGATTATTATGAAACAGAAACTCTTACTTTTAACAGCAGTGTTGCTTTGCATCATACAAAGTTATGCTCAAAATGGTGCTATCTATAACAACGGTGCGCGTATTGTAAGCACAAGCGGTTCCTACTGGGTGGTTGATAACGGCAACGTTGCCCTAACAAGCGAGTGTGCGGTAAACCCCGCCAACATAGCCAACCTTAACATTGAAGCGGATGCAATGCTAACCGTAATGCCAAAAAGCTTCCTCACGGTTAACGGAACCCTTACCAATTCCGCCACCAATACAGGACTTGTGTTGCAATCAACTTCCGAAGGCACAGCATCGCTTATTCACGGTACTGCCAACGTTCCGGCAACGGTAAACCGGTACCTGCCGGGCGCATCGCAGGCATGGCATTTACTTTCATCCCCTATGGTTGCACAATCAATAAACCCTGCTTTTACTGCCGATCCGGCAACATCTTACGACTTCTTCACTTGGTACGAGCAAGGCGGGGCTTGGGTGAATTTTAAAAATAATGATAATGCACCAACCTGGAACACAGCCAACGGAATCCCCAATTTTGTGGCCGGCAGGGGATATTTGGTCGAATATACAGGCACTGGCCTCACCAAGCAATTTGTTGGAAACCTCAATGCCGGATCGGTTTCGCTTGCACTTACCCATGCTGGGCCAGTTGCCTATACCGGATATAATTTGGTCGGCAACCCATATCCTTCGGCAATGGATTGGAAGGCAACAAGCGGCTGGGGCAGGTCTTCGCTGGTAGAAAGTGGCGATGGGTATGTTATGAGTGTTTGGAACGATGCGTTGAGCACCGGAAATTATGGCGAATTCAGCAGTGCATTGTTGAGTGGCACAGGCACAAATGGGGTATCGCAATACATTCCGGTCGGGCAAGGGTTTATGGTTCAGGCAACATCTTCGGGCACAATTTCGATGAACGATGCCGTAAGGGTTCATGCAGATCAGGCGTTCCTTAAATCTGCCGATGCCATACCCAATATCCTCCGGCTGAAAGTTTCGGGCAATGCCAATACGTATTCGGATGAAATCCTGGTAGAGTTCGGGCACCAAACATCGGAAGGCGGTGCCGAAAAGATGAACAGTTTTTACGAAATCGCGCCGAGCCTTTTCACCGTTAAAACGGATGGCAACTATTCTATTGATTTCCGTGGCCAACCCGAAGCTGTTACCATCCCGCTCAGTTTTAAAGCAGGTGTGGATGGGAATTATACCATTTCAGCCAACCAGCTCGAATCCTTCGCATCAACCAATGCCATTACCCTCGAAGATTTGAAGTTGTCGAAAAAACACGACCTGATGCAAAACCCTGTTTACAATTTTGTTTCTTCCAAAAACGACGATGCCGCACGTTTCCTCCTCCATTTCGGTGGTGCTTTTGGTATTGGTGAAAATGCAAAGGAAATGCCGTTCCAGGTTTATGCTTTTGGAAATACGGTTTACATCGCCAATACATCAGCAATTGCCTTGAAAGGCGATGTTTATGTGTATAACACCTTGGGCCAAACATTGATGCATCAAAAACTAAACGGCGATAACCAGATGCAAATCAACCTGAACGCCAGCACCGGATATTATCTGGTAAAAATAATAACCGATGGAGCCGCATTTACAACTAAGGTATTTATTAAACGTTAAAACAAATTCCTCATAAACAGACAGGTTTACAAATCCTGTGAGAGTTAGTAGATTAAACCAAATCCAATTCAACAAACCATAAATTTTAAAAACCAACAGTATGAAAAAGATGTTTAAAATGTTTAAAATCATGGTTTTCGCCCTCAGTTTTTTGGCTATTGCCCAAATCAGCCTCGCGCAAGGGCCACCACCGCCGCCCTCTGGCGATGGCGCCAAAGGATCAAGTTCAAACCATGCACCGGGTGGCACAAGTAGTTCGCCTATTGGAAACGGTACATTTGTTTTGTTAACCTTGGCTGCTGCGTACGCAGGGCGTAAGGTGTATATGGTGAAGTTTGCCGGAAACAAGGAATAATCCGGCTTATATTCACGGGGCGACTTTTTCGGTCACCCCGTGAATACCTGTGCGGAGGGTCAGAATACTTGTGTGGAGGGTCGAAACAATTGTGCAGAGGGTCAAAACAATTGTGCGGAGGGTCGAAATACTTGTGCGGAGGGTCAAAATACTTGTGCGGAGGGTCGAAATGATTGTGAGGAGGGTCAAAACTATTGTGCGGAGGGTCAAAACTATTGTGCGGAGGGTCAGAATACTTGTACGGAGGGTCGGTGCTTTGCTTAAGGTATTTACCGTAATCCTACACCTAAAAAACCTGCTGTTTAATTCAATTCCATTGCGATTAAAAAGGCGGATATGGTTATTACTCTTTATTCGGCAAGCCGGGGCGCGACTCTCAGTCGCACTCCGGCTAACATCAACACCGGCGGGTTTCATTTTATAGGTTGCCAGGCTTTTAAACCCCACGCCATGCAAAGCGCACAGCAACAATTGAAAGGAAAATTTTTATTGCAATCATTCATGTTTGGTTAGAAAAAGAAATACCTACATTTGTTACTTGATTTTAAGAAACGAACTTTACTAATTTAATAATTCAGGGTACTATGACGAAAATCTACAAATTATTTTGGATGCTGGTATTTGCTGTGGCCTTTGGGCAAATGGCACAGGCACAAACACAGGTTACCGTTACAGGCGCACACGCCGGCAGCAACGGCAGTTACTCAACTGTAAAGCTAGCCTTCGATGCCATCAATTTACAGGATCAAACCGGTTTCAACATCCTTGTCGGGATTTCGGACAACACCACCGAAACAGCCACCGCCGCGCTGAACCAAGGCGCCTGGGCCACGCTCACCGTTTATCCCACGGCCAGCGGAAAAACCATCTCCGGCACGATTGCCGGCGCACTGATCAAGCTTAACGGCGCCGACAACGTTACCATTGATGGTAGTTACAACGGAACCACGCAGTCGTTGACGTTCTCAAACGACAATGCCTCTACCTCAAACAACACCATTGCCCTGAATGCTACAGCCGACAACAACACCATTAAAAACTGCAGGCTTTATTCGAAATACCGTTCCATTACAACCAATATTGCAGACAATACCCTGATTGAAGGGAATGAGATATTTGGCGATTCTTCGGGAAATCCCTTTTCCAACCAATCGGGGATTTATCTGTATTTGAATACCACAAATGCCAAAGTAAGGAGAAACAACATTCATGATATTTACACTACTAATGGATTAAATGCTAATTCCTGGGGTATTTGCTACAGGTCGGGTTCAACAACCGAAACGGAGATATCCAACAATGTGATCTATGCCATCAACGGGTGGGGAAATGACAAAAGTCTTGCCTATCAATTATCAGGAATATGTATTTACCTTGGGGGAAATATCAAAATATTCAATAACACCATTTATCTTTCGGGTAATTTATTGGGCAAGTCTGGCTCAACAGCCCGATCATACAGTTCCTGCATATATGTTGTTTCAGATGCCACAAACCTCGATATCCGTAACAATATCCTGTATAACGCGATGGGCAGAAATCCGACAAATACCTCAACCTCGATCAACACTTTTCAAATTTATTCGGATGCCCCAAAAACAGCATTTACAAACATTAATGCCAACGACTATTACTTTACCAATCAGCCGGATGTCACCGAATATGTTGGATTTTTAACTGTAGGTATAACTAACCTTAATGGCTGGAAAACCGCCACGGGGCAGGATGCCGGCTCGTACAGCACCGATCCGCATTTTACTTCGGCCACCAACCTGAAACCCATTGCAGGTAATTTTCTGGTTGGTGAAAATATAGCGGCCATCACCAACGATTACGAAGGCATTACGCGGAACAACCCGCCCCATATCGGGGCTTACGAAGGCACTTTTGCACTTACCTGGACCGGCAACACCGATACAGACTGGAATACTGCCGGAAACTGGAATCCGGCCACAATTCCAACAGCTTATGCAATTATTACCATTCCCGCCGAACCTCTAAGGCAACCAGTTATAAACCAGGCGCCCGCCTCGCCGGCAGTTTGCACTAACCTTACCATCGCATCGGGCGCCGAACTTTTAATTGCGCCTGGCAAAGCGCTCACTGTTTATGGTTCGCTCACCAAAAGCGCCAATCCTGCCGATCTCGTCATCGAAAGTGGCGGCTCGCTTATTCACAATTCCAATGATGTGCAGGGCATGGTAAAACGGTACCTCCCGGGAGCATCCCAATCCTGGCATTTTCTATCTTCGCCGGTGGCAGCACAGGCCATCAGTCCTGATTTCGTGCAAGATCCCTCTACCGATTACGATTTCTTTACCTGGTACGAGGCAGGAGACACCTGGGTTAATTTTAAAAATACGGGTACTGAACCAACCTGGGCAACAGCCAACGGAATCAGCAATTTTATTCCTGGCAGAGGTTACCTTGTTGAATATACCGGTACAGACCTTATCAAAGCATTCTCCGGCAACCTGAATAGCGGACCGATAGCTTTCAGCCTTACAAGAGCAGGAACTGGCGCTTATGCAAGATATAATCTGGCAGGAAATCCCTATCCGTCGGCCATTGACTGGAAAGCTGCCAGCGGCTGGGACAGGACAAATCTGGAACTGAATGGTGGTGGTTACGACATGAGCATCTTAAATGATGCCTTAAGCACCGGCAATTATGGCACTTATAACAGCGCATCACTCAGCGTAACCGGAACAAATGGTGTGTCGCAATATATTCCGGTTGGCCAGGGCTTTATGGTAAAAGCAAAAGCACCGGGAAAAGCTCCATTGTTACTTGGCATCCAAATGGATGATAGAGTAAGGGTACACAATACACAGGCTTATCTCAAATCAACCGATGAAGTTGCCAACGTACTTCGCATGAAAGTTTCGGGAAATGTTAATTCTTATTCCGATGAAATTGTCGTTGAATTTGGCCATCCAACTGCCGATGGCGGTGCCGAAAAGATGTTCAGCTTTTATGAAACCGCGCCCAGTCTATATACCGTGAAGCCGGATGGAAATTATTCCATTGATTTCCGTGGAGAACCCGGTGCCGTTACCATCCCGCTTAGTTTTAAAGCAGGTGCCGATGGCAATTACACCATCACTGCCAGCCAGCTCGAATCGTTTGGCTCATCCACGGATGTTACGCTGGAAGATATGAAGTTGGCAAAAACACAAAACCTGGTTCAAAATCCAGTTTATAGTTATTTTGCAGGCAAAAACGACGATGCTGCCCGTTTTCTCCTTCATTTTGGCGGTGCTTTCAGTATAGATGAAAATGCAAAGGAACAGCCTGTTACGGTTTATAGTTCGGGAAATACGGTTTACATTTCCAATACATCAGGAAGTGAGATGAAAGGTGAAGTGTACGTGTATAACACCTTGGGTCAAATTATGATGCAGCAAAAACTGAGCGATAACCTTGCACAATTCAGCCTGAACACCGGCACAGGATATTATTTGGTAAAGGTAATAACGG
>CAIRHD010000576.1 GCA_903878265.1 uncultured Bacteroidales bacterium | reverse complement strand
TGATTTTCTTTACGTCGTTAATAAATCGAAATCCTGATTCACCTTCGCCCTGTCGCCCCTCGCCCTGTCACTCTTCTTTTTTATAATAAATTGAAACCATAAGAACATGAATATCAAAAAAGTCCTCGTCCTTGGTTCAGGAGCCCTAAAAATAGGTGAAGCCGGTGAATTTGATTACAGCGGAACGCAGGCACTGAAAGCCCTGCGTGAAGAAGGAATATTTACCATTCTGATCAATCCCAATATTGCCACCGTGCAGACCTCCGAAGGCATAGCCGATAAAATATATTTCCTCCCGGTTACCCCCTTTTTTATAGAAAAAGTGATTGAAAAAGAGAAGCCGGAAGGAATTTTCCTGTCATTTGGCGGGCAAACAGCCTTAAACTGCGGTATCGTACTTTTTAAGACCGGTGTACTCGAAAAACACAATGTTAAAGTATTAGGTACACCCGTTCAATCCATTATCGACACCGAAGACCGTGAGATATTTGCTAATAACCTGCGTAAAATCAATATATTAACTCCAAGAAGCATTGCCGTAACAACCATTGATGATGCAATGAAAGCATCAGAAACACTGGGATTTCCGATCATTGTCCGCGCTGCATTTACTCTTGGCGGACAAGGTTCAGGATTTTGCTACAACCGCGATGAACTGCTGAAACTTGCCGGCAATGCTTTCTCTTATTCGTCGCAAATACTGGTCGAAGAAAGTCTGAAAGGCTGGAAAGAAGTGGAATACGAGGTAGTTCGCGATTGCTACGACAATTGCATCACCGTTTGCAACATGGAGAATTTTGATCCGCTTGGCATACATACCGGCGAAAGTATCGTGGTGGCTCCTTCGCAAACCCTCACTAACCGCGAATACCATAAGTTACGCAGCCTTTCTATCGAAATCGTGCGTAATGTCGGAATTGTAGGTGAATGCAATGTGCAATATGCCCTTGATCCGAATTCGGAAGATTACCGGGTAATCGAAGTAAATGCGCGACTTTCGCGTTCGTCGGCTTTGGCATCAAAAGCTACTGGTTATCCGCTGGCCTTTGTGGCAGCAAAACTGGCTTTGGGCTATGGACTGCATGAATTAAAAAATTCGGTAACCAAGACTACGACTGCATTTTTTGAGCCGGCACTCGATTATATCGTTGTTAAAATTCCGCGCTGGGACCTGAATAAATTCATCGGTGTTTCGAAAGAAATAGGTTCGAGCATGAAAAGCGTGGGAGAAGTGATGGCCATTGGCCGCACTTTCGAGGAAGCCATTCAAAAAGGGCTGCGCATGGTGGGGCAGGGGACACATGGATTTGTCGGCAACAGCGACATCGAATTCGATGATATCGACCAGGCCCTTTCGGCCCCGACCGATATGAGGATTTATTCGATAGCCAGCGCCTTCGAAGCGGGATATACAGTGGACAGGATTCATGAACTCACAAAAATTGATAACTGGTTTTTAGTGAAACTGAAATCCATTTACGATAAAATGGTGGATTTAAAAGGATTTAATAGAATTGAAGACATTTCGGGCGAACTATTGAAAACGATCAAGCAAAAAGGATTTTCCGATTTCCAGATTGCGCGGTTTGTGAACAAAGCTCCCGGGAATATTCACCAGGAAATGCTGCAGGTACGAAATTACCGTAAATCGCTCGGTATCGTTCCTTATATCAAGCAGATTGATACCCTGGCAGCCGAATATCCCGCCCAGACCAATTACCTGTACATGACTTATAACGGGTCAGCGCACGATATTATTCCCGAAAGGGACGGAAAGTCGGTCATTGTTCTTGGTTCCGGGGCTTACAGGATTGGTAGTTCGGTCGAATTTGACTGGTGCTCGGTAAATGCGCTCACAACTGCCCGTAACGAAGGCTACCGGGGTGTTATGCTCAACTTTAATCCCGAGACGGTTAGTACCGATTATGACATGTGCGACAGGCTTTTTTTCGATGAGCTTTCGTTTGAACGAACCATGGATATCATTGACCTGGAGCAACCTAAAGGCGTAATTGTAAGCACAGGTGGGCAAATCGCCAATAACCTGGTAATGCGTTTACATGGGCAAGATGTCCCGATATTGGGCACTGCCCCCGAGAATATTGATAATGCCGAAAACCGGCATAAATTCTCCTCGCTTCTCGATACCTTGAAAATTGATCAGCCACGCTGGAAGGAACTGGTTGAAATTGAGCAGATCTATGATTTTGTGGATGAAGTTGGGTTCCCGGTGCTGATACGTCCTTCGTATGTATTGTCGGGTGCAGCTATGAACGTAGTTTCCAACCGTCAGGAACTCGATTTTTTCCTCACCCTGGCAGCAAGAGTTTCGAAGGAGTTCCCGGTGGTCGTTTCGGAATTTATACAGAATGCTAAAGAAATTGAAATTGATGCAGTTGCCAACAAAGGCGAAATGGTGGCTTATGCCATTTCGGAGCATATCGAATTTGCCGGTGTGCATTCGGGCGATGCCACTATTGTGTTTCCGGCACAGAAAATGTATTTCGAAACGGCACGCCGCATAAAGCGTATTTCGCGCGATATAGCACAGGCGCTCAATATCAGCGGACCCTTCAATATGCAGTTCCTGGCCCGCGACAACGATATTAAGGTGATTGAATGCAACCTTCGGGCTTCGCGAAGTTTCCCCTTTGTGAGCAAGGTGTTGAAAATAAATTTTATAGAACTTGCAACGAAAATTATGCTGGACATTCCCGTTGAGAAGCCTCAGAAATCGGCCTTTGATATGGATTATGTGGGGATAAAAGCTTCACAGTTTTCATTTTCGCGTTTACAGAAAGCCGATCCCGTATTAGGCGTGGAAATGGCAAGCACAGGCGAAGTAGGCTGCATTGGCGAAAATTATTACGAAGCACTTCTGAAGGCTATGCTATCAGTCGGATACAGGATTCCCGAAAAGAATATACTGTTTTCGTCTGGCGATGCGCGATCAAAGATTGAACTGCTGCAAAGTGCAAAAATGCTGGTCGAACGCGGATATAATTTATTTGCAACACCAGGCTCGGCGAAGTTTCTATCGGATAGCGATGTGCCGGTAACGACTCTTTACTGGCCCGATGAAGAAAAAACTCCAAACACGCTCGAATACCTGAAGAGCCGAAAAATTGATCTCGTAATCAATATCCCCAAAAACCTTTCGAAGACGGAGTTATACAACGATTACGAAATCCGCAGGGCGGCGGTTGACTTTAATATCCCCCTGATCACCAATGCCCGGCTTGCCAGCGCATTTATTTATGCCATCTGCAAGCTGCAACCGGAAGACATCGCGATTAACAGTTGGGATGAGTATTGATTCTTTTACCACGGAGGCACGGAGGACACTGAGAAACACGGAGAAATGAGGAAGGGTTTTAATTCAAAAGCTTATAAGTCAATAGAGTGAAAAACCCTTGGTACAACTTAGTGCCCTGATTGCCTTAGTGGTTGAAAAAAAATCTCCGTGTTCCTCCGTGCCCTCCATACCTCCCTGGTTATTTTTTTTAGGCCTTTACCCGAATAATAACCCGAAAACCTCTTCCACTTTCCCTACGCCGGTAACTTTAATCGCCCATTTGTCGGTTTTCAAGCCTTTCAGGTTGTAGCGCGAAACAAGGATTTGTTCAAAGCCAAGTTTCTCAGCTTCGGCAATGCGTTGCTCCACACGGTTCACAGGGCGTATTTCGCCCGAAAGGCCAACCTCGCCTGCAAAACAGATTTGCTGATTGGTAGGAATATCTTCGTTCGACGAAAGAATTGCACTCACAACGGCCATATCAATTGCCGGATCATCCACCCGGATACCCCCGGCAATATTCAGGAAAACATCCTTAACTCCCAGCCGGAATCCACAGCGTTTTTCGAGCACAGCCAACAGCATATTTAACCTTCGTCCGTCGAATCCCGTACTCGATCTCTGGGGTGTTCCATACGCAGCCGAACTCACCAGTGCCTGTACTTCGATAAGCATGGGGCGCACTCCCTCGATAGTGCTGGCAATAGCCACACCGCTGGTAGGTTCTTCCCGTTGTGAGATTAGTATTTCCGATGGGTTTGTTACTTCGCGCAAACCGGTGTCGCGCATTTCAAAAATCCCGAGTTCGGAAGCAGAACCGAAACGGTTTTTGACCGCACGCAATATCCTGTAGCCATAATTGCGATCGCCTTCGAATTGCAGCACCGTATCCACCATATGTTCCAGTATTTTGGGACCGGCCAGCGCTCCGTCTTTGGTTATGTGACCAATCAGGATTACCGGTACCCCGGTAGTTTTGGCAAATCGCTGCATCTCGGCAGCAGTTTCACGTATTTGTGAAATACTACCGGCAGAGGATTCGATCAGGTTCGTTTGCAAGGTCTGGACTGAATCAATGATTACAAGCCCGGGATCCACAGTTTGGATATGCTGAAAAACGCTTTGTGTATTGGTTTCGGTAAGTATATAGCAATCGGGATCGTTGAAGCCAAGCCTGTCGGCGCGCATACGGATCTGCTGCTCACTTTCTTCTCCCGAAACATACAATACTCTTATTTCTTGCATGTTAAGAGCAATTTGTAACATTAGTGTCGATTTCCCTATGCCGGGTTCGCCACCAACCAGGATAAGCGAGCCTTCGACCAATCCACCTCCAAGTACACGGTCGAGTTCGCCGTTGCTGGTTGTGATGCGCTGTTCGTTGCTTTGTTCAATATCTTTGAGTTTTCGCGGCTTCGATTCGGTAGCCTTGAAATTACCAGTATTTTTCGCCGTTGAATCATCACGTTGCACAACTTCTTCAACAAAAGTGTTCCATGAATCGCACGAAGTACAACGTCCCATCCATTTGGACGACTGCGCGCCACAATTCTGACAGAAAAATACGGTTTTTGTTTTTGCCATGGTGATAATGTGCTAAATTGTTAAAGCGGTAAAGCGAAGATGTGGGAATTCAATGGTTCGGAAAGCGAAGTTAATCATTAGGTAAAGGAGTTTTGCAAAACAGATTGAATTCGAGAGAGATATTCAAAAATCCAAACCAATAATTGATGAATAATGATAAAAATCCAAACCGGAAAAGCTATTTATGTATTACAAGTCAAGAAGAATGCTGATACCCCTAACGCCTAAATCCTAACCCCTAATATCTTTTTTTCTATTGCTGTGGTCGAGTATCCTTCCAGAAATGTAAGGGTAGCAATTTTTCCGCCTTTATTTTTTACAATATTATAACCTACAATATCTTCAGGTTTGTAATCAGCACCTTTTACTAAAATATCGGGTTGGGTAACCTTGATTAAATTATACGGCGTATCTTCACCAAACAACACCACAATATCAACAAAACAAAGTGATGCAAGTACCATTGCCCGCGACATTTCATCCTGCAACGGACGTGTGTTTCCCTTGATACTGCTAACCGAAAAATCGGAATTGAGGCCAATTATAAGCATATCGCCTAAATCCGCAGCCTTGGATAAGTAATCAATATGCCCAAGGTGTAAAATATCGAAACAGCCATTGGTAAAAACGATTTTCTTGCCTTGAAACTGCCGTATTGTCAACATCCGATGATAATCTGTATCGGTGGAAAGAAAGATTTTATTTCGGATTATATCAAGCCTCGACATTTTTTCGGTTGTTTAAAACAGGCAAAAGAATCAATGAAATAATTCCAACCAACACAATTGTTACGTTTTGAGAGGTCCATATCAGCCATCCCAAAGCATATCCTTGAACACTTACAACTCCATATAGTACAAGCGTTTCCGCAACTATTGCAGGATAAATCCCAATACCACCTTGAACAACCATAATACCTATTGAGCCGAAAACCAGTACAGCCAGCCCAGCATCGAGACCTAATGCGCTGCTTCCCGGAATGCTGAAGAAAACTATATAAGCCATCAATAAATAGAGCGACCAGATGGAAATTGTATAAAAAAAGAACAGCCATTGATTCCTGACTTTAACAAGGGATTTCATTCCCTCTACAAAGCCGATGGCCATATTTTTAATTTTGATATAGAATTTATTCTCTATTATCTTTTTTCTAAAAACCAGGAATATAAGTCCACAAATTACGATAAAAGCAAGTATCATAATGGAGAAAGCTCCAGACAGGTCGTAGCTTAGATGCAGTTTGGCTTGAATGGGTTTATAAATATTTTCGTCAATATAACCCGAAAGCCGTTCAGCCTGCAATGCCAGGTTGAGGAAGAAAAGCAAGATAAAAACCATCATATCCAGCACCCTTTCGGTTATAACTGTTCCAAACGACTTTTGGAATGGTACATTTTCGTATTTGGTCAGCACTGTGCAGCGGCTTACCTCACCCAGACGGGGCAATGCAAGATTCGCAAAATAGCCGATCATAACTGCAAAAAACATATTGCTGTTTCTGGGTTTGTACCCCATGGTTTCAATGAGCATCTTCCAGCGCATAGCTCTTAAAAAGTGACTCAGTATTCCCAAGGGAATTGCCATTGCAATCCACCAGTAGTTAGCGTTGCCCATGGAATTGATAATTTCCTGCTTCTGCTGGGTCGTAAGATTCCGGAGAAATATCCAGATAAAAAAAATCCCGATCCCTAGGAATATTGTAAAACGGATTATATTTTTGAGCTTTGGATTCACGGTTTTTAGCTTAATCTGTTTTGTGAAATAAGGAAAACGATGCTTGGTTTGTGGCCTTCTGTAATAACGGCTTTGTGTAATTTTGATTTTAAGGCTTCAATAACCATTGCGGCAAAATTACGAAATATTTTATCATACCGGCTTTGCCGCCAACGACCCATGATGGTAAAAACCAAAATGCCCTATTTGAAACAAATAGGGCATTTGCGGGACTAAAACCTGTGCTATTGGTTTTAAAAGGCGGCTTTTGGAAACCAGTTTTGGGAACTTACCGATTTCTTTATTTTGCTGGAATAAATCACAGGTTTACCTTTATAATATCCAGTAATGGTGGTGTTTATATTTGTGGTAAGGTTAAAAGTAAATTCATACTCATCGGCATTTTTGGTTACAGTTACTTTTCCACCTGAAATTTCAATTAATGATGGATCTTCCCCACTTGTGGCATCGTAACCAATTATCAACCCACTAAAATCACCATCGATAGTAAAGGCGGTGTAATCGCTGCCTGATGAACTAATAACATATTCGCCAGCCGGAATCTCTGTTAATTTGTTGGTCAAAAAAGTCAATTGCAGAGCATCTCCAATGCCAGAAATTGAATCAGGGTAATTATTTACATAATTTACAGTTAATGTTTTTTCAAGAAATTGCATAGCAAACCACTGCACATCAGACACGGCACCCTGACCATAAGTGAAACCTAAAGCCGTACCTATTTCTGCTTCTTTCTGATTGTATTTGAACGTGTTAACCGGAGTTTTTTCGTCTTTTTTACATGCAGCCATGCTAATGCCCAAAACCAGCAGAACCAATCCGATTTTTATAGCTTTTGTTTTCATAATTGATAGGTTCACTTGGTTTAAGGTTAAATAATTATGATTTCAAAGTGATCCTATTAAAAATAAAATTGAAGGGTGAAAGTTTCGAAATTAAATTTATTGATTTTTTTTAGGAAACCAGTTTTGGGAACTTACCGATTTCTTTTTCTTTTCGGCATAGATAACAGGTTTGCCTTTGTAATAACCGGTGATGGTAGTATTGATATTTGTAGTCAGCGTAAACGTGAATTCATATTCATCGGCATTTTTGGTTACGGTTACTTTTCCGCCTGAAATTTCAACAAAAGTCGGATCTTCGGCACTTGTTGCATCATAACCTATTATTAGCCCTGTTTCCTGATCGCCATCAATCATGAAGGCTGATGGTACGGCACTTGATAACTTGAAATTGTATTCGCCAGTTGGTATCTCTGTTTGCTTGTTAGATAAAAAAGTCAAAAACAGCGCATCGCCTTTGCCAGAAAGTGAATCTGGGTAACTTCCCGCATAATGCACGGTGAAGGTTTTTTCGAAAAATTCCATCGAAACAAAATAAACACCGTTTACATCTGTTTGGCCATAAGCGAAACCTAATGTGGTTCCTATTTCTGCTTCTTTCTGATTGTATTTGAACGAGCTGATTGTTGTTTTTTCATCCTTTTTACATGCAGCCATGCCGATGAAAAGTGTTAGGACAAGCATTCCTGTTTTTAGTGTTCTTGCTTTCATAATTGATTGTTGTTTGGGTTAGAAGTGAAAAATTAGTGGTTAAAAATGGTTCTTCGTTTAATCAGGCAAAGTTATGGATTTTTTTTGACGAATTACTGAAAGCCTTACTTGTTAATAAATTCACAAAACAAAGCAAAGAAATAGTGCCCATGAACAAAAGATATTTCTACATTTGACCCGCTTTAATTTAACTTTAAAAATGGCTCAGAATATAGATCCAAAGCTCAACTACGAAGAAACCAAACGCAAGATTGGTTACCTTCCACGCCACGAATCCACCCAGGAAACTTACGACCGAATCGGCTTTATGTCGGGGCTTGAAGTACACCAACAGCTTAATACTGCCCAAAAGCTTTTTTGCCGTTGCCCGGCAGGCGTTTATCAGAAACCTGGCGACTTTGATGCAGAAGTTATCCGGCACATGCGCCCCACACTCAGCGAGTTAGGCGAATACGACGGCACAGCTTTAATGGAATTCAAAACACGGAAAGAAATCGTCTACCGCCTTAAAAGCAAAACTACCTGTACTTATGAAGTTGACGATACTCCTCCGTTTCCGCTTAATCGCGAAGCATTGGGGATTGCTATTGAAATTTCGCTAGTTTCAAAACTAAATATTGTGGGCGAAGTACACATAACCCGCAAGCAGTATCTGGATGGCAGCATCCCAACAGGTTTTCAACGCACGGCAATCATTGGTGTGGAAGGCGAAATCCCTTTAAAAAACAAAAAAATCAGGTTAATACAACTCAGCCTTGAAGAAGACTCCTGCCGCGAAGTGAGCGATATTGGTCACACCCGCATTTATCGTACCGATAGGCTAGGTATGCCACTTATTGAAACGGTTACTTACCCGGATATGACCAATCCCGACGAAGTTAAAGAAGCCTGTAATTATATACGTTTTCTTGGCCGCAGCACCGGAAAAGTCCGCACCGGAATCGGTGCTGGCCGCGAAGATGTTAATGTAAGTTGTAAAGGCGGCACGCGTGTTGAAATTAAAGGGGTTGCGCATAGCCGCTGGATTCCCGACCTAACCCATATCGAATGTTTCAGGCAGTGGGCTTTGTTGGCAATACGCGATAATTTGAACGCCCGTTTTCCTGATTTAAAAAACTGGAAACAAACCCATGTTGAACTTGATTTGCATACACTGAAAACAAAAAACAGCTTTGTTTTGGATGCAAAAGCCAACGGGTTGAAATTGATGGCAGTTAACCTTCCGGGTTTCAAAGGTATACTTTCGCATTTTACACAACCTGGTAAAATGTTTGCCAACGAACTTATTGAAAGGTTGAAAGTGATTGCTTGCATCGAAATGCCAAACATGGCACATAGCGAAGAATTTGAACCTCAACTCATTGCCGGTGATTGGGACAAAATAATTTCTTTACTGAAACCAGGTGAAAACGATGCACAGATAATTGTCAGAGGCCCCGCCGAAGATATTAAAACAGCCCTCGAAACCATTGAAGAACGTTGTAAAATGGCGTTTGCCGGAGTACCACCCGAAACGCGCAAATCCTTCGAGAATGGAACCACCATTTTTGAACGGGTGCTTCCAGGTGCCGACCGCATGTATCCAGATACCGATTCTGCACCGATTCCATTGGAAAACGATTATATAGAATTGTTGGGAAGGAACAAACCGGAGGAAGTGATTAACCGATACAAACGCCTGCAGGACTGGAATGTACCAGAGGATTGCTATACATATATTTTCAAGAAAAACCTTTTCCCCCTTATCGAACGCATCGTAAACGAACTTCAACTGGATCCAGCTTTTGTGGGGAAATTTTTCGGACATGCCGTAAAATGGGTTGAAGGCCAGTATAAACCTGCAGCCGAATTCGATTACAAAATCATTTACGCCTTGCTCAGGTTTATAAAACAACGTAATCTTGATTTAGGTATAGCCCGCCGCATGTTGCCTTTGGTTTATCAATACCCAAAAATGGAATTTGATTCGGTATTGACCAGCATTCATTTTAAAACAGTAACAAAAGAACAAATTGTTTCGAAAATACCATTCCTGAAGAAAAAATTAGCTGAAATAAGGCTCTCGAAAGGCGAAACTGTTGAACATAATTGGATAATGGGCCAATTGCGCCGACAAGCCGAAGGGAATATGAGCATGCATGAGTTGCACGAATCAATTGATAATTGACGATTTACGACTGACGAGGTACGATTGGGGGCTTCATTACACTAATATCTTGTAAATCGTAGTTCGTACATTGTAATTCGTACCTCTTACTTCATGCATCGTAATTCATAAATCGTAATTCGTACCCCGTAAATCAAAAATATAAAATCCAAAATAATAATGACCGACGATATTTTCCAAGGATATAAAGGTGCTGCACTCGAAGTACTCAAAAAATACAATGTCCGTGTTTGGGGACAAGCCGTGGTAAAAACCACACGAGGCGAATTTTCCGGCACAATTCTTCCGCGTTCCGAAAATGATGACGACAAGCACATTGTCATGAAAATCCCGACAGGATATAATATCGGCCTTGATGTAGCCACCATTTCCGACATGAAGGAAACTGGTTATAAAAAGGCGAATTATAAAATCCCTGAAAAGGAATTTCCATACACTGAGGGATTGCCCAAAGTAAAACTAATCGGTACGGGTGGTACTATTGCTTCGCGCCTTGATTATCGTACAGGTGCTGTGATCCCTGCATTTTCACCAGGCGAATTGTATGGTGCTGTCCCCGAATTGGCTTCTATCTGCAACCTTACAACCGAGAAAGTTTTTGCCGTTTTCAGCGAGAATATGGCTCCCGACCATTATAAGAAACTGGCAATTGCGATAGGCAAAGAAATTGAAGCCGGTGTGGATGGGATTGTAATTGGACACGGCACCGACACCTTGCACCATACTGCAGCAGCACTCACTTTTATGGTGCAAAATTCACCAGTCCCTATTGTTTTGGTTGGTTCGCAGCGTTCCAGCGACCGTCCGAGTTCCGATGCAGCCCTGAACCTTATGCATGCTTGTACTGCTGCCGGGCATGGTGACGTGGCCGAAGTTATGGTTTGTATGTTTGGCCCAACCAGCGATGAATACGGATTTCTCCACAAAGGGACACGTGTAAGGAAAATGCACTCTTCGTACCGCTCAACCTTTCGTACCATTGGCGATACACCTCTGGCAACAATCACC
>CAIRHD010000575.1 GCA_903878265.1 uncultured Bacteroidales bacterium | reverse complement strand
CGGCTTATGAAATCGTTTGCCACACCAGGCAATCCTGCTATCATTAACGGAAGCGAATAAACCAGCAGCTCAGTGAATTGCTGTTTCGAAAACACAATTTTCAGTTTTATCAACCTTGGAACAAAGAGTAGCATTGATACAAAGCAACTTAGCAATATTGCCAGCAGAATATACCCATAATCGGGCGTTGCGGGAATAAAATTAAGAAGCATCGAATCTGGATGAGAGACGAAATATTTGGGAAGCAACAGAAACAAAACAAGGTTAAAACCAACCTCCGTCAAAATTTTTATGCTTCTGAAAAGCGCGAAATTAAAAGCTTTATTTTTAAACCTCAACTCAGCAAAAAGCAAGGCAGTAAAGCAATCGATTGCTAAAATTATAGCCGCATAAACAATGTAATTAACTGGATGCCCGGCGAATGTGCTCAATTGGCCCGAAAATAGAACTATCAACATCAGGAATAAGAGCGATGTAGTTCCAAGTGAAATAAGTGCAGTCGAAAACAGTACATCTGCCCTTTCTTTATCCTTGCTTGCAAACCTAAAAAAACCGGTTTCCATCCCAAATGTTAGCACTACTTGCAAAAGTGCAATATAAGCAAGCAATTCAGATGCAAGCCCATAATTGCCAGTAGTGAGCATACGGGTGTATAGGGGAACAAAGAAGAAGTTGATAACACGTGCAACAATAGAACTGAGTCCATATATTGCAGTTTGCCCGGCCAATTGTTTTAATGGGTTCAAAAAGAGAAATGTATTAAGCGTGCAAAAGTACGGAAATAAGTGTCTAAGGCAGAATCTTTGCGTTTTGCATCAATTCCTGGTTTTCAACCGGCAGCAATACAATAAATGTTGTTCCTTTTGCAGGAATGGTTTCAAACGAGATTTGCCCAGGAATACTATCGATAATATTTTTGACCATAGCCAAACCAAGCCCCATGCCAGCGGTTTTGGTAGTAAAGTTAGGCGAAAAAATCTTAGCTTGGCTTTCGGTTGCTATTCCGGTTCCGTTATCTTGGAATTTTATCTCACAATAACCATCAGATTTTGTCAACGTAATGCGCAATAGGCCGTGTCTTTCGCTTGGTATCGATTGTAACGCATTCTTAATCAGATTGTTGAATACCCTAAGTATTTGGTTTGGGTCAGCTTTTATAAAACAGTTGTCGAGGGAGCTTTCCACTTCTATCCGGCAAAACGATTGGTTATGAAACAAAGCTTCGGCTTGCTGCACCAATGGAATAATATCAAAGGTTTGTATAAGTGGTTCAGGCATTTGTGCAAAATCCGAAAACTCGGTTGCAATAGCCGAGAGCGTATCTATTTGCATGATCAAAGTTTGCGAAAACCTTTTTAGTCTTTTATCCCAATCGGGGGCTTTATCGTCCCAGGCCCGCATCAACAATTGCATACTCAGTTTTATTGGGGTCAACGGGTTCTTTATTTCATGGGCAACTTGCTTAGCCATTTCGCGCCAAGCGCTTTCCCGTTCACTTTTAGCAAGTAATTGTGCGCTTTTATCAAGTTCATCCACCATCCTGTTGTATTCGCCAACCAACTGCCCTATTTCATCCTTCCTATCCCAATCAATTTTTGCGTTTACGTTTCCGATTTTAAATCTACTGAACTGAATACCTATCTGTTGTAATGGTTTTGCCACGTATTTTGCCAATACCAAGGCCAATAAAACAGTAATAACAATCATTACCAGATAAATATTTGCAAAGGCGGTAATCAGCCCCGAAATCTCGCGTCGTATTTCCTCTTGCCTTGCAAAATAAGGCAAATTCAGAAATCCTAATAATTGGTTATCGCTATTTCTGATTGGGGTATATGCTGACAAAAAAGCATAATTCCCTATACTTTCCTTTTGTATGAAAAAGGTTTTGCTCCCTTTTAACAATTGAATCGCACCTTCAAAATTAATCTGTTCGGAAATCATGCCTTCCAAAAAAATCTGCTCACGCGACGATGCCAACAATGTTCCTTGTTTATCAAAAATATTGATGTCGCTGAAATAGGTGTTCGATAAAGTCCGCAGCAATTCGGACAAATCGCTTTTCGAAATACTATCAAACGTTTGTACCGAACCATACCTCGATTCTATATCAATTAAAATAGAATTGAGTTTTTCATTTAATATCTCATTGTTCTTATTGCTGTTTAACTTATTGATAAACAACAGACTAACTGTAACCAAGATAATGGAAGATATAACAATTACTGAAATCAAGATAATTTGCAATCGAAATCGAAAAGTGTAAACATTAATATTCAATTTAAAAACGCCTCCACTTATTATCTTGATTATCAATAATATAAATAATTGTAAAAGAAAAAGATAAGAAAATGGCGTTACTAAATCCGAAATCTGAGGGTTTTCTTTGCTTATAACCACCATTGAATTTTTATCCAGAAGGTATGCGTAATGGCTAAACCCGTTAGATACCAAAAATCCACTTTTCGGAAATTGTTTTATAATATAGGTATTTATAATATCATAAGAAAATTTACCGACATTTTTAACCAACTCGCCATTGTTATAAAAAGCATACGAATAACCAGCATAATTATCGCTTTTAATATTTATATTATCAATAAGCAATTCTGGATAGCCTAAGCCTTTCCATATATCATTTGAACTAATCTCAATAAAAATGGCAGTGGGTTTGGTATAATCTTTTCCCTTTGGTTTAATATTAATTTCACCTAAATAATACATTGCATCAACAGATTGCCTTAAAAAGTATAAACCTGCAACAGAAACGGGCTGCATGAATTGAGTGATTTTCCCCTCAAAATAATCTTCGCAATTTGTTATTACATTTCCCGGCTGGATACTTAGCTTCTTTTCCTGTTCACAAACAGTAATTTGAATTAAATATTTAGTCCAAAAACCCGAAAAATACTTAGTCTGAATATAGTTTGCAACATCTGTTTGCGATGTATCCGCCTTGCTATTATAGACTAGATCCGATAGGTGTTCATCACGGCTTATAACTTTCGAGACTTCGTTAAAATAGTATTCAGCAAGGTTGTCCCTTGCGTCCGAAAGCCGTGTGGCTAACAAAATCCGTTTTTCGTGTTCGCGGGCGGTTTCAGCTTTATTTACCAAAAATGTTCCTAAAACTGACAAAATAATCACGCTTGGTATCAGCCTATTAATCCAGGATTTAGAAACTAAAAAATACTTGGCGATAAAATAGAATACACCAAATAAAACCAATATGATTATCACAAGCGCAAAATCAATTCCACCGTAAAAATAGGAGTAAAATATGTAGGTTAAAGCAACAATTAATGCCCATACTGAATACAGTTTCACATTGTTGAAATAATATAAAAACACTTTCGAGTAAAAATGAAAAGCGAACAAAAAACAGTTGAGCAACAAAGCAATTGCTATCATCCCCAAATGGCTTGAAGTATGCATCCCCAATATATTTTCAAATTGAAACGAGATACTCGAATTGAGCACCAAGCCTGAAATGATTCCTGTTAAAGCAGAAAATGATAATATTGTTATCAACAGAAAAAAAACAGGCAACACTAAACGCAAATTCTTGGAGTTTAGGAGACCAAAATAATCCAATTTAAAATGTTTAAATGTTAAATATGCAAGTTGAAGACCCAAGAAAGCATTTATTAACAAGTCGCCAAGCGAAGGCAAAAAATCGGAAGAGGCAAAAAATTCGGGATTAAAAAACTGGATTTGGTATAAGTTTAAAGGAAAACGAAAATATGTTTGTACAACCCTTAATGAAGCTACAGCCAAAATAAAAATAAGAAAATACAGCCATTTGCGTTTAGCACTACTCGTTATGAGCTGATGAAACGCAAACAAAGCTGTTACCAAACACAAATAACTTAAGATATAGATAATAAAAATAAGGTATTGTGCCCATAAAGGAAGATCGTTGCTCCCGCAGAAGTTTAGGCTAAACAGAAACCTTCCATCAGGCAAAAATATCTGGTATTTCCCAAGCTGCATATCGATTGCAGTATTTTCTGGTACACCAAATCGCTTATTAAACCCGGTAGGCAAGTAATCGTTTGTATATTTATAATTGTACTTCAATAACTGAATTGCCACTATACTATGGTTCTGAACCTGTTTTCGTTTCAGTATGTAATAACCACTTCCGGTTTTAACCACTTCGGCATCCAATTGCTTATTGAAAGTATTTAAAACCGAAGGTGTTGCAAACACGTTACAAGTCCAGTATTTCAAACTATCATTCGTGTAAACCAGGATCTCAATTCCCCTTCCTGAAAAAGCATTTTTATAGTTTCTATTCAGAAATTCGAGAAACGAGTTCCTGTCTTCCAAATCCTGCTTTTCGATTTCAGCAATTTCTGATGTAAGATCAGAGAAAGCATTATCAATTTCCTTTTGTAGGCGTCGTGTAACTTTTTCAGGCGAATTGTAATTTTCTATCGAACTGGAAACAACGAAAGCAGACACAAACAATACAATGCTCCAGAAAAGCATTATAAGCGCACGTATTTTCAATTTTCGACGTGTAATCATTGTGTAAACATAGCGAAATCAAGCATTGACAAGGGTTTGAAGCATTGCATTAATTAAAGCCCTGTAAACGGCGATTGCATTAAAATCAGGGCCAAGTATTACAGCCACTACAAAAGCGGAAATAGGCTTTTAAAATAACCTATTTTATCGTAACAACGTAAATAAGGCTGGAATGACCATTTTGGGGCTTGGATTTTATATTCGACATCAAACCATTCCAGAATGCAGGAAACCAACGCATTTTTCCAGATTTATATTTTTCACTCAGTAGGCTAACATAAAAAGCATCAAATTTCATCGGCAGGATTCTTACGATTTTAAATCCATGATTTTCGGCCAACCGTATTATATCCTCCTTCGTGAAATGGTATAGGTGCCTTGGTAAATCATAGCCTGCCCAATATTTCCCATAAAATTTCGCATCTTGAGCCTCACAGTTTGGAATGGCAATAAATAGGGTTCCAATGGGTTTCAACAAACTTTTCAGTTG
>CAIRHD010000574.1 GCA_903878265.1 uncultured Bacteroidales bacterium | reverse complement strand
GGCATTTTTAGGAGCGTATTTCCAAGACTGCAAGATAGGCATTTTTTATTATCGCAATAGTGTGATTTCAATTCGATCAGGGCTTGGGTATTGGCTGCATTAGTAACATCCATGCCGAGGGCTGCCCATTTTCGGATTATCGAATTGTCTTCGCCTTTGAGCTGCATCAAAATATCAATAGGCTTTTCGGTTATGGCGGTATCGCTTTTGCGACGGCCATAAGCCAATAAAATAGGAGCCACCAGATTGATAATCAATAGGTCTATGGACGAATTCCCGAGTGTTTTCTTCTTTGGTGAAGAGCTTTTATCAAATACATAATGGGTGTTCCAATACTCCGAAGCCTGCGCACTGAATAGTTTCCGGTAGGTATTTACATCATTGGAATTGAACAATTCACTTATTATAGAAACAGAATGGTGGATGATGGAAGCAAATTGGGCCAATCTCAGTGTAGGGAAATTGCCTGGGTGCAAACGCATAAACCGCCACAAATGGGCATCAACACAAGCGAGGCCAAATTTCACTTTTAGGAATTCGTATTCTTTTTTTAATTTCGATGGATATTCATCGGTAAAAGAATTTTCGAGCAATCCGGCCTGCCCGAAAACCATGGCTTCAATTTGGAACAAATCATCGGCATGTTTGGCCAAAAACTGGTAAGGCAGCGATTGTGCAAGCATTTCGAATGCCTGGTTATTCAGTTTAAATCCCATGTTTCGCGCCAGCAAGCGGTAAAAAGTCTGCGCCCAATCGTTATTTGTTAAGGACAGTATATGCTCCACTTGCAATGCTTTCCGTTCGAGGCGTTCAACTAAAATCCTATCAAACCATTGGTTAAGGACAAATGGATCAACATTGGAAATCATTGATTCGCAGGGAACCCATTGCTGCGAAGCCATAAAGTGAAGATATTTCTTCCAGGAATTTTCGTTATAACGCCCATCGAGTTCGAGCGTTGGGATTGTAGAACCATCTTGGCGGAGAATCCGTGCATCACAGCGCCAAACCACATGCAATATTACGTTGTCGTAACTCAAATCATGCTGATGATTATGCCGGTTCCAATCGGAAGATTGAATGTGGATTTCAATATTCCCAGCCCAAACCGTATCGCCTATCCTGATTTTTGCATTAAAAAAATC
This sequence comes from uncultured Bacteroidales bacterium, assembly GCA_903878265.1. Lineage (GTDB taxonomy): Bacteria > Bacteroidota > Bacteroidia > Bacteroidales > UBA4417 > UBA4417. The sequence continues at coordinate 2,661 of CAIRHD010000574.1, read as the reverse complement.
AGGCCCGGAGTCGCTGTTATGAATTCCGGGATGCAATACATCAAGCTGTTCGCCCGATTGCAGGAACAAATTAGGTGTATAGAGTCGGTACTGCCAGATGTAATGAAGGAATTCCTCAGTCATGGAACAAATATAAGCGAAAAACAAAATGCAATCCTGATTTTTTTATTTTATGCATCCTTGATTTTTTGAAAATAGTGTAAAGATAGTGGGAATCAAGATTTATTTCATTTTGGTTATTGGCTGTATAGTATTGAATGTCAATAGATACAGAACTTAATTAAACTATCATCTTTACCAATATTTAACCTATAGAAATTTTACTTTTTTATAAGTACTTAAAGTGCATTGATTGCCTAAAATGTTCAAATATTGGCCCATTTACTAACCAAGGTGCCTGCTGACCTCTTAAAAGATTTGTAACTATTCACCCACTGAATTCGCAATTTTGCCACAGATTTACTCATGTATTTAATTTCTTTTCAAAGGTATTCACTTCGGCATGCTCAGTGCATCGCGTGATACCGCTTCGCTAAGTTCACAGAACAGCACAGATTTATTGCTATTTAAGATAGTTTTTGCATTAAAACTGACTGAATTGATTTAATTCTTATATGTGAAATCAGTGGCAAGAAGGCCGTTTTGTGGCTGAATAGTTACGGATATATAAATCTAAGAGAACCTTCATGCACTCTAAACTTTTTACACTGATGGTTCGGCTGAATATTTATCAAACAGTAAATCGAAATAAAACTTAACCTTCACATCTGCCTGAATATTTATATTTTTGCCTTCACTATGCTAGGCAGCAAATTTTATCAAAAAATACATTCGTGGAGGTTACGGCATATCTCGCCGCGAAATTTCATATTGATCCTCAGTCTTATAGCCGGGATATTAGGCGGTTTGGCGGCGGTATTGCTCAAAAATGCAGTCCATATTGGCCATCTGCTTGTAATGGATGCCATTTCGATAAAAAGCTTCAACTTGCTATATTTAATATTGCCATTTATCGGTATCCTGATTACTTACCTGTATGTAAAATACCTTGTTAAGGACAATATAGGGCATGGCATAAGCCGTATTTTACAATCTATTTCCAAAAGCAACAGCATTATAAAGGCACATAATATGTACACTTCGCTAATTGCAAGTACATTGACTGTGAGCCTTGGTGGCAGTGTAGGATTGGAAGCACCTATTGTGTTAACCGGCTCTGCAATTGGGTCCAACTTAGGCAGGTATTTGCGCCTCGATTATAAAACTATTACTTTATTGGTAGGTTGCGGTGCTGCAGGTGCCATTGCAGGCATTTTTAAAGCGCCTATTGCTGCGGTTATTTTTGCTTTGGAAGTACTTATGCTCGACCTTACCATGGCAAGCCTCATACCTCTCCTTATTTCGTCGGCTTCGGGAGCAATATTGGCCTATTTTTTTATGGGGAATGGGGTGCTTTTTTCATTTTCTGTTACAGCTCACCCGTTTACACTTGCTAACCTTCCGTTCTATGCACTATTAGGGCTGCTTTGTGGGTTGGTATCCATTTATTTCACCAAAGCAAACCAATCCATCGAGAAACAATTCCAGCGGATGCCTAATGGATTTGTCCGTATGATAGCCGGTGGTTCCATAACCAGTTTATTGGTTTTCCTGTTCCCGCCCTTGTTTGGCGAAGGCTACGAAACGCTTACCAATTTGCTGGACGGAAATGGTATGAAGGTTTTGGATGGCAGTATTTTTTCGGCCATGGGCAACAATTATTTCCTCCTTTTGGTTTTCCTGATATTGATATTGATTTTTAAAGTTGTTGCTATGTCGGCAACTACCAGTGGAGGTGGTGTGGGTGGCGTATTTGCCCCCTCGCTTTTTATGGGTGGGATTACGGGCTTTTTCCTGAGCAAAGCGGTAAACTTTTTCACTAACGGACGTTTGCCTGAAAATAATTTTGCCCTTGCCGGTATGGCTGGTGTAATGGCGGCTGTAATGCATGCACCGCTTACTGCCATTTTCCTTATTGCCGAAATTACGGGTGGCTACCAGTTTTTTGTTCCGCTTATGATTACTTCGGTAGTTGCATACCTTACCATTGTCCCTTTCGAACCACATTCTATTTATACTAAACGATTGGCCGAAACCGGCGAACTGATTACCCACGATAAGGACAAAGCTGTACTGTCGCGGCTTTCTATAGAGAAACTGATAGAGAAGAACTTCCTTACCACAAGCCCCGATGTTACTTTAGGCGAATTTGTGAAAACAGTTGCCAAATCGCAGCGCAATGTGTTTCCGGTTATTGATGCCGATAACAATTTCCTTGGGGTTATCTTTATAAACGATATACGCCATATTATTTTTGAACACGACCAATACGATTCGGTTTACATCCAAAACCTGATGTATATGCCCGATACGCTTATTGACAAGTATGCAACTATGGAAGATGTTGCACAGAAATTTGCCGAGACCTCGCATTACAACCTACCTGTGCTGGATGATGGAAAATATGTGGGTTTTGTTTCGCGTGCCAATGTTTTTTCGGCCTACCGCAAGTTGGTGAAAGATTTTTCTAATGATTGATGTGGACCGTTATTGGTTAATGGTTATTGGCGGACACTGAGCGTAGTCGAAGTGTTATTGGTTAATGGTTATTGGCGGACACTG
>CAIRHD010000573.1 GCA_903878265.1 uncultured Bacteroidales bacterium | reverse complement strand
GCTCCTTGGCCTTGCCGCAGTATCCGAAACAGAAAAGCCAAATGGATCGAGGGTAACGATGGTAATTTTCCTGATGATCTTAGTTTCAAAATCGGTATAATTATCGCTTATCCTACTGCTTTGTATTGCTGCTTGTTTTGATGAATTATCAGCCACAGGTTTTAAAATGAGGCCATAAACCATGTTGGTGAATTTCCGTTTCGACGAATAGTCTTCAATTTTTTTGTACACCCCCGATGTAGGATCCACATCCGTTTTCTCCTGTGCTACAGCCATCCCACTTATACACATAAGGAGAACCGGAAAAAGGGGGACAAAACGGAGCAACTTCATTTATAAGTTATTGCGCGGGTATGTTTGGCAGGTATAAGTATTTGGGCAACAATATGATTGCACAAAAATAAGCATTTTTACAATATGCTGTAATTAACATAAATTCAGCTTCCATCTGTGATCAATAGACATACTGTGCAGTGATTTTCTATTTATAAAACTTTTATAGCGGCCACTTTGTAATTTTGGAGGCAGAAGATTGTGAGTGGAGACCAAAATTGCGTAGCAAACAATTGACTATTTACCTACAATCTGCTTTCTTTATCCTCAGTTCGCAAACACCAGGTTTCCCGATCAAGATGGCACAATGATAAATTGTACACGAAAAACCGGTATTCCACCCTAAAAGCACGGACATCCACCCTAAAAGCATCAAAATCCACCCTAAAAGCATCGATTTCCACCCTAAAAGCATGTTGCTTCAAGGAAAAAGCATGTTGTAAAAGAAAAAACGATAAAATGAACAGCAAACGCACTAAACAGCACATTTTCAAACCACACAAGCCAACGCACGACTGAAGTTTGCAAAAGAGCTGTTTTCTTGCCGCCACACCCTCGGATAATTGTATCTTTGGTTTTTTAATTAAAAGACTTAGAATACTATATGCCAACATTACACTGGATAGGGAAAGAAAAGGTTATAAATCACCACATGGATGTTCCATTTAAAGTATTGGAACATTCCTACGGATTTTACAACGGTAAACTAACTGAAACCGAAACAAAAAGCGGAAACAAGATAATTCACGGAGATAACCTTACAGCATTAAAATCTTTGTTGCCCGAATACGAAGGAAGAATTAACTGCATTTACATTGACCCACCTTACAACACAGGAAACGAAACTTGGGTGTATAACGACAGTGTGAACGACCCTAGATTTAAAAAATGGATAAATGAAGTTGTTGGAAAAGAAGGAGACGATTTAAGTCGCCACGACAAATGGTGTTGCATGATGTATCCGAGATTGAAACTACTTCACAAATTATTGAGTGATGATGGAGGAATAATTTTTATTTCCATTGACGATAACGAATTAGCAAACTTGAAAGTTTTGATGGATGAAATTTTTGGGCTAAGTAGTTTCATTGAATATTTCTCATGGATTAAAACTTCAACGGCTCCAAGTTTGGCAAGAAAATCAAGAAAGACAACAGAATATGTTTTGTGTTATGAAAAGAAAAAAACTAACAGGAAATATAAAGCGGAAGAAGGAGACGGAGGCGATGCACCATTGCTAAATTCTGGTAATGCATCAGTTGAACTTGTATTTCCCAAAGATATTTTAATCTTCAAACTTGATGATGGAACTTATCCCGTCGGACAATACGAAAGATTAACACTTAACAATGAAATTTATATTCAAGACGGCTATGCTGACAAAGATATTAGATTGACTGGCGAATTTAAGTGGACACAAAAAACTTTAGATGAGGAAATTGAAAACGGAACAACATTTATTATCAAATCAGAAAAGTTCGCAATCCGATATTTAAGAGAAACAGATACTTTTAAAGCACCAACAAATCTTTTGAAGGAAAAATATTTTACTCCATTAGTTGACAAGAAGGAAGCGGGAGTAGAAACAAACGAAGGAGCTAAAAAAGAGATAATTGATATTTTTGGTAAAGCAGTTTTTGACTATCCAAAACCATCTTCGTTAGTTGAGTTCTTTGTGAAGTTCATGGACAACAAAAACGGAATTGTGCTTGATAGCTTTGCAGGAACTGGAACAACAGGTCATGCAGTTTTAAATCTCAACAAGAAAGATAAAGGCAATAGAAATTTTATTCTCATTCAAATAGATGAAACAAACAAAAAAGGAGAGTTTACAAACATTGCCGAAACAATTACAGCAGAAAGAGTAAGACGAGTAATTAAAGGTTTTGGCACAACCGAAGGTACAGGTGGTGGTTTTGATTTTTACGAATTAGGTCAACCACTTTTCAATGAAGAAGGTAATTTAAACGAAACTGTTGGTATTGAGAAAATACGTCAATACGTTTATTACACCGAAACCAAACAAAGTCTGAACTATGATTTGTTTGATTTACATGATAAACATGATTTTAAAAACAAAACAGATGAAAATCAAACCAATCAAACGAATCACAAAAATCATAGTTCAGACAGTTTCTTAGGCAAGCATAACGACACGGCTTATTATTTCAATTACCAGAAAGACGAAGTAACTACGCTTGACCATGCTTTTTTGGCAACCATGAAAACTAAAGCGGAGCAATACGTAATTTATGCCGACAACTGCTTGTTGACAAAGGATTTCATGACGAAGCACCATATTATTTTTAAGAAAATTCCAAGAGATATAACACGATTTTAAGCAATGGAACTAAAACCATATCAACAACAAGTAATAAACGACCTTTCGTCATTTTTGGAATACGTACAGGAAACCAAAGACACGAAAGAAGCATTTTATAATTTTTGGGCAAAACACCCGAGGACACCACTTTATCCGTATTCTGGCACTGCCATTGAACCATATAAAAATAATGTGGCACGAGTACCACATATTTGTATAAAAGTACCGACCGCAGGCGGTAAAACCTTTATAGCCTGCAATGCCATTAAAACTGTTTTTGATGCTTTTGATTATGACCGCCCAAAGGCGGTTGTTTGGCTTGTTCCGTCAATCACTATTTTAGACCAAACCATTAAGAACCTTAAAGATACATCGCACCCATACCGCCAAAAAATTAATTCGCACTTTGGCAATAAAGTAGAAGTATTCGACAAATCCGCATTACTTCAAGGAAGCGGATTTAATTCCACTTCGGTAAAGGAGCAATTAAATATTTTCGTTCTAAGTTTCGACAGTATTCGCACAGCGAATAAAGAAGGGCGAAAAGTTTTTGAACAAAACGGTTCGTTACAATCTTTTGAAACGCTTTTAGGCAAAGACGAAGAAATATCGTTAATGAAGGTCATGCAATTTTTAAATCCTTTGGTGGTGGTTGATGAAAGTCACAATGCCGAAACCGAATTGAGCGTTGATATGCTAAAGGCATTTAACCCATGTTTTATTCTCGACCTTACGGCAACGCCTCGCAACAATAGTAATATTATCAGTTTTATTGATGCTTTGGAGTTAAAGCGTGAAAATATGGTTAAACTTCCTGTAATTGTTTACAACCATCAGGATAAAACGGAAGTAATAAATTCAAGTTTACAATTGCAAAAACGATTGGAATTGCAAGCAATTGAAGAAGAAAAGAAAGGGGGTAAATATATACGCCCAATTGTTCTATTCCAGGCTCAACCGAAAAATGGCAAAAATTTTCTCAACGAAGAAGAAGAAAAATCGAACGTTCAAAAACTTAAAGAAAAACTAATTGAATTAAAAATACCAATAGAACAAATCAAAATCAAAACCGCAAGTATCAACGAGATTAAAGGAATTGATTTAATGAGCAAAGTTTGTGAAGTTCGTTACATCATAACCATTAACGCATTAAAAGAGGGTTGGGATTGTCCGTTTGCATACATCTTGGCATCATTGGCAGACAAAAGTTCGGCTGTTGATGTGGAACAAATCTTAGGCAGGGTTTTACGTCAGCCCTATGTAATGAAACATAACTTTCCGCTTTTAAATCTTAGTTATGTTTTAACTGCTTCTTCTAAATTCATGGACACATTGCAGAATATTGTAAAAGGCTTAAATAAAGCAGGTTTCAGCGAAAAAGATTATAAACTTGCTGATACTTCAATACAGGAACCAGCCCAAAAACAAGACCCATTAGAGCAACTTACTATATTTTCTAATACCGAAGAAACAACCGAAGATATTACTTCTGATATTGACACAACAAGGATTTCAGTTCCTTCGGAAACTGAATTGCCGAGTGAAACTATTTCGGAAATTGAAAAAACTGCAATCCAACAAAATGAAACATTTGAAAAAACTGTTTCCGAAATGGACGCAACCAATACAACGGCTTTGCCCAACGAAATTCAACAACTTGTGAAAACATACAGTATTAAAGACATTTTCAAGGAACAAGCAGAAAAAATAAATTTACCTCAGTTTTACTTGAAAGTCCCTGCAAATGATTTGTTCGGACAAAAAGAAGAAGAATTGCCTTTGGAAAAGGAAAATCTTTTAGATGGTTTTGCATTAAGCAAAGCAGATACAAATATTGCATTTGAAAGTATTACTTCCGAACTCTACAAAGTAGATTTGGACGAAACCAAAAAAGAACACACTCCAACATTCGTTAGGCTTGACGGTTCGGTAAAAGAAAGTGTTATGGCATACATTCTCGACCCTGCAAGAAAAGACAGTCGAGTGAAGAACTTTACAAAAAGAATAATGGATATTATTGGCAATATGTATCCAATTCCCGACAAGGAAATTGAAAAATACATAAACCGAATACTTGAAGATTTTAAAGACGAACAATTTAACGATTTTGCAAATAACGAATATACTTACACTGATAAGATTAAGCAAAAAATAAAATCACTTTCAGACTTATTCGCAGAAAAGAAATTCAAGGACTTTTTAGATACCGACAAAGTATTTATAAAACCATCTTTCACTTTACCAAAAAACATTTCGCCAGGCGACACATCAAAGGATATTACTAAATCGCTATACGAAAAAGAAGGCAATATGAACGGATTTGAAGAGCGTGTAATCAATGAAATTGGTAACATGTCAAATATTGCATTCTGGACAAGGAATATTGAGCGAAAAGGATTTAGGATTAACGGTTTTGTAAATCATTATCCTGACTTTATAATACAAACAAAAAGTGGTAAAACACTTTTGTTGGAAACAAAGGGCGACCATTTGGATGCAGAACCAAAAATAAGACTTGGCGGACTTTGGGCAAGTAAAGCAGGGAATAATTATCGTTATTTTATGGTTTACGAAAAGCGGACAGTTGACAGAGCATATAAATTGGAAGACTTTTTAAATATAATTAAGGACATCTAAAGCCCACGCTTCGTAGTCGAGCACATTGGCTTGTCGCACAAAAAGCCAACTCACGCACAAAACCAGCCAAAGAGCTTGCCAACCCCAACGCACCGCAGACAGAAAAGATGCAACAAAATGAATGATAAATTGACTGGAAAAACAAACAACGAAACGCTAACAAAGGCTTTAGACAATAATGATTTCATTGGTAATTTAAGCATTCTGCCCCGTATAAAATTTTGTGTCGATAGGCAGGAAAGTAGCCAGCAATCACTTACTGCATATAGTCTCGCCCGTTATTCTTACTTAATGAATTACACCGTTTATAGTAAACGCCTCACTTCATTTAAACAAATCAGTAACACTCTCAAAAAATATTCATATCCCCATACAATAAACCCCAAAAACACTGCGTTAAATCGCCAAAAGCCAGAACTTCAAGTATTAATCTCCTAAAAAAAGCCAATTTATGTCGCAACAAAACAACATTTCTGTACAAATCCCTGCCGACAAACTAACGCGTATCGAAAGCTTGTTGGCTGAATTGAACACCGAACTTGCCCCTTACCTTATTTCGCTTACCAGCGAACAAAAACAAGGCATTTATAAAATGGGCGACAATTCTATTGCATTTGTAAACAAAATTGTGGGTTACATTAATACCAACCCCGAGTTTGTGCCCCCATTTTTAAATACCGACGACTTTAAAGTTGATGTTGCCGCTGTTGGGCAGCTTTCGCAAATTGCCGGTATTGCAGCCCAATTGAGCGATAATATTACCGATACCCTAACCTTGAGCGGTAGCGAAGCCATGACAGCAGCTTTGATATACTACAACTCGGTAAAACAGGCTGCCAAAAACAGCATACCCGGTGCCAAAACTATTTTCGACGATTTAAGTGCCCGTTTTGCATTGCCAAGCCGTGCATCCAAAACGCCAAAACCATAAGCAATCGTGCTATTGATAAAGTAGGCCCTGCTACTTATACCCAAAACCCGGAAACTGGAAACAGTATTCCGGGTTTTGTATTTCAAGCATTCGGCTAAAGCGTCATTTTGAATATACTTGTTATGATTTGTTATGGATATCGTCCCTAACGGGACTTTTTACGATTATTACCCATATTTTTCTACCAATATATTGTCCCTAACGGGACAAAATTGAAATCTCGTCAACAGCTTCAATTTCTAATCCTAATTAATTCTTACACGAAAAACCGAAATCCACCCTAAAAGGAAAATGATGGGTCATGCTTAAAAATTGAGGATATCCAATCTGATTTGTCCCGTTAGGGACAGCATATTGGTAGAAAACCGATATAACATTTGATTAAGTGCCGTCAGGTACGTTATAATAATCAACATTTACAGGTTTGAAGATATATTTATCGTCGAAATCAATCTCGAACTCCTTTAACAAATCGTTATATTCTTCGGAAAAGGTTTTTCTTTTATGGTGATTAGTTTGGTTAAGGATATATTGTATAATTGTTGGCACTTCAGATTTGCTATATGAAAATGCACCATATCCTTCTTGCCACGAAAACTTGCCAGGGATAAACTTTTTGTCGTTGATCCATTTTGACGAACTGCCTTTAATATCTTGCATCAAATCAGAAATTGATTGAGATGGCCTTAATCCAAACAGTATATGGATATGATCAGGCATTCCGTTAATTGACAAAAGTTTGTGATTGTTTCTTTGCACTATTCCGGCGATGTATTTATAAAGTTCTTCTTTCCAGGAATTAAGGATAATGCATTCCCGGCTTTGTACTGCAAAGACTGCCTGGATATGAATCTGGGTATATGTATTTGCCATGATTTTATTTTAGATACCGTCCCTAACGGGACTTTTTGCGAATATTACCCATATTTTTCTACCGACATATTGTCCCTAACGGGACAAAAAAGGAAACGCATCCATAGCTTCAATTTCTTATCCTATAGATTTCTTGCACGAAAAACCGGAAATCCACCCTAAAAGCATCAAAATCCACCCTAAAAGCATCGACATCCACCCTAAAAGCATCAAAATTCACACTAAGAGCATCAAAATTCACACTAAAAGCATCAAAATCCACCCTAAAAGCATGAACATTCACTCTAAAAGCATCAAAATACACCCTAAAAGCATCAAAATACACCCTAAAAGCATCAAAATACACCCTAAAAGCATCAAAATACACCCTAAAAGCATCAAATTTCACTCTAAAAGAATCAAATTCCACCCTAAAAGCATCAAAATCCACCCTAAAAGCATCAAAATCCACCCTAAAAGCATGGAAATCCACTCAAAAAGAGAGTTGCTTCATTGAAAAAGAGTGTTGCTTTATTAAAAAAGGGTGTTTCAAAATCAAAATCTGTAGAATTTGTTCCTATTGATAGGGTAATGCGATGCGATTTACCATTTCCGGTTGCATCAGCCCATACTTTTACAAAAAATTCCTATCAATATACTCTTGAAAAATTTCTTTATACTGCTCGCTTACAGGTAAATATATGTTGCCATCGAAAACAATACGGTTGCGCTCTATTACCGTAACTTTCGCAAGGTTAACAATAAACGAACGATGAACCCGCATAAACTGATTGGATGGCAATTGTTCTTCAATGCTTTTTAGGCTCAACTGGGTGGTGACCGGATTGCTGTTTACCAAATGGATTTTGATATACTCATGCTGGCTTTCGATGTATTTTATATCGGCAAGCTCGATGCGGATTAGTTTATAATCGGATTTAACAAATAGATGGCTTGTTGTTGCCTTGATGCTTTCCTTCTGATTATTTGCTCTTAGCTCCATGAGGTTATTCACCTTATTGGCCGCTTTCAGGAAATTGTTGAAAGTAATCGGTTTTAGTAAATAATCGACAGCATCAACCTGGAAACCCTCCACCGCATATTCGCTGTAAGCTGTGGTGAACACTATATAAGGTTTGTTTGCCAGCGATTTCACAAATTCCATCCCGTTGATGTCAGGCATATTTATATCAATAAACAGGAGTTGGATATCGGTAGAATCCATGATGGCCATTGCCTCAGCGGCACTCCTACATTCGGCCACCAGTTCCAGGAATGGGACTTTTTGGATATAACCCGCTATCTTTTTTACTGCCAGCGGTTCATCGTCAATGGCTATGCATCGTATCATTATACCGGTATTGTGAGGTTAACTTCAAACTCATTTTCGGTGTCCGAAATATGCAGCTTGTATTCCTGTGCGTACAACAAATCCAGACTTTTTTTAATGTTCTCAAGCCCAATTCCCGGATACTCGTCGTACTGTTTAACAACGGTTTTATGTTTGCTGTTTTTAATGATACAATCCAGCTTATTATCATGAATCTGCAATTCAAAATAAATATAGGATTTCATCGGATAGCTTACCCCATGTTTAAAGGCATTTTCGAGCAGCGAGATAAACAGCATGGGCGGAATTTTAATGTCCGGAATCTGATCGGGAATCAAAACCGTAACTTCTACCTCGTCCGAATGCCTTAGTTGCATCAGCGAAACAAAGCTTCGTATAAACTCAATTTCTTTTTTCAACTCGATGGTATTCTGAGCCGAATCATAAAGTAGGTAACGCATAAGTGTTGACAGCCGTTCTACAGCATCCTGAGCCTTTTCCGTATCCATTTCAATAAGCGAATGGATGTTGTTAAGCGTATTCATAAAAAAATGCGGACTTACCTGGTGCCTTAACAGGGCAAGGTTTGTTTTAAGCTGTTCCTTTTCGGCATCTTTCCGTAGTTTCTCCTCGCTGAGCAATTTCGACATAAGTTTAATAGTTGTTCCTGCACCAACCAATAAGATGCAGATAATGAAATTATCCGCAAAAGCCATAATGGGCGGTTTTTGCATGGGTGCATTCAGCGAAGGTGGCCTCAAATCACCGGGGGTGTTTTCTATAAAGGAATTGCTTTGGTGTGGAAAGCCTAATTCAGAAATCATGTTGACTGCTATCTCCAATGCTATCAGGGTAGTTACTAAAACAAAGTAATTCGTGTATCTCTTTTTTAAAAGTAAGCGGGGCACTAGAATATACACATTTATCAGGAATAGAACGAGAAACCCGAACACATGTGACCAGTTTTTTGCTACCTCGTGCCAGTTGATATGGCCTGAACTTCGCTCGCTGAAATAAGGCACCGAAAAAACAAGCGCCCAAATGAGGAAGTACGACAAAAATTCGATTTTCCGGCTATTTAAAGCAATCCCTTTCATTTTACAAATGTATGTAAATCGTTAGAACTGTATTTTATAAATCACATTCGGGAAAAACCCAAGCTGGTAGGTGGTGCTTATTGACTGGCTTCTGTCATCATAGCTCTGCGAGAAAACGTTTTTATTGTTCGTGATGTTTTGCAGGTCGATGGCAAATGACTGCGAGAGTTTTTTCGTGCGGCTATTGAGCGTGTAACCAAGCTTGAAATCCAATCGGAAGTAATTGGCATAAAAGCCTGAATAGGCATCCGTTGATAATTGTTCGTGGCCACTTGCATTGGACGCTTCAAGATCAATGGGTGTGTAAGCCCTTCCCCCGGCATTGGTGCATTTGAAATCGGCTGAAATTTTGTTCCGTTTTTCGCTTCCCACGTTCCATTCTTTTCCGCCCAGAATATTGAAAACGTATTTCCCGTTGAATGCGGTGTTCCTTTCCACGCCGTCGCTTCCTTTGTATTTGGAACTGTAAATGGAAGAGGTAAATAAGCCATAATATCCGTGGCTGAAAAATTTCTCTATGGTCAGTTCCAAACCGTAGTTTGTTCCGGTTCCGTTATTTGCCAGGCTGTCCTCCAATTCGGTTTTAAATCCTGCGCCGGTATTAAGCATGGAGTAGCTGCTCGAAAAAGTATTTACCGGCACATCGAAGAGATACTGGTAATACGCTTCTGCTTTTAAACGCCAGTCCTTGATGGGTTGCAAATCGTAACCCAATACAAAATGATGGCTTTTGGTAAAATCGAGGTTTTCGTTGTTATAAACGTATGAACCATCAGCCAGTTGGGTTTGTAAAAAGTACACATTAATCGGCTGCGTTTGCGAATGAAGCCCATAGCCTAACGTAAGGCTGCTTTTACTGTTGAAATCATATTTTAATCCCAGACGCGGCTCGACCGAAATAGAATTATTCAGGAAAAACATTTGGGAATGTACACCCGCATTTAGGGTAAGCTTATCGTTGAAACTATATTTGGCATGAACGTAAGCCTGAGCCAGGTTGGTGTAACTGTTATAATCCCAAATCTGTTTCCAATCATCTGATATTCTTTCTTTTGTGCGGTAATCAAGATTCAACCCAATCAGTTCATCCTGGATACCCACTTTGATAAACAGCTTTGAATTTATTTTGGAATTATAACTTGTGGCAAAATTATAACCTGTTTTGGTAACTTTATTGTCTGACTTTGTAAATGAGGAATCGCTCTTTCGGTCAACATCATAATCTGTTTGCCCCGACTTTGAATAGTTTAGCCCAATATTGGAGCTAAAATACGATTTGCTGTTAATTTGTTTAAAATGCTTTACCCCGACAATCCCGATTTGGCTGCTCAAATCGTGCCCTGCCCCATTTCCATACAAGGAACTTGAATTTCCACTTTCGATGTTGATGCTGCTTGTTGCCAGGATTCCAAACAAGGTAAACTTGCCGAATTTACTGTTTCCGCTGCTCACATTAAATGACAAATCCTGGTACGATGGCAATGCTGTGGTGCCAATATCAATACCGACTTTCTGGGCAACACCAGCCAGCGCATAGCGGTAACCCACCAGGTACGATGATCCTTTTAACTTACTGATTGGTCCTTCGGTGGTAGCTTCCAAGCCGGTAATCAACCCTGCTTGCAAAGTGGTTTCCCGTTTTTGCGTATTCCCGTTCCTGAAACCCAAGTCGAAAACCCCGGCGGTGGCATTGCCATATTCGGCAGGGAAAGCCGAAGTAAGGAAATCGGAACTTTTCAAGAGGTTGGTATTTAAAGCACTCACTGCCCCGCCGGTAGTGCCCACCGTGGCAAAATGGTTAGGGTTGGTAACATTCATCCCATCAATACGCCACAAAACGCCTACCGGAGAATTGCCGCGTATCACGATATCATTCCTGGAATCGTCGGGAGCGCTTACACCTGCAAAATTGGCAGCCAAGCGTGCCGGGTCGCTTCGCCCGCCAGCATAGCGGTTCACCTCTTCGGTGGAGAAGGTGCGGGCACTTACAGGGACTAAGTTGTTTATAGTTCCGGCTTTGCGATTGGCAGTAATAACCACCTCGTTCAGCAATTTGAAATTTTCTTCCATGGCAATATCCAACACAACTTCTTTACCG
>CAIRHD010000572.1 GCA_903878265.1 uncultured Bacteroidales bacterium | reverse complement strand
GGCTTCTTCCGGCCGTGGAGGTACAGGATAAGGCGAATCGATATCGAGTGTAAAATCCGACATCAAATGTACATGGTCGTAAAGTTTATGCCTTATATCAACCTGGTCGCGCATATCGGGGTTCATGATTGCCAGGATGTTGACCAACGTGCCAGTCAAGCGGTTGCGTTGTTCCCTATCAGGCAGCGAAGCAATATAAAGGATCATATTTTGAATATTCCGGCCATATTCCGAAATTTTCATTGGCCCGCGAGTGGTGTTGTATTCCATAATGTGAATGCTTTGCATGGTTGCCTGATGGCTAAGTGGTATATAAAATGGCTTGAAATGAAGTTGCTGAAAGCGGTGTGATTAGGCTGTTGAAGCCGGTGAGTAGAATTCCTTTTTATTGAATAAAAAATGCTGAAAGAGGACTTGTTTAAAATCTTGTGGCAAAGGTAATATTATTTTCGTTTGTTTGCCATCGCATTTTTATCGATTCAAATATTTGCAACAAAATAAAAACCACCATCTTTGCAAACTTCATAAACCAAAACAGTTGTTAAACAACCGAATACTCCGTCTCGCCATTCCAAACATTATTACCAACATCACTATCCCTTTACTAGCTATGGTCGATCTTGGGTTGATGGGTCATCTGGGATCCGAAAAATATGTTGGCGCAGTTGCTTTAGGCGGGATGATATTCAGTTTTATCTTCTGGGCATTCGGTTTCCTGCGCATGGGCACAAGTGGTTTCACAGCTCAGGCTTTCGGTCAGCGCAACCTTGCCGAAACTGGCAATATCCTTATCCGATCAGTGGTTACGGCTTTTGGCGCAGGTTTATTGTTGATACTGATGCAATGGCCTTTGGGCTGGGTTGCTTTCCAGCTTGTTGATGGAAGCGCACTTGTGGAATCGTTAGCATATCAGTATTTTACAATTCGCATTTATGCAGCACCCGCCACATTGTTTATCTATACGATAATCGGTTGGTTTATAGGGATGCAGAATGCAAGGCTGCCAATGATTTTGGCTATAAGCGTTAACCTTCTGAATGTTTTGCTCAGCCTGATGTTTATCAAAGTTTTCGGAATGGGTTGCAATGGTGTGGCTTGGGCCAACGTTATCAGTCAATATGGTGGTTTGTTGCTTGGGATTTATTTGCTTTCGTTCTATTGGCAGAAAATTGGCAAAAAAGTTGTCGTCGCCGAAGCCTTGAATCGCAAAGCTTTCCGCCTGTTTATCCATGCAAACAAAGATATTTTTATCCGAACGCTCTGCCTCATTTTCACTCTATCGTTTTTTACCACACAGTCAGCGAATACAAGTGATACTATACTGGCTGTTAACACCTTGCTGTTCCAGTTTTTTTATTTTTTCTCATATTTTGTCGATGGCTTTGAGTATGCTGCCGAAGCCTTGGCCGGAAAGTACATTGGTTCATCCGACAAGGCAATGCTTATAAAAGTTATTCGACGCTTGTTTATTTGGGGCGTGGTAATTGCCGTTGCATTTTCTTTCGTTTACTTGATTGCCGGGAATTTCATCCTTAATTTATTAACCAACAACCCCAATATAATTATAGCAGCAAAGCCTTATATGTTCTGGGTGGTTTTGGTTCCAATAATCACATTTTCGGCTTTTATCTGGGATGGGATTTATGTGGGAGCAACAGCATCTAAAGCCATGCGCAACAGTATGTTGGTGATCACAACTTTAATCTTTCTTCCAGCCTACTATATTTTCGAACCAATTATAGGCAATAATGGACTTTGGCTTGCCATGATGCTGTTTATGGGCGCGAGAGGTTTGATTTTGAGTCTGATGGCGAAAAAGGCTGTTTACGCGATAATCAAGCCGTGATAATTTGGTGAAAACCTGAATCCTAAAATGCAGTGATTGGTTAAAAATTGGAGGAGAGCGTATTATTCATGTATCGTTAACTGGAAAGGGGAAATTCAGTAAACCAGAAATTGTTTAAAATCGGGGATTGGACTAGAATTTCAACTTCGCAAACCGCAACAATAGCTGTTTCAGCCCAACGCTGTCAAATGCAACAGTTGCCTTTTTGTTTGGCCCTGAGCCTTCAACACTTTGTACCGTTCCTTTACCAAATGTGCCGTGTTCAACGATCATTCCGGCCTGTATATTTTCGTAATCATCGTTTCCAGTTGAAGAAGGAGTTGGAACATCTTTTTGGTAACTGCCCACTTTTTTCAAATTTCCCGGTGGGGGAGGGCTTGGCTTTGCTGGCTGGTTTTGTACAGGTTTAGCGGGTTTTGGTGTGTAAGCTGTTTTTACTTGTTTTGTTTGCAAATCTTCAGTCAAGCGATTCCATTTGGCTCGGGCGGGGCGCTCAACAAACCTTTCGTCAATTTCGTCAATAAACCGACTTTGTTCCGAAAGTGTAAGTTGTCCCCATTTGTAGCGGCTTTCGGCATACGAAATGGTGGCTCGTTTTTCGGCGCGGGTAATGGCAACATAAAATAAGCGGCGTTCTTCTTCCAGGTCAGCCCTTGAGTTTATTGCCATAAACGATGGGAAAAGGTTTTCTTCGAGGCCGGCGATGTAAACATATGGAAATTCCAGCCCTTTTGCCTGATGTATGGTCATCAGCGAAACGCGGTCGGTATCTTCTTTATCGGTGCTGTCCTGATCAGTAAGCAACGAAACTTCCTGCATAAAAAGATCCAGATGCCGCACTTCGCCGGTTTCTTCTCCTGGGCCAGGTTCCCGTTCAGTAAATTCCTGTACAGCATTGAGCAAAGCCTCAATATTGTCCATACGCGCCTGACCTTCAATAGTTTTATCTTCGTCAATATCTTTTATCACACCCGAAGCTTTTGCAATAGATTCAGCCATTTCAAAAGCAGTGCGTGTCTGCATTTGTGTGCCAAACGACAAAATCATGGTAACAAAATTGTTGATGGCCGTTACCGTTTTTCCGCCTAACCCTAATTGGTACGAGGAGTGGTTTGCAATTATTTCCCATAAAGGAAGGTTTCCAAGCCCGGCAAGCAGGGTGATTTTTTGCATGGTGGTTTCGCCAATTCCACGATGCGGATAATTGATGATCCGGCGCAGTGCTTCTTCATCGAGAGGGTTAACAGCAAGACGGAAATAAGCAAGCAAATCTTTGATTTCCTTACGGCTATAAAATGATAAGCCACCATAAATCCTGTATGGGATGTTCAGCCTCCGCAAGGCTTCTTCGATGGAACGCGACTGGGCGTTGGTGCGGTAAAGGATGGCAAAAGCATCGTTGCGGAGCTGTTCGTTCATCTTAGTCTCGAAAACCCCATTGGCAATCAAAGTTCCTTCTTCGGTATCGCTAGCAGCTTTAATTATTTTTATAGGCTGGCCAATTTCGTTTTCGGTCCAAACTTCTTTTTGTATCTGATCCTTATTGTTGGCAATAATGCTGTTGGCCGCATTTACAATATTCTGGGTCGAGCGGTAGTTTTGCTCTAATTTAAAGAGTTTGTATTCCGGATAGTCGTTCCTGAAGTTCAAAATATTCTGGATATTGGCACCTCGGAAAGCATAGATGCTCTGCGCATCGTCGCCAACAACACATATATTAAGGAACCGCGAAGCCAGTTTCTTAACAATAATGTATTGGGAAAAATTGGTATCCTGATATTCATCAACAAGTATGTAGCGGAATTTATCCTGGTACTTGTAGAGGATTTCGGCGTGGTCGCGAATCAAAACATTGGTATAAAACAATAAATCGTCGAAATCCATGGCCCCCGATTTGAAAAGCCGTGCCTGATAGCGCGTATATATCTGCCCGATTGAAGGTTTTCGCGCCTGACGGTCTTGTTCTATTATTTCGGAATTGTTATTGTAATCTTCAGGAGTTATCAAGTTCGATTTGGCAGCCGATATTCGCGAAAGCACGTTGTTCGGCGCATATTCTTTCGAATCGAGTTCAAATTCTTTAACAATATTACGGATTAGGCTTTTACTGTCGTCGCTATCATAAATGGTAAAATTTGCAGGATAACCAAGTAGATGCCCGTCGATGCGTAAAATGCGGGCAAAAACCGAATGGAAAGTCCCCATCCACACATTTCGGGCTTCGCCGCCAACAATTTTCACAATCCTGTCCTTCATTTCGCGGGCAGCTTTGTTGGTAAAAGTGAGGCAAAGTATGTTAAAGGGGTCAACACCTTTATTGATAAGGTGCGCAACCCTATAAGTCAACACCCGGGTTTTACCGGAACCTGCGCCAGCAATCACCATTATTGGCCCTTCTATGCGTTCAACAGCTTTGCGCTGCGATTCGTTAAGTTCGTCAAGTATATTGTGGCTCAAGATATGTGGCTGTTTTAATGAGGCGCAAATTTAAGCCTTATGGCTATGCACCACGAAGATTTTTTATTAACAGTATGGTAACTATAAAGTGCCTAAAGTACTAAGTGCCTAAAATGCCTAAAGTTCCGCATTAATTTGATTTGCCTTAATTTGAAAGTACTTAGGTCAAAATAATTTTGAATGACTTTCTCGTTTTCGAGTTTAAAGTTTACAGCTTTTTGCCGAATATTAATGATTAAAAGCGTGTAATGGCATTTACTTTAGGCATTTTGGGCAATCAAGGCACTTTAAGTACTCTTAAAACAATAAAACTTTAATAGGGTGAATAGTTGCACCGAATGCATTGTCATTAGTAATGATGCAGAAATGTGCAAAGACAATATCAGAGATGAAATTCATAATAATGCCATCTAAAATTCTTCGTTTAGCAAACGCAAAAGAATAACTGATTGACACCGAATGACCACTGAATGACCACTGAATGACCACTAATTAACCACTGAATGACAACCAATTAACCACTGAATGACCACCGAATGACCACCAATTAACCACCAATTAACCACCAATTAACCACCGAATGACCACCGAATGACAATGAATGACCAATATAATCCCCCTAATTCCCTTTCCCCTCAATCATCCTTATCCCATTCTCCCCAATCTCAATCACCTTGCTCTTATATAAACTACCAATGGCCATTTTAAAATTTTTCTTGCTGATTCCAAAAGTGTCGTAAATAGCTTCAGCTGGACTTTTATCGGTAAGAGGCATATAACCATTGTTCCTTTTCAGATATTCTATGATGAGTTCTGCCGAAGTTTTTGTTTTTTTGAATCCTGCCGGATACAAACTCAAGTCGATTTTACCGTCTTCGCGTACCTTATTTATATACCCTTTAATATGCTCGCCCCGGTTCAAAGGTTGAAACACCTCGTTGTTGTAAAGCATTCCCCAATGAGTATTGTTGATAATTGTATTAAACCCTAATGGGCACGGGCCATAAATAAAAAGGGACACGTCATCGCCAGGCTTAAATGTTAAAGGTTCATTGCCTAGGAATTTATCCACTTTGGCCGATGCAGCTATACGGTTGGTTTGTTCGTCGATGTAAACAAAAACAATGTGCCAGCTTCCCTTTTCCATCTTGATTTTTTGTTCCCTGAAAGGAACTAAAAGGTCTTTTTGCAAACCCCAATAGAGGAATGCACCAATTTCATTCACTTCGACAACTTCTAACAAGGCAAACTCTCCTACTTCACAATATGGATCGTCGGTTGTAGCAATTATCCGGTCTTCCGAATCAAAATATAGAAAAACTTCAATCTGGTCATCAACTTCCAATACTGATGGCACATTATTGCCTGGAAGCAAGATGTCGCCAAGTTCGCCGCCATCCAAAAAATAGCCACTTCCGGTTTCCCTCAACACTTTTAACACATTGTAATGCCCTATGGTTGCCATAACGATTTAGGTTAAAAATTTAGCTGCAAAGGTACGCCCTTTTTGTGGAGCAAATTTTAGTGATTTTCTGCTTTGCAAACAGAAGCCATAGTCTAACGATTGTTTAAATTTATTCCCCTGTTACCGCCCAAATCCTTTCGCGTGACGAATTGAAATTTATTCGATATCCTTGTCAAATAGAGTCAGAGAATCCGATCGAATTGAGCCAGTGATAATGCCTTTAGTAGGCGTATAATTTTTCATCATGTGTTTTTTCTTACTCATTTCCGCAAATCCCAATGTTTCGAGCGCTTTTTACCAAGCCTTCCCGCAGTTATTTTTCGAAATAATCAATCACTTTTCCCTTCTCCCTTTCCAAATCCCCATTCCCCGCCAAATTCCGCCATTCACCGATTTACCCTTTCATACATTCTTCCGCCAATGTACTTTTGCTTCGTTAAACAAACAACCTAAATTTTCAAACAACCTAAATCTTATAACCATGGAATACAATTTCAACAAAACCGACAACAACGAAACTAACGTTGTTATTGAAAGAGGTGTAAAAGGAAGAGCCGCTGGGCTTGGAGTTTTGGTAATTGCTGCAGGTTTGCTGCTGTTGGCAAGCAATACAGGAATTCTGACCGAGGCCGTAAGCCGGATCATTTTTTCTTGGGAAATGCTTTTGATTGCCATTGGGGTTGTCAATATTTTCTGGCGTCAGTCATTTTGGTCAGGTGTGATCTTAATTGGCTTGGGTGGTTTCTTTTTGCTGGTCAACTTCTACCACATGCCATTCAGTACATGGCAGCTATTTTTCCCGGCACTTATTATATTAGTTGGGCTGAAGATGATATTTGGTGTAAGCCGTTTCGATAAAAGGATGTTCAAACATCCAATGTTCAACCACGCGGTAGGCAGCGAAGATTTTTTTGAGGATATTGCTGTTTTTGGCGGTGGTGAGCGTAAAGTTGTAACCCCTAATTTTAAAGGAGGCCGCATGGTTGCTGCATTTGGAGGTTCCAAAGTCGATGTTTCCCGTTGCAGTATTGCTCCTGGAGAAAGACCCGTAATAGAAGTAGTATCCATTTTTGGTGGCTCAACCTTGTTGATGCCTGCTGACTGGAATGTTAAAGTGGAAGTTTTTAATATCTTTGGCGGATATGCTGACAAACGGATATCTGCTCAGGTTGACTACAATAAAACTGTTGTTGTGAAAGGAGTTACTATCTTTGGAGGTGGCGAAGTGAAAAGTTTTTAGTGCCGGATCCGACATCAGAAACCTGCAATCCGCAATCAGAAATCTGCAATCCCCAATCCCCAAACCCTTTGGAAAGATCATTTTTCACCCGTAACCTTACCTTATATTACTTCGCTTTTTGGATGGCTATAGCAGTCATCCAATTTGCTTTGTCCTTTGGTTTGTATAATCAGGAAATATTTGTAGCTGTTATTGACAGTCTTGTTTCAAATATAGTTTTCGCTCTTCTTGGTGTTGGGTTATGGTATATGGTCCGGTTTTCGGGAAAACAAATAAATGGACTATTAAAGGGCCTCACCTATCAAATCACAGTTTGCGCCTTTACCATAATAATCTGGCAATTGTTGTCCTTTTCGATTCTTAGAACACTGTTTGATGGCAATTCTGTGTATGTAAATTTTCTTTTTAATTCGATGGTTGTCAAAATTATAACCGGGATACTTATATATTTCCTGCTTATTTCTATTGATTATCTGATTCTCAGTTTCGAAGAAATGCAGGAACAAGCCGAACATGAAGCTTCACTTTCGGCTATGCTACGTGATGCAGAACTTTCGATGTTGCGTTCGCAG
>CAIRHD010000571.1 GCA_903878265.1 uncultured Bacteroidales bacterium | reverse complement strand
TTCCCAGAAGGGCCGTGGCTTTACCTGCATCGGGAGTATATGTGAAAGAATGTTTCAGGTTTTTGCCAATTAAAAGTTGTGCGCTTTTCCCTTTCTTGAGATTTTCGAAAACCATCATATTCAGGAAGCTATTGTTGGTGTATGGGCCGTAAAAATCGGCAGCTCTGGCTATAAGAGCTGTTAATGAGCCATTTGCTATTTCATCCAAAATCATAGTCGCAATTTTTGCCCGCACTTCGCCTTTACGGCTGCAAGGGTTAAAAGCAGTTTCCTCGGTCATGGGACCGGCAACTTTTCCATACATATACACATTATCGAAGAAAACCAATTTTGCACCATTTTCCTTGCAGGCAGTTATAACATTTTGCATGATGACAGGCCAGTTTTGCTGCCAGATTTTGAGGTTGTACTGTAGGCCAGCAGTGAGGTACACTATTTCGGAACCTTTAACGGATTTCGAAACTTGATCGGCGGAAGTAAGATCAGCCTGAAAAAGCTCTTCCTTCCCGCTAATTGCTTTCGGGTTGCGGCTTACCAATCGTATTGCGTTGGTATAAGCCGGTAATGATGTTGCGAGGTGATTGGCAATTATTCCTCCAGATCCTAATATTGTTTGCATAATTTTTTTTACAAAAGTAATATTCGTTGAGTATCTAAAGGATGTAAAACGGCGAAAGGGTTGTTTTTGATTGGGGAATAAGGGTGATTTGTCGGTGAAAAAGTACAACCCAACAGATTAATCATGATTAAAAAGGATTTTCAAATTTGAAAAGCTTGTATTTTTTGCGAAATCCACGAATACGAGTACCAAAAAGGATATTGGTTCGCTTCCAAGAATATGGGAGGTTTTTAACAACTTTATTCTTGTCCTGTTATCTTGGTAAACAGGGTTTTTACTATTTCGAAAATATTTTCAACACAATGTTCAAACAACTTAAAATAGTATTAGGTTTGTAAAGCAAATAACAGCATCATGCGCTATTCAAAAACACAATCTTTCGCGCTGGTAATTCTACGGATTTCAATCGGTTGGCATTTTCTTTACGAAGGTGGCGTAAAAGTTTTAAATCCGCACTGGACTTCAAAAAGTTACCTACTCGATTCAGGTGGTTTCCTTAAAGGTTTCTTCGAACAAATTGCTGGTAATCAAACAGTTTTAACATTTTCCGATTATGCAAATGCGTATGGACTGACCTTGATCGGCTTGTCTCTGGTAATCGGCGTTTTTACACGTTACGCAAGCATTGCCGGCATGGTGTTATTGTTATTGTATTATTTATCGCATCCCGCTTTTCCGGGGATAGAGTATTTATTCCCATCGGATGGCAGCTACTTTATCATAAACAAAACTTTAGTCGAACTATTTTCACTCATGGTAATTTATGCTTTTCCAACATCAAACATTTTCGGACTGCAACGACTTTTAAAAAGCGATAAATCATTTTTGGAATAAAATGGCAAACGATAAAAAGGAAAATGAAAACGGGAAATTAAGCCGTCGCGATATAATAGCAGGATTGGCTGCGTTGCCCATTGTTGG
The DNA here is from genome assembly GCA_903878265.1 of uncultured Bacteroidales bacterium. GTDB lineage: Bacteria > Bacteroidota > Bacteroidia > Bacteroidales > UBA4417 > UBA4417. The sequence continues at coordinate 5,301 of CAIRHD010000571.1, read as the reverse complement.
CTTAGTCGGATATGGTTTATTGCGAAGCAAATCGGAAGCAGCCAAGCGCAACTCAAGCCTGTTGAGCGACATTAAACCCGAAATTCAAACCGGGATTCCTGCTTTGATTGAAGGAAAAACCTTGCGCATCGGGATAATCGGCAGTGGCGGACGTGGTGGTTACCTGATGAAAGCCCTGGGTTTTGTGAACCCCGACCGCATTGACGAGTACACCGAAAAAGGCAAAACTGACAAATATTGGCTTCAATACCTTGAGGATTTCAGGGCGCAGGAAAACCTGAACGTAAAAATTACCGCTATTTGCGATGTGTTCGATAAAAACGCTGATCGGGCAATTGCCGCCGGGGCCAATGTTCATCGCAATGGAAAAGGCGGAGCAATGGATGATGCACCCAAACGATTCACCACTTATAATGAACTCATTGACTCACCTGATGTTGACGCCGTTATTATCGCAACTCCCGATCACTGGCATGTTCCTATTGCTATTGAAGCAGCTCGGAACGGAAAACATGTATATTGCGAAAAACCGCTTTCGTGGTCGGTGGCCGAAACGTATGAAATCCGCGATGTAGTAAAAAAATCCGGGGTTGTTTTCCAGTTGGGCCATCAGGGCAGGCAAACGGAAAGTTACAATGTAGCCCGTTCGCTGATAAAGCAGGATGTGATTGGTAAAATATCCCTCATCGAAGTCTGTACCAACCGCAACGACCCGAACGGCGCATGGGTTTATGATATTGCACCCGAAGCCAACGAGCAAACAATTGATTGGAAACAGTTTATCGGTCAGGCACCATGGCACGATTTCAGCCTCGAACGCTTTTTCCGCTGGCGTTGCTGGTGGGAATACAGTACAGGGCTAAGCGGCGATCTGTTCACACACGAATTCGATGCCCTGAACCAGATCCTTGATTTGGGAATCCCAAATTCGGTCGTGGCTTCTGGCGGCATATATTTTTTCAAGGATGGACGTACAGTGCCCGACGTTTTGAATATGGCACTCGAATATCCCGATCGCGACTTCACACTACTGTATAGTGCTACCTTGGCCAGCGAAAAAAATCGTGGCAAAGTGATCATGGGCCATGATGCATACCTGGAACTTAGCGATACCTTGCTGGTAAATGTTGATCCACGTTCTACCCGCTACAAGGAGAAACTGGAACAAGGCATTGTGGAGGCTTTCAAACCGATATTTTCTTATGTCCCGGGTCAGGGAGCCGTTGATGCAATTACTTCGCCTACCGAAAAATATTTTGCCGGACGGGGTTTGCTATACACTTACCGTGACGGAAAAGCTGTTGACACAACCCATTTGCATTTGCGCGAATGGATAAACTGTATAAGAGCCGGAAATGGCGCACAACCAAGTTGCAATATCGATCAGGCATTTCAGGAAGCGATGGCGGCACATATGGGCACCATTGCTTACAAAGAGGGACGGCGGACGTATTGGGATGCGGAGAAAGAAGTGATTGTTTAGGTGCTTTGTAAGATGAAGGGAGACAAGGTGAAGGGAGACAAGGTGAAGGGAGACAAGGTGAAGGGAGACAAGGAGAAATGAAACAAACTAACTGACTAACTTCCTGCCATTTTCAAATTCCCACATCCCCACATTTTCAAATTTTCAAATTTTCAAATTAAAAAATGACAAGCAGCAACAAAAATGTTTTACAAGTCGGCATTATTGGCTTTGGCCTTTCGGGACAGGTTTTTCATGCTCCGTTTATTGTAGCCAACCCTCATTTTAAACTGAACACCATTGTTACCTCGGGTACATTGGCTAAAGAAAAATACCCTTCGGCACATATCACTTCTTCGATATTGGAGATGTTGGCAAAACCGGAAATAGACCTTATAATTGTTTGTTCCCCAAACACTTTACACTTCGAACATACCAATGCTGCACTGCAAGCAGGGAAACATGTAATAGTAGAAAAACCATTTACGGTTGATTCTGCCGAAGCCGAAACCCTGATAGAAATTGCAAAATCAAACAACAAATTCTTGTTCCCTTTTCATAACCGCCGTTGGGACAGTGATTTCCTGACCTTGAAACATATTATCGCAGAGGGTTACCTGGGAAAAGTTCTTGATTACGAAAGCCGTTTCGACCGTTATTCGCCGGAAATTGTAAGGGCAGCATGGAAATACAATCAGGAAGCTGGCGGAGGCACTTTGTTCGATCTTGGCATCCATCTTATCGATCAGGCTGTCAGTATTTTTGGCGTCCCGGAAGGTGTTTTTTGCAGGTTGTTCAACCAGCGCGAAGGCAGCGTAACCGATGACAGTTTCGATTTGAAACTTATTTATCCAGCGTTGAATGTTACGATCAAAGCCGGTGTATTTGTAAAGGAACCCGGCCCTCGATTTCAGGTTCATGGCACAAAAGGTTCGTTTGTAAAATACGGTTTGGATACACAGGAATCCCAGCTTCGCAAGGGCAAAAAACCCGGCAGCAAAAACTATGGCATCGAACCCAAAAAGCTATATGGCATTTTGAATTCTGCAACTTTTGATAAAACTTTCCGTGGACCTTACCAAAATCTTCCGGGAAATTATATGGATTTTTTCGACAACGCATATTCCGTAATTGCAAATGGAGCTGAGACAATTGTAAAACCTGAAGATGCATTATTGAATATCAGGATAATAGAAGCTGCGCGACAAAGCGATAAGGAACAGAAAATTAAGTATTTGTAAGGATCGCGGTGATTCGCAATCAGATTGAAACAGAACTCTAAAAAGAAAAAATATGACCACCCGACGCGATTTCCTGAAAAACATCACATTAGTTTCCGGTGTTTTGGCTACATCATCCATACACGCCGAAAACGAACCGGTTAAAAAGAAAAAGATGAAAACCGGTTTGCAACTTTGGACAATACGCGACAGTATAAGTACTGATCTTGCCGGAACTCTGGCTGCACTTAGCAAGATTGGGTACAACAGCCTCGAGCCCTTTGGCTTTGATGGGAGTTTCTATAAGCATCCTGCCAGGGAATTCAGGAAAATGTGCAACGATCTGGGAATGGATATTACCAGTACACATTGTGGCATAACAGCAACGAACGCGGCTGAATATGCCGAAAAAGCTGCCGAAGCCGGACTCGAATACCTTATTTTGCCTTCGTTTAGCGGCCGTCCCGAGAAAACACTGGACGATTTTAAAAAGGTAGCTAACGAAATGAACCAAATCGGCGAAGCAACAAAAAAGTCAGGTATTACTTTCGGGTACCATAACCATAACTTTGAATTCAGACCAATGGAAGGCAAATTGCCTTACGATACCTTATTGGCCGAAACCGATCCTGCTCTGGTTTCTTTCCAAATGGATATTTTCTGGGTTGTAAAAGGCGGACAAGATCCGTTGCAGTATTTTGAAAAACATCCCGGACGTTTCCACACATGGCACGTGAAGGATATGGGAAACGATGGCGAAAGTTGTATTGTAGGAAATGGGAAAATAAAATTCAGGGATTTGATGGGACAATCGAAAAAGGCAGGATTAAAAAGGATTTTTGTCGAACAGGAACAATACTCCGAAGGCACCCCAATCTATTGCGTCGAACAAAGTTACAAGTACATACAGAAGCATTTAATTTAAGTCCAATCCTATAAATTTCCTCAAAATGGAAGAAAACAAAACTACAGAAATTGGCCGGCGTTCGTTTATCCGCAACGCGGCCACGGCCGCTGCAGGGTTTATTATTCTGCCAAGCCATGTAATTTCAGGTCTGGGACACCGTATGCCCAGCGATAAGTTAAATATTGTCGGCGTTGGGGTTGGCGGTCGTGGCGGCGGGGTAATCCGTGCTGTGAGCAGCGAAAATATTGTTGCTTTGTGCGATGTGGATTGGAAATATGCATCCGGGATTTTCAACGATTATCCCGATGCCAAAAAGTATTACGACTGGCGCATCATGTTCGACGAACTTAAGGATTCCATTGATGCCGTTGTGGTTGGAACCCCCGACCATAGCCATGCCATTATAAGCATCAATGCCATGAAGCTTGGCAAACATGTGTATTGCGAAAAGCCGCTTACGCATTCGGTTTGGGAATCGCGGCAAATGACCGAAATTGCAAAAAAATACAAGGTTGCTACCCAAATGGGGAACCAGGGCAACTCAGGCGAAGGCATAAGGCAGGTTTGCGAATGGGTTTGGGATGGAGCAATCGGCGAAGTTCATGAAGCACATGCATGGACCAACCGCCCTATCTGGCCACAAGGCCTTGAGCGCCCGACTGAAGTGATGGCAATACCTGATACATTAAAATGGGATCTTTTCCTGGGAACTGCAAAAGAGCGCCCTTTTAACCCGATTTATACTCCCTGGAACTGGCGTGGCTGGTGGGATTTCGGAACAGGTGCATTGGGTGATATGGCCTGCCATATCATGGATCCGATCTTTATGTCGCTAAAACTCAAATATCCTACAAAAGTTCAGGGAAGCTCATCCTTATTCAATACTGAATCACCTCCTTTAGCTGAAACTGTGACCTATAAATTCCCCAAAAGGGATAAATTCCAGCATGTAAAAATGCCCGAGGTAAAAGTAACCTGGTGGGATGGTGGCTTGTTACCCCCACGCCCTGACGAATTGCCTGCCGGTGAAATCATGGGTCGCGATTCCAACGGAGGCTGCCTTTTAATTGGCTCAAAAGGAAAAATAATGACAGGTTGTTATGGCAAAGATCCTTTCCTCCTTCCTCTCGACTACGATAAAGACTACAAACGCCCACCAAAGCAAATGCGTAGGGTTGATGGCCACGAAATGGATTGGGTTCGCGCTTGCAAAGAAAGCCCGGAATACCGTGTCGAAACCAGTTCTAATTTTGGCTATTCGGGTCCGATGAACGAAATGGTAGTAATGGGTGTGGTGGCTGTAAGGCTTCAGGATTTAAAACGCGAACTCGAATGGGACGGCGAAAACATGCGTTTCACCAACATCACCGACACCGATGAAATCAGGGTTGTGAAAAGCGACAAATTCCAGATTATTGATGGCCATCCGCATTTTGATACCCAGCACGATACCATGAATGCCAAACAAACTGCCGAGGAATACATAAAACATACGTACAGGGCAGGATGGAGTTGGTAGGTTTTAGAATAATAATGAAATTTGAGAAAGAGTGAAATATGGAATAAAGGAACAATAGAACATTTGAACAAGAGAACAATCGAACATTTGAACAAGAGAACAATCGAACATTTGAACAAGAGAACAATCGAACATTTGAACAAGAGAACAATCGAACATTTGAACAAGAGAACAATCGAACATTTGAACAAGA
>CAIRHD010000570.1 GCA_903878265.1 uncultured Bacteroidales bacterium | reverse complement strand
GCATCTGGGCTTCCTGGTTGTACCAGGTTTCGATCATTTCGGAATCGGATGTGCCATCGGTGGCAAAAATGAGGTTCTTGTTGGTGGTGAGCAATGCACGGTGGGGCTTGATGCCGTTTTGTGAAACACTGATCCACTTGTCCCAATCGGGACGGACAATAATAGGAATGCCTTCATAGGTTGGCACCTTGAGGCCGTTTTTCATCACTGCATCGCCAAAAGCGGTGAGCCTGTCTTTCATGGTGTGGACCAGGTTACGCCATAAGGAAGCGGTGAGCATAAAAGTTAGATCATACTCATGCATTTCAGGGGTAACGGCATCCAACATGCTTTCGAGGGTGGTGTCGGCTTCGTTGTTTGCTAGTCCACCGGCTTTGACGGCTGCAACAACTCCTGAGTTGGCAACGGATCCTGTTCCGGTTACTGTACCAGCAGAAGTGAAGCTTTGGCCTTTGACCTTGCTTGTGATTTTGATTGCCCCTGCGGATGGGTTGGTTACAATTACGCCATTGATTCCTGAACGTGCTTCGATAGTGGCTTTGTTGGTATTGAGCCAGGCGGTTGCTGTGGCAGCGGCTGAGGTTGCATAAGCCTGAGAATAGGCCACACCATTGATGGTAATGTTGAGGAAAGTGTCGGTGCCAGCGGTGTAGGTGTGAACTACTTCCTGCTTAACCGAAGCTATGGAGGATGCAATTGGGACATGCTGCGTTTGTGGGATAGTACCGGCATACAAATCGTTGAAAAGCCATGACATAAAACCTGTGTAGCCTGTGTAGTTGGTATCGAGCGTTCCGTTAGGGTTGCCAGAAGTAAAGGTTTCGGCGGTAGGATTAGCAAAGAACATTTGGCGGATAAGGTCGTCCTGCCCAGCCTGTGCGATGAGTGGCAGCATGATCTTGTTCCACACATCGGGGGATTTCATTTGTTCAACATCGTCTTCCTTGTACCCTGAAGCAAGAAGTTGTTCGAGGACAGATCCCCAGAAGGCACGGGCATTTTGTTCAAATTCGAGTGCCATGGGTTTTACCGTGATATCGGTATAAGTCAGGTTGAAACCTCCAGCAGGGGTGAAACCTGGGGATGTTTTTGGTTTGGTAAGCATGGAAGGGCGACCGATACGGTTGAGGGATTCGGTGCCTTTGATGTCGGTGCGCACGGTTACAAGACCGCGGATGTCCTCGGCCATAAACATGGGCTGGATGAAAAATTCATCGATTGCCTGGCGTTTGAAGGCGGGGGAAGTGGATTGGGAGAAGATGTTGCTCATTGTTTAGTGATTGGTGATTAGTGATTGGTGACTGGTGGTCATTCGGTTGTCATTGGTTGTCATTCGGTGGTCATTGGTGGTCATTCGGTGGTTTTGCTGCTGGAGGAGAGTTTGCGTTTCATGTCTTTGGGCATGGCGGCAAGGATTTGTTTTCCGGTTTCGTCGGGGGTAGTGTTGGAGGTGCTGAGGGCGGGATCTGTTACATTGAGGGGAATGGATGGCCGGGCGGAAAGCTGCTCTTTGAGGGTGGTGATGGTTGCATTGGCATCGCTTAACAACTGGCGCTCATTGTCCATTTCGGCAAGTAGTTCCTGGTGTTCGACAGTAAGGGTGTCGAAAGCTGACACGGAATCTGAAAGCCGGGTGCTGAGTGTGGACAGGCAGTTGGTAATGGCTTCGGCTTTTTGTTCCTGAGTGAAGTTTTCGACATCTGAAAAAGAATCGGGGAAGGAAACTGAAATCGCATCGAAAAGGGTGTTGAGGGTCTGGTCGCGGACTTCCTGATCAGGAGCTTGGCTGCCTGACTGTGGCACAGAAAAGGATGCCAGAAAAGTGGCAAAATTTGCTTTTATTTTTTCGGAAATATTCATGTTTGTATTGGTTATGTAGTTGGCAATAAATTCTTTGATGGAATCGGGTGTTGAAAACACAAGATCGAGGATTTCGGGGTTTTCGTCCAGGAATTGGGTAGCTACTGCCGGAAAGGAATTGGTATCGAACAATCCGGAAGTGGCGGCAGGTGAATCCACAATATCAGTGGCATGGAGGGATTGGAGGCGGACATATTCGTTTTTGACTTTTTGTCCGTTTACCTCTTCTTCCAGAAAAACGGAATCGGAATGGGTGAAAGCGATGGATGCACCGAACATATCGGGGTTCTTTTCGGCCATGTCGAGAACATAGCTGAAGAGATTGCCATTGGGGGTTGATTTGGCGGTTTCGTCCAAATACAAATCTGCCTTTATGCTGTTGCCGGAATAGGAATAGTTTTTGAACCTTCCAAGGTAAGTGCCCAAAGCAGAGCTGCACATGTTGGGATGGCCAAACCTTGCTTTGATGCCAGCGGTTTTTGTGGCTGCATCGTCAACAATTTGCATAAGGAAAGTTTTATCTACAAACTGTCCGTGGCCTTTTGCAAGCCCGACCTGGCAAATAGATACACCGTAAATGATACCGGCTTCCCTGTTGATAGAAGAAACAGGAGCGGAAAAGATGGGTGGGATGGAGAAATAGCGGGGCATTTTTTTAATTAGTTAATGTGATAATGTGGTAATGCGGTAATGCGTTCAATCGCTTCGCGTTCAATGTTCAATCGCTTCGCTGTTCAAAGGTTCAATGCTTTGGGTGGTGATTGGTGGTTGATTAGCGGGTGACTTTTTCGAGGTTGGTTCCTGATTTGAATTTCTTTTTCAGCACAACAGGCTTTACAGGAGAAGGCGGTGAGCTCTTTGGGAGGCTCTTGGCTACAATTGGAGATTTTGGCATGGTGCAGGGGGGGTGAATTATTTAACAATGCGTGAAATGTCGGTGCCAGATTTGAAGTGCGGGGCTTTTTTCTTTGGCACAGTTGAAGTTTTGGGCTTCGGGAGGGATGTGGTTTTTACGTTTGTAGTTGCCATGGGAATTGCGTTTTAAAATACATTTACAAAATTACTTTTACTTAAAGTATTACTTTCGTAAACATTGGCAATATTATTGCTATACAATTAAATATATCCGTATATTATGTAATTTTGTATTATAAATTACAGGTAAGGCCATGGACGAAATAAAGGAATTGGTTTTAGGTGAAATTGAGGCTCTTGCAGGAACTAATGTGCGCTCATTGCTTGACATTGGGCTGATTACTGTGGATCATGCCCGGAAATGGGTTGTAAAACAGAAGTATTATGCCTTAGCCAAAAGTGGGAGGACTTACACAGATATTAAATTGGAACTGAGTGTGGAATTTGGTTTGTCGGTAAGTACAATTGAGAAAATGATTTACAGGAAATGAGAACTCAGCCCTAAATCCCCTCTATTTGAAGGAAAGCGAGGAGACTTGTAGACGAGAGATTTGAGTAATTGGCAAAGTGAAATCCATTCAGAATTTAAAATAACGCGAAATGGCATACAAAACCGAGGAGCTTTTAAAGCAAGCAATAGACGCGATTACCGAACACAAGCTGATATTTATAGATGAGGTTGTTTCGTTCATGGATTGTTCAAGGTCAACGTTTTATGAAAAAGAACTGGACAAATCGGACATACTAAAAGAGTTGATACTCAAAAATAAGAATGAAATGAAATCAGGCTTGAGGAAGAAGTGGTACAACTCGGATAACCCAACCGTGCAAATTGTGTTGTACAAACTAATTGGCTCAGATGATGAAGGCGACAAAATAAACAACCAACGCATCAGGCATGAATTTCCGGAAGGCATAGTAATAAACCTGAAAGATGGAAGTGGATCTTAGTTACGGGTATGTGTTTAAAAAGACTTTGGCAGCCTACAAGGAAAAAAAGAAGATAATTATCCACAAAGGCGGCACGGGGTCGGGCAAAACGTATGACCTGATGATATTCCTGATTTTTGTGGTTGCCATGCGGGAGAAAAACAGGGTAATTACCATAGTGTCGGAATCGAAACCGCATTTGGATATTGGGGTTATTAGGATATTGAAACAATTGATGATACAAACCGGTACATTTAGTACCGATGACTTTAATATATCTACAGGCCGTTACACCTTTAAGACCGGTTCGATTATAGAGTTTTTTTCGGCTGACCGTATAGACAAAGCCCTTGGTGCAAGGCGTTATATGTTGTACGGGAATGAGATAAACTCGTTAAAATTTGAGGTGTGGGACGAGCTGGCCCGGCGGTCGGAATTTGTGATTGGTGACTTTAACCCGACAAGCCAGTTTTGGCTGGAGAAATTTATTGAATATTATGGTGAGGTTGAGGTGATTTTGAGCAACTACACCAAGAACCCTTTCCTTACTGAAGTGGAAAGGTCGAGGATTGAAAGGCGTGTACAGATAGACCCGAATTTCAAGAGGATACATGTGGATTGTGAATATGGGAGTTATGAGGGTTTGGTGTTTACTGAATTTGCAGAAATTGACGCAATGCCGGAAGGGCTTGCCAGGAACTTCGGGATAGATTGGGGTTTTTCGAATGACGACACAGCCGTGATAGAAATAGGGATAAAGGGGAACAATATTTATATGAACGAAAAAATTTACCAGACCGGATTGACGAATTCGGATTTGGCTAAACTGTTGGTGGAAAGGGGTGTGTTGAAATATCATGATGAGATTGTGGCTGATTCGGCAGAGCCTAAGAGTATAGAGGAGTTGCGCCGGGCAGGTTTTACAATAATACCATGCTTTAAAGGAGAAGACAGCATCAGAAAGGGGATTGATTATATGAAGTCGCACAATTTGTTTGTTACGAAGAAATCAGTCAACCTAATCAGGGAGTTGAGGAATTATTCGTGGGCCAGGGATAAAAGCGGAAATGCGACCAATAAGCCAATGGACTTGTTCAACAATGCCATTGACGCGGCACGTTATGCCATCATGGCAAAGATTATTATAAACAGGAAAAGGATGGTGAAGGTTTCGAGAGTTTAGAGTGAAAAGGGAAGAACGAATAGTGAAAAGGGATAGTGCATAGAAATGCCTGGGATGTTGTTCAAATGGGAATAATCCCCGGGCACATTGTGCCGCTCATATTCCTACTTATTACCGACTGTAATTCTTTCTAAGTATATCAAATTATCTGATGAACAAATGATTATATACATTTCTGTAAAAAACGTTTTAAATACTTTCTTCCTGATTGAAGGATTACTACCTCACCAGCACCACCATCCCCCTCTTTTCCCTTACTGCACCGGAGGTATTGCTGTATTTTACATAGTAAACATACGTGCCAACCGGGGCGGCGGCTCCGTCGATAATACCGTCCCAGCCTTGGGTAACATCGTTGGTGAAATAAACCTGCTTTCCCCAGCGGTCGTACATATAGAGGGTGTAGGAACTTATTTTTTCGGGGGTGGTTACGGGTTTGAACACGTCGTTCAGTATGTCGCCATTGGGTGTAAAAGCGTTGGGCATGGTAAGGGGCGCAAAGGCGGTAAGCATCAATACCGAATCGGTGGCCGTGCAGCCGCCTATGGTGGTAAGGGTTACTTTGTACCAGCCTTCGGCGGTTACCGTTATGGAATAAGTGCTGTCCGTTGTGCTCCAGGTGTAGCGGTAGTAGCCGGGGTTGGCTTCGAGGGTGTAGGTTTGGTCGAAGAGCAGGGTGTCGTTGGTAAAGCCGGAAACGGGGGTTGGGGTTACGTTAACCTCCGTGCTATACTGGTTTTGGCAATGGTTGGTGTCGCTGAGGCTTACGCTATATTGCCCTGCTGATGACGGTGTAACTGAGGTTAATGTTATTGAATTGGTATTGCTGGCAAACCCGCCCGGGCCCGACCAAAGGTAGCTTATAGTGCCATTGCCTGTGCCTGTATGGTAGTTGGCGGCAAGTTGCAGGTCGGCACCTTCGCAGGTAGTGAGGGGCTGGGTAACATCCGCTTCGGGTATGCTGTACACCCTTACTTTTCCTTGTACCAGTTCACGGTTTATGCTGTTTCCAAGGCTATCAGTAAACACACAAATGCCCGGCGAAATATCCCATTTCAGCGAGTCCTGTCCCGCGTTGAGCGAAGCAAAGCTTAATTCAACCAAGGTAGAACCGTCCTGTAAGCTCACCGGGGTTTTGCCTGTCCATTTTATGCTCAATTCGCCCGATGCAGGGAACAAATCCACATGCAAACTATCAGCAAACAACGCGGGGTTTACGTTTAAATGGTTTTGGCAGGTAAGCAGGGCAGAGTTGTATTTCAACTGTGCTTTAAATGATTTTACATGCTCAAAACTATTTGCCAGCAGGGGCAGCACCGCCACATTGCCGAGGCAGGCGGAACCATCGCCGGCAATGGCTTCAAGACGGACACTGTATATTTCTCCGATATTCACTGTGAAGTTGGTATCACATCCCTTCTCATCTGTCACCATGCAGGTATATAGCCCTGATGCCAGGTTATTGAAATTGCCGTTATTAATCTGTGCTGTCCCTCCATTAAGGGAATAATACAAGGTATCACTGGTGGAAGTTGCGGAGATCATAATCTTGCCATCAGAATGCAGATAGGTGGCCGGGATAACGATTGCACTGGTTACCTGGGGGCCAGGAGGATTAATAATTTGAACAGGTTTGCAATACACGGAGGTGCAACCGCTGGAATCTGTTACCCATATATAGTAAGTCCCCGTAGCCAACCCGGGGAAATCGCCGTGATGCCACTGGGAAATAGTATCATTTCCGGATCTGACGAAGTATTGAATACGGGAACCCAAACCCGAAACGGCAACAACATTTATTATCCCGTTTGGTTTATTGCAATCAGATGCCGAATAATTTACCGTATCAATCATGATATCGCCCACATCCTTAATTACATAAGAAATTGCAGGAAGGCTGCATCCATTGCCATCAGTGATGGATAGCTCATAAAGCCCGACTGCAAGGTTGTATAATTCTCCAGTATGTCCAAGTACCTGGCCGGATATCTTATTTTTCCAGATAATCGAAAGAGGTGCTGTTCCGCTTATTATTAATCCAGTTATTGATCCATTCTGCCCCCCGCAGGTAGTAGGGCTGATATTAAGAGAATCATCATTGAATACAATAGTTAAAGGGATAACAGTGATTTGGATAACGTTTGATTCAGCGGCCCCTGTCCAGTCTGATTCACAATCAACCCTTGCAATGCGCTTAAACCATGTAGTTTGTGATAAAATTCCCAGGTTGAATGAATTACTGTTGGAGCCCGGGATATCTGAGAAACCAGAGGAACTTCCAATGGTTGATAATTGCCATTTATATTCTATGATTCCAGACTGACCTGAAGGTGACATTAAATTTAATAAGGGTTCAGCCAGGTAATTACCGCAACCATTTTGAGAATTCCCAATTATCCCCCCGTCAGAAGGATTTATGCAAGGAATTGTATTATTCCAAAAAACAATTACCGAATTAGATATTATTCCTGATGATTCGGCATAAATGTGATCTATACCCGGTGTAATTCCCGACCTTGTATAGCAAAACTGAGCATTACCTAATGAATCAGTATATGCAAATCCAGATAATGAGCTCAGGCCACTAATATTGAAGTTGACAAGAATGCCTTTTAGTGAATTATTTTGGCTATCTGTAACATGAGCATTTACACAAACTGATGTTACATTTAATTGGCCATAAGAAGTATCAGGAGAGAGAGTTATAGTGCTTATAGATGCTGCAGGTGAAATAGAGCATCCTCCAGGATAGCCATATGAATTCGCATTCTTCCATCCATATACGAATACACCAATAGGAAAATTACTGCTGAAAGTATGCGATCCTTCAACAACATTTAATTGGGCGCCAAAATAATTAGTAGAACCAATTTGTGTAAATTCAGATGAAGGTACCAATGAACCATCCATAAAAATGGAACCAATTGCAGTATCTGGGGCAATAACATTAACCCAGTTAGATGCAAAGGCATGATTTATTATTGTATAATGTGTCAGAAATTGCTCTAAAGGAGGTATCAGCATCATAAATGGATCACCTGTAATGTCTCCTGAACATTTAATCCCTTTTGCAAATTGAGCTACCATTACAGGTTTTGAAGAATTAATCATGTTAAATCCAGTCAGATTAGCTTGATAAAATTCACCTGCATTTATTGTTGCGACAGTTACTGCGTTTATTTTTATCGCCGTGCCATCTTTATCAGCGACTATCCGAATAATATCGCCACTGTTATCACGACCAGCCAAATTTAATACTGCAAATTCTTTACCCAACGAATAACTTGGAAACATTTGCTCTACAATATGATCGCTAGCCTGACAGTTTAGGGTCGGTATTCTAGTCTGATCATTTGATCCAAAAACAACAACTGGTTTGTCAGATTGAACTCTAGATCCTGTAACATCCTGATCTGTAGCCCACACGTCGTTACTTAGTAAGGTTTGACCTTTATTCAAAATATAGCTTTTCGTAGCATTAGTCCATTTGTTGAATATTGTAACATTAGTATTATCTTCAACTGCCAAGACACTGTATCTTGCACGCAAAACCGGACTAAATGCAGTAAAGGTCACAATACGATAATCATTACCTAGGGCTATTACAGGAAGCGCAAGAAAGGCATCTGTGCTGAACTCACCTTGGCTGACACCATATACTGAAATAGGATTATTAGAAGTTATCCTAATTCCCTTATTTTCAATACCAGATTGTTGAATTACACCTGAAGGAATTGTGATCTGTGTGACAACTCCCGGTACAACTGAAAAGATTTGGTTAATTCCTGGATAAGATGATGAGATAAAACCATTTGTGGCAAATTCAGAGGATATATTAATAAATAATTGTGGTGGGTTATTGTCAACATTTGGTTGAAACGCAATCCAGAATTCTTTGCCAACGTTAGTCATGGATTGGGAAAGCCCCGCTTGAGAAGACAGAAACAGTATTATACAAATAAAGAGGTTTGGGAGATGTTTTGCTTTCATCATATTATTCTGAAACTCGTTATGAGTTATTATGCTAACATGGCGGTAAAAATAAAGTGTAAAGATAGTTAAATTATTGCGGATTGCGGATTTCGGATTGCGGGTTGGCAAGGCATAAAAAAACCAGGCAGCCCGTATTGGGATTTGCCCGGTTTTTTGGGTGGGTTACTGGGTTGGGTTATAGCTTTTTGGTTGTATCGTCAACCTCGAAACCCCATTCGGCCAGGCGTTTTGGGTTTTTGGCATTGAGGGCTTTCAGCAGGTTGCGGCTGCTTTTCAATGCTTCTTCTATGGGCAATGCCAGCAAATCGCGTTCGCGGTAGGCGGCTTCCATCTGGCCTTTAAGTTCTTCGGCCTGGTTGTGTTTGGCAATGGCAGCCGCTATATTTGGCCCTGCCGTTTGCCAAGGGTCGCCCTCAAGCACCCTCAGTTGCGAATTGTTGCCATCGGCAACATGTTTTGTATGCACTTTTTGTGCAAGTTCGAGCATTTGGCCTGTGTTGCGCGAAATTGTAATCCTTCCCGATGTTTTAGCCATTTTGTTAAGGTTTTAGGTTGTTACTAATTTGTTCCTGCTTTGGTTGTGTAAAATTACAGAAATTGTTTTTTTCGCCTGGCACGGAGAGCTAAATATTTTCAAATTTATTTATCAACATGCCCTTGTTGATAAATTACAAGGGGGTGTACATCGTTTACAGGGGGGTGTAATTGATGGATTTGGCATTGTATGCGATGGATTTGGCATTGTAAGCGATGGATTTGGCATTGATAACGATAATTTTTCCATTGTCAACGATGGATTTGGCATTGTTAACGATGGATTTGGAATTGTCAACGATGGATTTGGCACTGTAATAAATGGATTTTGAATTGTAAGCGATTACATGGGGATGTTTGATGTGGGATGTTGGATGTTGGATGTTGGATGTTTGGCATAAAAAAACCGGGCATCCCGTATTGGGATTTGCCCGGTTTTTTAGGGTGGGTTACTGGGTAGGGTTATGGTTTTTTGGTTGTGTCGTCAACCTCGAAACCCCATTGGGCCAGGCGTTTTGGTTTTTGGGCATTATCAGTATTTTTAATCCAAGGGATTAAATGAGTAATGCTCATCTCACCAACACCACCATCCCCCTCTTTTCCCTTACCGCACCTGAGGTATTGCTGTGTTGTACATAGTAAACATCCGTGCCAACCGGGGCGGCGGCTCCGTCGATAGTGCCGTCCCAGCCCAGGGTAACATCGTTGGTGAAATATACCTGCTTTCCCCAGCGATCGT
>CAIRHD010000569.1 GCA_903878265.1 uncultured Bacteroidales bacterium | reverse complement strand
TGATCAATCCCTTCGATGCAGGTGAAATACAGGATTTTAACCCCTGGTTCTTTTTTATTGGGATGTTTGGTTTAATTTATACGAAACTTTCGTGGCAGGGAAATTCATCGTTTAACATTGCTGCTAAAAGTGCCCACGAAGCTAAAATGGCTGATGTGCTTACCAATTGGCGTTTGGTACCACAGTGGGGTCTTTTTCTGATGATTGTCCCTATAGTGGCTTATACCATTTTTCATCACGATAACTATAAAGTAATTGCCGACAGTATAAATACGATGCTAGCAGGATTTGCACCGGCAGACCAAAGCCAGCTTAGGGTTCCGATGGTTTTAAACTATTTGTTGCCGGTTGGTTTAAAAGGAGCTTTTGCAGCCATTATGCTTGCCGCAGCAATAACTTGCCATAATACATACATGCATTCCTGGGGAAGCATACTTATTCAGGACGTTGTAATGCCTATCCGCAAAAAACCATTCGAGCCAAAGGAACATTTGAAATACTTGAAACTATCTATTTTAGGGGTTGGGATCACGATATTTATTTTGAGCATTGTTTTTCAGCAAACCGAAAAAGTATTTTTGTTTCTGAATATTTCCGGAGCCATCTTTGTCGGAGGTTCCGGTGCTGCCATTATTGGCGGTCTTTACTGGCGAAAAGGAACTACACCAGGCGCCTGGGCAGCGATGATTACCGGTGCATTGACAGCAGGTCTGAATATTTTGTTCAAACAATATATTCCTGATTATCCCATTAACGGTCAGTGGGGATGGTTTATGGCGATGGTGTTGGCTACTCTGGTATATTTTCTGGTCTCCTTGCTTACTCCACGAAAAGCCTTTAACCTCGATAAACTTTTGCATCGGGGTGAATATGCTGATAAAGATGATTTGTTAAAATCAAGCAACGAAATTATCAAAGGTTGGAAAGTGCTTGCGCCTACAAAGGAATTTACCCGTGGAGATAAAGCGATTTACTGGGCTACAACGGGTTGGACCGCAGCTTGGGTGGTAGTTTTCGTAATTGGCACACTGTTCTATTTCTTTGTAAAACCTTTTACTAACGATCAATGGCTATCGTTCTGGCAGATATACACCTATTTGTTTCTTGGTGCTTCAATAATTGTTACAATTTGGTTTACTATAGGCGGGTTGAAAAACCTTTTCGAGATGATTTATGCACTCAGGAATAATATCAGGGATCATAAAGATGATGGTTTTGTGGGGGAGGAGAGAGGTGAGAAATGAGAGGTGTGAGATGAGAGGTGTGAAATGAGAGGTGTGAAGTGAGATGTGCGAAATGAGAGCTTAGAGGTAATAAATGCGAGGTGGATTGAGGACTTGCTTGAAATTGGCACTTAAAAATACAGAAAAATGAATTCAGGATTTATTAAAACTGTCAAAGACTTAAAGGTTTATAATGAGTCTTTCAGGTTGGCAATGGAAATATTTCATCTTACAAGAGCTTTTCCAAAAGAGGAGCTTTATTCGTTGACTGATCAGATTAGAAGATCATCACGTTCGGTAACAGCAAATATTCGTGAAGGATATGCAAAACGAAGGTATGAACCAGTATTTATCAAACAGTTAGTAGATGCTTATGGCTCACTGGAAGAAACTCGCACTTGGTTAGAATTTTCTAATGGATCGTCTTACATTACAGATGAAACATTCGAAAGGCTTGATGCTGAATATGATAAACTTGGAGGAATGCTTAATCGCCTCATAAATAATTGGCATAAAGTTGAGTAACAATTGCAATCGTCTTATTAGTTGAAAATTTTATAATTTTCTCAACCTTTGCGATTCCTTTCAGCTTTCTCGCTTCTCATTTCTCACTTCCCACCTCTCTAAATAGAACCAAGAATTAGGTCAAACAATTAAGTTAAATCTCATAATAATGAATTACGGTGAATTTTCACAAAACGGTAAGGAATATATAATTACAAATCCCAAGACACCAACTCCCTGGATAAACTATATTTATAATGGTCGGTATTTTTCAACAATTTCCAATAATGGTGGTGGTATCAGCTATTACAAAAGTCCCTTGCACGGGCGAATAACCAGGTACAGGATTAACGAAGTACCACCCGACAGGCCTGGAAAATACATTTATATTAAGGATTGTGAAACTGGCGAAATCTGGAGTCTTACATGGCAGCCGGTTGGCAAATCACCTGAGGCCTACACTGTTGCGCATGGTTTCGGATATACCAGGGCCGAAGCTTCGATAAATGGAATTGATTCATCGGTTTTGTTTTTCGTGCCACAGGATGATGACCAGGAAATTTGGAAAACCATCCTCACAAATAAAACGGGGAAGACACGGAAACTTTCAGTTTATGGATATGTGGAACTGGCTTTAGGCCATGCACTTGTTGATTTGATAAACCAATGCGACGACCAGCATTTTAACCGTTCGCATTTTGAGGAGAAACACAACGCCTTATTTTCGACCAAAACTTATTGGGTTACACAAACAAAAGGGACTCAACAACAAGAAAATAAGGAATGGGATCAATGGACCTTTTTCACAGTAAACAAACCCGTTACAGCATTTGAAACTGTCCGCGAAAGGTTTCTGGGTTTGTACCGCAACGAAAATAATCCCGAAAGCATCGAAAAAGAAACGCTTTCAAATCTCGAAACTGATTTCGGCAATATCGTTAATGCCTTACAGGTTGATATCGAATTGCTTCCCGGAGAAAGTACCGACCTGATTTTTTCGCTTGGGGTGATTGAAAAGTTGCGGTTTGATGAATTGAAAGAAAGTAAGGTGGAAAAGTACAAAAGCCTTGCAATTGTTAGAGATGCATTTGATGCCGTGAACAAGCACTGGAATGATTATTTTGCTTACACAACCGCAAGTACTCCCGATGAAAATGGAAATATTTTTATGCGTTACTGGTTGCCATACCAGGCAAAAGTTGCATTTGATGTTGGCCGTGTTATCAGTTTTTATTATTGGGGGATCGGGCGTGGGTTTGGCTTCCGCGATACAGCGCAGGATACTATTGCAGTTACCATTTCCAATCCCGAAAAAGCAAAAGAACGAATTCAGTTACTTTCGAGGCAAATGCGGGCTGATGGAAAGGTTTACCACCATTTTCATGGCGACGGGCAAGGTGAATTTACATATCATTGCGATGATCCGCTTTGGTTTATGCTTGCGGTAACCGAATATGTTAAAGAAACAGGAGATTTCGGACTTCTGGAAAATATTCAGCCATTTATTGACGAAGGGAAATCAGGAACAATCCTGGATCACATGTTTGCAGTAGTATTGTATGCAAAAAATAATCTCGGTAAACATAGACTTCCGATTTTTGGCCGTGGGGATTGGAACGATACGCTGGATTATATTGGTGGCGACGATGGAGGTGAAAGTGTTTGGGGTGGAATGTTTTATGCCGCTATGCTGGATTTGTTTGCAGGGCTTCTTGAAAATCTGAATAAACTCGACGAATTACAGGAAATAAAAACTGTACGTGATGCTTTGTATAAAGCTGTAGACGAAAATTGTTGGGATGGTGAATGGTACATTCGCGCTTTTGGCGAAAACGACAGGCGGGTTGGTTCTAAAGAGAATAAATACGGCAAAATCTTCCTGAACACGCAAATATGGCCGGTAATTGCCGGTTTCCCTAACCAGGAGCGGATTATGACTGCCATGGATAGCGTAAGCAAATACCTGGATTCACCCGAAGGTCCCAAAAAATGCACTCCGGCATGGCTTGAAATTGATCCGAATATCGGCCTTGTAACGCGATGTGTTTGGGGAAAAAAGGAAAACGGCGCTGTGTTTTGTCATCCCACGGCCTGGGTTATACAGGCTGAAACCATGCTTGGACGAGGAAATAAAGCTTTCGACTACTTTAAAAAAATGCTTCCAAACCGGATAGACAGTGATATTTTTGTTGCCGAACCTTATGTGTATTCACAGTACATAACCAGTAATGAACATTCTTCTCCCGGCAGAGCAAGCCATTCCTGGCAAACAGGTTCGGCAGCTTGGATGTACCGCATGATTTACGATTATATTCTTGGAATTCGACCAACATACAACGGACTAATGATTGACCCTGCCATTCCATCCCACTGGAAATCATTTTCTGCCGAGCGTATCTATCGTGGAACCCGTTATATAATTGAAGTTGATAATAGTAATGGGGTCGAAAAAGGGATTAAGGAAATTTTAGTTGATGGAACCAGAATAAATGGAAATACTTTGCCAGTATCTAAGGAAATACTTTGCAAAGTAAAAGTAATCATGGGTTAAATAGAGAAAAACGAATAGAAAACTACATATATAAAAGTATAATTTTTGTATCCGCAATCCACAATCCGAAATCTGCAATCTAATATGAACCGTCATACGCAAAACCCAATCCTAACCCGAACCGATATTCCTCCAATCCCACCTGAATTGGTTGATGTTACAAGTGTTTTCAATCCGGGTGCAATTAAAGATGGTAACACTTATCGATTGATGCTCAGGGTTCAGAGCAGGTCGCGGGAAACATTCCTTGTTATGGCCGAAAGTATAGATGGGGTTCGTTTTAAAGTTGAAAATAAAATTGTTCACTTTAAAGGAATCGAAAACGTGGTTGGCAAGGTTTACCATATATACGATGCCCGCATCACAAAGCTTCAAGGCAGATTTTATATCATGTTTGCCATGGATATGCAGGATGGCTGTCAACTGGGTTTGGGAGTAACTGATGATTTTAAAGCCTTTGATTTTTTAGGTATTACCTCCAATGAAGATATACGGAATGGGGTGCTTTTTTCTGAAAAAATCAAAGGGAAGTATTACAGGATGGACAGGCCGAATAAATCCCGACATAGCGGTGGTCCAACTTCTGGTAGTACTATTTGGCTTAGTGAATCTGAGAATCTGCTTGATTGGCAGCCAACTGCGCCCTTAATTGATGGTCGTTTCCATTACTGGGACGAATATATTGGCTCAGGCCCACCGCCTGTAAAAACCAGAAAAGGGTGGCTTCATGTGTATCACGGTGTAGCCGGACATTTTGGAAGTTCTAATATTTATCAGGGCGGCGTAATACTTCTCGATTTAAACAATCCGGCCATTTTGCTGGGTCGTTGCCGCTGCAATATTTTGGAGCCAAGAGAAATTTGGGAATTGGCAGGGCAAGTGCCCAATGTTACTTTTCCAAGTGGGATAATTGTTGAAAAATTAGATAATGAAGGCTTTGCATTAGAAAATAGCGAAGTGAAAATTTACTATGGAGCAGCCGATACTTCTGTCGGGCTTTTGCTTACAACAATTAGCGAATTGATTGATGCCGCCATGGAAGGTAGTATGCCAAAATAGAATTTATCTGGATTGTTAAGTTGCCTAAAAATAGAAAATATCCTTTATTTTGTTTTTGGTTGTTTTAATGACTGGTCTTCTATTATGGAGTGTTATATGTGGCTTAGCTTTATTTATCTTCATGATAATCAGTCAGATAAAATTTTTTTGGACAATTTTTTTGTGAAGGTAATTTAATGTTCCAAAAGTTCATATCTTTTTGTGATTATTATATAAAACCAACTAAATACAATCCAAATTCCAGTTTTATATATATCGAACACTTGTTCGGAATGTTGAACATATTTTTTTATTAGACAATTATTCCAGAACAATAAACTCTTTTTGCTAAATATTGATATTTTCTAAATAGCTGTTATACAACATTATATATGACTTTGTATTTTTATAATTCCGCTTTTTGAACTTTGGCATAATATGTGTTTCCGAAGTGTAAGCCAGACTATTTGTAAATGATTTTGAGCTAAGGGAAGTCATAGAAAGACCATATAAGTTATTAACAATCATTTTGTTGATAACAAGTCAAAACTTATGTCATAGAAATTTGTTTTTTCCATTACTTTGCAGTATGGAAATTTTAAAGCTTTTTATGACCTGTTTTATTACCGAAAAGCAAAAAAAAAAGAGTTGTTTTCAATTCCGGAAAAATAGGATTTGAAGCTTTTGATACCAATTTATTCTGATAGAAAGTATGTTTACAATGCTTAAAAGAATATAAGGAGATCAAGGAGATCAATTAGAATGCTAGAATTTAGGTATTCGAAACCGAATGATGTTGTGAGAGAATATTCACCATAGATTGATGTGGAATAAAACAGAAGTCAAAAAAAATCAAATAAAAAATCAAACTGAGGTATTGGTTCTGTCTGTAGTAAAGAATCATTTGTTATTTCTTTAATTTATTATCCTTAGTAACTGATTTGTTGAATATAAATTAGGATGGTGGAGTAAAGAAATGGATAAATGATATATATAGGAAAAAGGAAATAGCTGACAAAACTTATGCTTGGTTACTCTGAGTACAGATTAAGCAAAACATTATTAGCTGCTTATCCCGATCAAAGAAAAGGGGACTCAAAATAGCATCATGATTTTGACGGCAAATAAGTTTTGATTTGTACTGATTTTTATTGTCTTATTCTCCTGCGATTTCTTCAAGTTATTGAAGGGATTTGCTGGTTTTTAAGTTGTAGCTAGGGAATAAAGCACTTTAGGTCTGAATAGACAGTCGATTCGCTTATGTAGCATTACATTGGAAGTGGTTGTAGCTTTCTATTAAATAGGTGGTAAGCAATGGAAATGGAGCATATTAATTTTTTTTTGTAAAGGCTCTTTAATTAAGAAATAGTAGAAGAAAACTGAAATTCAATAAGTTAATTCAAACAGAAGCCAAAATAAAAAATAATATGAAAAAATATCTGTCGTTGTACATTGAAAAACATGATGATTTTATTAACTTTGCCCCTTTATAATTGTTAAAATATTCAGCTTTTAGATAAAACTTGGTTAATAAAGCTGAATTAAATACTTGGTAGCGAAATTTCAAATTGAACGCTTATGAAGATAAACCAGTACAAATTTTGTTTTAATCATTTGATTCAAATCTCTTTTTTCAAGAAATATGTTTCATTTATATTCTATTTTTATTGTATTTGTAAAAATCGGTATACTTTTATTTTTGTTCCTCAATCTTCAAAACAAAACTACAAACATGCCAAGCCTGCTTCGAATTACATATCCCAACAAATTGCATTGCTGAAAAATTGTGCAAATAGGGAAACATTTGCAGTATTTGTTTTTCCTCTTCATTTCATTGGGCTTGTCCAAAAATTCTCCAATTTTCTATTTCGCTTTATCCAAGTACAAAAAATCCTTGTCTTAGATAGATTAGACATGATTTTTCGTTGGATACTTCCTGTTCTTGTTGTTAGAAAAAAGATAATTAAGAGAACATTGGTTTTCTCTTATATGTTTAGAAATACAGAATTTAATACTTTTTTTGACCATTTGGTCAAATATGCTTTCCTGACTTCAAAATTCAGCAAAAATTTGTTTTTTACGAATAAAGGTGTGAACAACCTATAAGGCTTGTTAACAAGGCTTTAAATTAAAATTAGATGATTAAAATACTGAGAGTACTTATTGCAACATGCTTAAAATTAAATATCATGAAAAAATTTACCCATAATAAAATTGGACTTATTTCAGTAGCCTTTTTATGTGCGTTTTCTGTTTTGGGAAACAATAATCTGGGAGTCAATATTATTTTTCCTACCCATAGTCGCGCATCATTTCCACTTTATAGTGGTTTGCCTGATGATGGATTTTTTACACAAAAAAACAGCTTGTATGATGCTCCTGTAGCTATTTGTAACAATATCACTGTTTATCTGGATGCTACTGGGAATTATACTCTCACGGCTGGCGATATTGAAGCAATTGGTGCAGGGTCAAGCGGCGGCACATTGAGTGTTTCGCCATCAGTTTTTAACTGTGCAGATCTTGGTGTCAATACAATAACTTTAACGGTTGACGATGGAATTGGAAACATTGCCACATGTGATGCAAACCTTACTGTTTTGGATATAGAAAAACCGATATTTACATTTTGCCCTGTAAATCAACTTTTAACTAATGATGCTGGTTTATGTTCCTACACAAATCTTACAGCTGGTTTTAATGCTTTGGCATTTGATAATTGCGCGGTTGTTTCATTGTCATACAACCTTACTGGAGCTACAATAGGTTCAGGAAGTGCCTTAAACGGTGTGGTTTTTAATAAAGGAATAACTACTGTTACTTGGACTGCTATAGACGCGACAGGAAACAGCGAAGTTTGCATTTTTACTGTTGAAGTCATTGATATCGAACAGCCT
>CAIRHD010000568.1 GCA_903878265.1 uncultured Bacteroidales bacterium | reverse complement strand
GTATCGCCTTTTTCGCGGATAATATCATTGGCCGAAATCACAGCCTTCGCAGAACTATCGTTGCCAAAGAGTATCCCGATACAACTCTTATCTATAAAATCCTGGTCGATGCCTGCAACTTTTAGCGCTTCATCGGTTGACATAAAAGCGAATTCGCCCTGCTCGGGAAGCATTATCCTGGACCGACGATCGAGAATCCCTTTTAGGTTTGGACTATCTACAAAACCTGTCAGCCCTGAGCGGTAACCGTATTTTTTTCGTTCCGCATCCAATATTATCCCTGACTTTCCGTGGTAAAGCGACTGTGTTGTTTCAGCCAGGTTTTTACCAATACAAGAATAGATGCCTATGCCGGTGATGACTACCCTGTTTAACATATTTAGTCTCTTTTAATAAATGCCGCCGTTAATTGAAATAGTTTGGCCTGTAATATACGAAGCCTTATTAGACGCAATAAATGCGGTTAAATCTGCAACTTCTTCCGGTGTTCCAAAGCGTTGCAAAGGTATCATTGATTTTAGGTCTTTTTCGTTCAAATCTTTGGTCATATCGGTTTTTATAAACCCTGGGGCTATGGCATTTACTGTAATTCCACGTCGGGCAACTTCCTGTGCAAGCACTTTTGTTGCTCCAATAACACCCGATTTGGCCGCCGAATAATTCATTTGCCCGGGTAGCCCACGCAATCCCGACAACGAAACCATATTAATGATCCTGCCATATTTCTGCACCAGCATCCTATTTAATATGGTACGGGTAACATAGAAAAAACTGTTCAAGTTGGTATCGATAACACTATCCCATTGCTGATCGGTCATCCACATCATTAATACATCATCCTTAATACCTGCATTATTCACCAGTATTTCTATATACGCATCCGGGTTTTGATTTAGCCAACCTGTAAGTGAGGCTTCAACTTCCTGTCTGTTCGAAACATCAAATTTCAACAATGATGCTTCCCCACCGGCTACATCAATTTCGGTCTTCGTTTTTGAAGCTTCTGCATCATTCGATTGATAATTAATGAGGATATGATAGCCAAGTGTTGATAATTTAAGAGCTACAGCTTTACCAATACCTCTTGAAGCTCCTGTTACTATTGCGTATTTCATGTGTTCAATATTTTTTACTAAGCCATTCTATAAAGAAAGCCATCCTATTAATTTGAAATTGTATTAAACCCGATAAAACCTTTTCCGTTATCTCTCAGGTAATTTTTTACTGTTTCGAGTTCATGGCTTGTGGATCTATCTTTGGTTATTACAGGAAAAATCGCTCTCAATTCGTCATAAACTTTGCGGTTGTAATCCGAAAGCATGGTTTTTACGTCAAGGGCATCAACCGCTTGCAGTACTGCTACCGCTTCAATAGCAATTACTTCGAAAGTATTTTCAATTATGCGTGCTGTTAAACAAGCCGAATTAAAACCCATGCTTACAATATCCTGATTATCCTGATTACTCGAAATACTGTGGATATAGGAGGATGTGGACAATGTTTGATTTTCGGAAGTTGTTGAAGTTGCCGTAAACTGTAATCCCTGTAAACCAAAATTGAGGCCCAAAGTTTGAATGTTGATAAAAGAAGGCAATTTCCCGTTAAGCCTATTGTTTAATAAGTAATTCAATTGCCTTTCCGAAAGCATGCTCAGCCTTGTCAACACCAGTTTCAATTTGTCCATTTCGAGCGAAATATAATCACCATGAAAATTACCTCCATGAAAAACATTTTCCGATTCAAAATCAATGATAGGATTATCGCTGGTTGAGTTCAGTTCGTTTTCAATCACATCAGCCGCAAAGGCAAGTGTATCATAAACAGGTCCCAATATTTGTGGGATACAGCGCAAAGA
This sequence comes from uncultured Bacteroidales bacterium, assembly GCA_903878265.1. Taxonomy (GTDB): domain Bacteria; phylum Bacteroidota; class Bacteroidia; order Bacteroidales; family UBA4417; genus UBA4417. Next base: position 18,199 of record CAIRHD010000568.1, on the reverse strand, counting down.
GTAATACTCCTGAACTTTCTCCTTAAAAAAATCATCGGATTTTTCCCTGTCCCAATGGTTGTTCCTAACCCGAATTAGTTTTGATCCTTTAAGAATTTCGCGAGCGAGGCGGGCAATTTCTGTTTGGCCTCTATGCTTTTTCACAGCATTTAGTTCAGCAGATAAATGATCGTCGAATGCTTCCATCACTTCATTTATCATTACCGAAAATATAAGCATCCATTCCAAGGCCGTTGTGGCATTCACAATATTTAATGCTGCAACCCCAGTCATGGCGGAAGTGCCGTTGATCAAGGCCAATCCTTCGCGCAAAACCATTTTTGATGGTTGAAGCCCTGTGATAGAATATGCTTCCGCTGCCAGCATCTGCTGCCCTTTAAAATAAACCGTTCCTTCACCAATTACAGCCAACGCAAGATGAGCAAGCTGAACCAGATCGCCACTTGCGCCAACCCCACCATGAATTGGGATACAGGGTATTATCTCATTGTTATACATGTTTACCATGTGATTGACCAGATTAGGGCTTACCGAAGAATGGCCCCTGATCAATGAATTCAGCCTGGCGACAAATACGGCTTTACAGCTTAAATTGTCAAGGTAATTAGGGAATCCTGAAGTATGGCTGCGCACAAGGTTATATTGTAATTCAACCAGTTTGTCGTCGTTGATACGCACTTGAGCCATAGGCCCCAAACCTGTGTTAACGCCATACAGGTTGAGGTCGGAGTAAACCGACTTCAAAAACTGAAAACTTTTACTTACTTTTTCAGCGGCTTCATCAGTGATGCCAATCTTTGTGCCGCTTATCGATAATCTATATAATTCTTTTGAAGTTAAGTTATATCCATTTAAAAGAACCATGCAAGTGTATTTTTACGAGCAAAAGTACTATTTTTTTTCTGAAGTTGAAAATTAAATGCTAAATCAATCTTCACACCAACACCAAAACACCAAAACAACTCAATCCCTCAACCTCCCCAAATTAACAATATCCACCATAATCCTCCACCAAACCAAAATCGGAAACAACTTCAAATTCATCTCCCAATCCCCACATTATCGCATTAACAGATTATCGTATTAACAAATTACAAATTTATCCAAAGCATACAATAATAAAATTTACAGATATTGAATAATGCAGTACTTTAGCATCATCAATTGAAACCAAATTTCAACTTTTCCGTTGCAGTTTTGAAGAATAATGATAATCTTGAAAAATTGCAATTAATCGATTATTTCAAACAGCCATATTTCTGATTCATATATGCCCAATCAAAACCCTGAACAAATCGCCCGCGACCAAATCGACAAGCAATTGATAGCTTGTGGCTGGGTTATACAGGGAATTAAACAGGTAAATTTGCACGTGGGAATTGGTGTAGCTGTTAAGGAATACTTAACTGATGCCGGTCCTGCCGATTATGTTCTGTTTGTGGATGGCAAGCCTTGCGGCGTAATTGAAGCCAAGCGCGAGGAAGAAGGCCATAAGTTAAATGTTCATGAAGACCAGGCCGAAGGCTATGCAAACGCGAAGCTAAAACACCTGAAAAACGAACCACTCCCTTTTGCATATATCAGTACTGGCGAAATCACGAAACTCACAGATTTTACTGATCCCAAACCCAGGATCCGGGAAGTGTTTAGTTTTCACCGACCCGAAACATTGCGCGATTGGCGTAAAAAAGACAAATCACTCAGGAAACGCTTACACAATTTACCCGCTCTTCAAATCCAGGGATTACGGGAATGCCAGGTAAATGCCATCAATAAACTGGAAATTTCATTTAAAGAAAACCGTCCACGAGCCTTGATTCAGATGGCAACCGGTTCCGGAAAAACATTTACGGCTATTACAGCCGTCTATCGCTTACTGAAATTTGCCAAAGCCAAACGTGTTTTATTCCTGGTTGATACTCGGAACCTTGGCGAACAGGCCGAACAGGAATTTATGTCGTTTGTGCCGAACGACGACAACCGCAAGTTTACAGAACTATACAGCGTTCAACGCTTAAAATCAAGTTATGTAGCAACCGACAGCCAGGTTTGCATCAGCACCATTCAGCGATTGTATGCCATCCTTAAAGGAACTGAACTGGAAGAACAACTGGAAGAAGTAAACCCGAACGAAAGCATTTACCAGCCCAAAGAAATTCCGCCGGTTGAATACGATCCCAAAATGCCGGTTGAGTTTTTCGACTTTATCGTTATCGACGAATGCCACCGCAGCATTTACAACCTATGGAAACAGGTGCTTGAATATTATGATGCTTTCGAAATTGGCTTAACCGCTACTCCCGACAAACGTACCATCGGTTATTTCGACCAGAACCTGGTCAGCGAATATTCGCACGAAATGGCCGTTGCCGATGGCGTTAATGTAGGCTACAATGTGTTTACAATCGATACCAAAGTTACCAAGCAAGGCGCAACCCTTTGGAAAGGCGAATACATTGAGCACCGCGAACGCCTGAGCCGCAAAAAACGCATGGAATTGCAGGATGAAGATGAAAATTATTCATCAAAGCAACTGGATAAGGATGTGGTGAATCCCAACCAGATAAGGACCATTATCCGGACTTTCATCGAGCACTTGCCTGAAATATTCCCCGATCGCTTTGACGAAAACGGCAATTTTGAAGTTCCCAAAACCCTCATCTTCGCCAAAACCGACAGCCATGCCGACGATATTATCAAGATTGTACGCGAGGAATTTGCCGAAGAAAACCGTTTCTGCAAAAAGATAACCTACAATTCGGAGAAAGACCGCAAGGATGCCAATGAAAACGTAATTGAAAAAGGCGAAGACCCTAAGAATACACTTTCGCTGTTTCGCAACTCTTATTACCCGCGTATTGCAGTTACAGTGGATATGATTGCCACTGGCACCGATGTAAAACCCCTTGAATGCCTGCTTTTTATGCGCGATGTAAAAAGCCGGAATTATTTTGAGCAGATGAAAGGCCGCGGAACCCGTACCATCGACCTGGATACCCTGCAAAAGGTAAGCCCTTCGGCAAAATTTACGAAAGACCATTTTGTAATTGTGGATGCCATTGGCGTAACCCAAAGCCTGAAAACCGACAGCCGTCCCTTGGAGAAAAAGCCCGGTGTGCCTTTGAAGGATTTGTTGCAGGCCATTGCAGTGGGTGCCCGCGACGAGGAATTGTTTACCACCATCGCCAACCGCTTAACGCGCCTCGATAAACAGATTTCCGAAAAGGAGAAAAAGCATTTTGCCGATAAAGCCAACGGCAAAACCGTTTCGCAGGTGGTGAAAGACCTCCTGAATGCCTTTAACCCGGATGTGATTGAGGATTTAACGGCAAGCGTTGAATACGAAATGCGCGGCGAATCCCCCGATGCCATCCAATCCGAAATCCGAAACCGGCATTCCGAAATCCTAAATGAAGCAGCTAAAATATTTACCGGCGAACTGAACGATTATATCGAAAATGTACGCAAAGCCCATGAACAGCGCATTGACCATGCCAATCCCGATGAAGTTATAAACGTAGGCTGGGACAAAGACAACAAAAACAAAGCCGCCCAGCTGGTAAAAGATTTTGCCGAATGGATGCAGCAACACAAGGATGAATTGATGGCTTTGCAGATTTTTTACAACCAACCTTTCCGCAGGCGCGAACTCACCTACACCATGATTAAGGAATTGCTGGAAAAACTGCAAAACGATAAACCCACGCTTGCGCCTATGCATATCTGGCGTGCCTACGAAGCCCTGGAGCAATGCAATGGCTCGGCAAGAAACGAACTTACCGCCATTGTTTCCCTTATCCGTAAAGTAAGCGGACTGGATACCACGCTAACGGCGTATGATAAAACCGTGGATAAGAATTTTCAGGATTGGGTATTTAAAAAACAAGCCGGTGCCACCAAGTTTAGCGAAGAGCAAATGCAATGGCTGCGGATGATAAAGGAATATGTAACCAATAGTTTTCATATTGAAAAGGAGGATTTTGACCTTGACCCATTTAATCGTAACGGTGGTTTAGGCAAATTTTACCAGCTTTTCAGGGAAGATTATGAAAAAATAATTGATGAATTGAATGAAGTATTGGCAGCTTAATAAACTAATTTTGTAGAAAAAGTATGAAAGACTCATTACAGACGACGCCAGTGATTGGTTCAGGAATTTACACGATTCCTGACATAGCTCTTATATTGGGTATCCCTTATACAAAAGTTCTGAGATGGATAAATTCATTTTGGAACGATCGATTTGCGAATAAATACCAATATTCTTACTCATGGAATGTTGACTTAACAAAAGCTGTTAATTTTCATACACTTATCGAATTATTTACCTTCTACGAGTTATCACAAGCAGGTGTTTCTACCAGGGAATTGTTAAAAGTTCATGATATATTATCAGAACAATATTCAACTCATTATCCATTCGCCACAAAGTTAATTCTTGAAGGATTGAGAACTGATGGTAAAAAGGTACTGTTTGAACAAAAAGATGGAAGTATATACACCGTTGATGGGACATTGCAGTTCAAGTTAAGCTTTGTAAAAGAATTCTTTAAAAATCTTGATTTCGCAACTGATTCTTTAGCAATGCGATTTTGGCCAATAGGGAAAGAAAAGAAAATAGTTTGCGATCCTCATCACCAATTTGGACAACCAGTAATTGATGGTACAAATATTCAATCTGAAATCTTATATAGAATGTATCTGGCAAAAGAGCCTATTAAATTTATTGCTGAACTCTATGAATTACCCGTTATTAGCGTTAAAAATGCGATTGAATTTCATAAAACTGCCGCTTAATGAATAGTTATAAGATTTACATTGACGAAAACCTTCCCAAACAATTAGCCAAAGGATTGAATGAATTGCAACAACCTATGAATCATAGAGATGGAATTTCTATTGAAGTACTTTCCATAAAAGAGGTTTACGGACAGGGAGCAAAAGATGAGGATTGGATTCCGGAAGTTGGAAAAGAGAATGGTATTGTAATTACCCAGGATTATCGTATCCAAACCCAAAGGCACCAGAAAGAACTTTATATTAACTCAGGAGTTGGGATTTTTTTTCTGAATCCACCTTCAAAAGTTGGATTCCCATACTGGGATATGGTTAAACAATTGACAAACCGGTGGGAAGAAATTAAGACAATTGTTAAAAAGAATCAAACTCCATTTGCTTTTCGTTGTACCTCAAAAACCAAATTTGAGAAAATGGATGTTTAATATTTTCACTTTAAAAGGAACCATGAATACATACTCTAAATCCAAACAACTCTATATTGCTGATCATTTATCAAAAAATCTGGCTGAGTCTGAACGCAGGTTGAATGCACTTAAGGCAATTGAAAAGGCAATGAAAAATAATGATCCGGATTTAATGACCGGGGTTGAAATGTTTGTAAAATTTAACAAAACCAGGTTTGCCGAGCAATATGAAATATGGAAGGGTTCTTCGCTAAGTGGTGCTGAAAAATCTGTCATCCTTGGGTTATTTAAATTTTCCAACTGAGCCTGAAATGACTGAGAATAAAAATATACCAAAGCATTGGCAAGTAAAAAAATTAGGGGAAGTTGCTGATTATATTAATGGCAGAGCATTCAAACCAACAGAATGGGAAAAATCAGGAAATCCAATTATCCGGATTCAAAATCTGAATAAAGCTGAAGCTGTTTATAATTATTCAAAACTAGTTTTCGAGGAAAGATATAAAGTACTTAAAGGAGATTTATTATATGCTTGGTCAGCTTCGCTAGGAGTCTACATATGGAATGGGGGAAATGCATGGTTGAACCAACACATATTTAAAGTAGTTCCCAAGAGTATTTGTGATAAGAAATATTTGTTTTATACGCTTGAAAAAATCACCTCTGAATTATATGCAAAAGCGCATGGTTCAGGAATGGTGCATGTAACTAAAGGGAAATTTGAGGAAACCAAGATTTTACTTCCGCCTCTCCCCGAACAACAACTAATTGTCTCCAAAATTGAAGAACTCATCAGCGATTTAGATAACGGTAAACAGCAACTGCAAATCGCACAACAGCAATTAAAAGTTTATCGCCAAAGTTTGTTGAAATGGGCGTTTGAAGGGAAACTTACCAATAAAAATGTAGAAGAGGGTGAATTGCCGAAGGGTTGGACTTGGGTTAATATTGATACTTTATTAGCCGATAAAAAGAAAGGAATGGCAACTGGGCCATTTGGTACAATGCTCAAAAAAAGTGAACATCAAAATAGCGGAGTACCCGTTTTGGGAATAGAAAATATTGGAGAAGGCATATTTCAGATGCCCAATAAGATTTTCGTAACGAAAGAGAAGGCGATTGAACTAAAAAACTTTAGAGTTAAAGAAAATGACATTATAATCTCACGTTCAGGAACGGTTGGAGAAATTTGCCTTCTTCCAAAAAGAATGGAAAACTCTATAATCTCTACAAATCTTATACGGGTTTCACTTAATCAAGCAGTTATTAATCCGAAATATTTTGTTTACTTGTTCCAGGGAGGAAAAGTGAGACAACAAGTTTATGATTTATGTAAAGGGTCGTCGCGGGCATTTCTAAATCAAACAATTCTAAATTCTCTCGATTTTCCTTTTTGTACACTTGAAGAACAACAAAGAGTTATTGATGAATTAGAAAGCAAACTCACCATTTGTGATAAAATTGAAGAAACCATTAGCCAAAGTTTGCTGCAAGCGGAAACATTAAGGCAAAGTATTTTGAAAAAGGCGTTTGAAGGGAAATTAGTAAATTCAAAATATGGCAATTAGGAAGCATGATTTAGTTGTTGACAGAAATATGATTAGGCATATTGATTATACTATGCCTAAGCTCAAATATGCAGTAAGTTTTCGAAAAATAATTCGCTGGTTGGAGAATTTTGAAAGTCATGATGTGAGGCTGGCTATAGATTTTTTATTTTTTCTAGAATACATAGATACTGCTGAATTGACATTTAGAATGAACGAACAATTGAAATATGCATTAAAGGAAATTCCTGAAGACTACAATATACTTATATTCCCTGGTGTAGCAACTTATCCCAAAAGCACTGAAGTAATAAGTTATATTTTAAAAGATACTCCAATTTATAAGGCTAGACAAAGAAAAGATCGACTATGCATAATAACAAGGGATTTATTAAATAGCTTAATAATAAATGAAGATACAGCAGTAATATTTTTTGATGATTTTGTTGGAAGTGGGAAATCTTTTGAAAAGGGGTATGACACTAAAACGGGATACAAGGCTTCTTTAGATTCGCTTCCATTTATTAAACAAAGATTCCTAGTTTCTTCTGTTTGTATGGAACAAGGTAGATCTTTTATAAATTCGAAATATCCGGAAATTGAAATCAAATCAGAATTTCGTGAAAAGATTTTTAATTCAGCAACATCTCCATTTAAAATATCTAATAATATTAGCCAAATGAAGCGTTTTGCAGTTAGCTATGGAAAAACAATACCCACAACCCAGAATCCTCCATTTAATACTCCACTTGGATTTGATCAAAGTGAATCATTAGTTGCCTTTAATCATACTACACCTAATAATACATTACCAATTATTTGGGGTAGCGCGAATTGGTACCCGATTTTCCCTCGATTTGCTACGGAGAAGATGATGCAATCTAAAGAAATAAAGAAAGAGGTTGCTTATTATTTTGGAATTATGAATCGACTTGGAATTGATTTGTATACAGATGAAAGTATTATAGTCAAAGGAGCCCGAGAGATTAAATATAATAGCTTCACTGATCATGCACTTTTATGCGTAATGAAGCTCCAACTTGATGGTTATGAAATGCCTTCTATTTGTCAGTTATTAGGTATAACAATCTCGGAATACAAAACAATCATTAATTATGGGAAAACAAAAAAAATAATAGGTCAGCTAGGAAAAATCAATAGCAAAGGAATAGAATTCTATTCGGAATTAATGAAAAAAGTGCGCAGTAAAAGATTTATTAAAAAGGATAAATTGCAGTTTGAAATGAAACATGTAAATTACATGCCTAAAAGTTTCGGGGGAAAGTCATGATTGAATTAGATTTCGCTACTCCGGTAGCTTCTCAGTCAATTTGATTGAGAAATAATGAAGTTACTTAACAAAATAATTTAAGTTAAGCTATTTCTAAAGTTGATTTTGGTAGAGGTGTTTTATGTTTAGAAATACCTTAACTTAAATTGAGAATTCTTAAACATTCAAAATTGTAGTGATTTATTATGGCATTCCCCCTTGAAACTTTTATTGAAAGAGCAAAACAGGAAAATCATTCAACAGAGTTTATTGACTTAACAGTAAAATATGTTAATCAGCTTCAGAAAAATGATTTCCCTGTTCTGTTTTCTATTCCACACCTGGCAATTGAAGTTGGAATGGAATCTGATTTTATCAAACATATGATAAAAGCCAGAAATAACCTTTACAGCTTTTCTTTATTGCAAAAAAAAGACAAAAAAAGTGCACCAAGAGAAATTATGGCACCTATTGCTGAATTGAAATATTTACAAAGATGGATCAATTATAACATTCTTCAGAAAGCAAAGTACAATGAATTTATACAAGGATTTGTGCCAGGAACTTCAATATTGAAAAACGCTGAAATTCATAAAAATGCGAAATATTTATTAAAAATTGATCTACTAAAATTTTTTGACTGCATCGACGAAATGAAAGTATACAAAGTATTTCGAGATTTTGGCTATGTGAAAAATCTCGCTTGGGATTTAGCAAAAATATGTACTGCGGAACATAGAGCCTCATATTGGAAATCTTTTAAAAAAGAGGATTTTGATTTGTTACAAAGCTTTATTGCAAGGAATCCAGCCATATTACCACAAGGTGCTCCTACTAGCCCTCTTCTAGCAAATCTTGTAGCTTCGGAAATTGATATTCGAATAGGCAAACTCCAATTAAAGAAAAAATTTAACTACAGCCGGTATGCAGATGATTTGTGTTTTTCTTCACAAGAAGAAAAGGATTTGCCATCAGTCTATTTATTGACAAAAATTATTGAAGCCACTGGTTTTCATGTAAATAAAGATAAAATAAATTATTGCAAGCATGGAATGAAACAATATGTAACAGGCCTTTCAATAACAAATGGAATAAGCATAAATAAGGAAAAAAGAAGAGAGATATTTAGTCATTTACACTTTGCGAGAAAATATGGGCTGGAATCACATCTGCTAAAATTGAAGGAGAAAGGAACATATAGAACAAATTTTCAGAATTGGTTATTAGGTCACATTTCTTTTCAATATTCCATAAACAAGGAAATTGGTAAGAAAATGTTCGAGTTATATTCAAAAATAAATTGGACTATCGATCACAATATAAATATTAAAGAAAAGGATCAAGATGAGCAATAATAATTCAACAAACACTACAAGCATAGTCTCCAAAGTCTGGTCCTTCTGCAATCCCCTGCGCGATGTAGGCGTTGGCTATGGCGATTACCTGGAGCAGCTTACCTACCTGCTTTTCCTGAAAATGGCCGATGAATACGGTAAGCCGCCGCATAACCGGGAACTTAATATTCCAAAAGCTTATAACTGGGAAAGCTTAACTGAACTAAAAGGCGCAGCCCTGGAAATCCATTATGTTACTTTGCTTCGCGAGTTAAGCACACAAAAAGGAATATTGGGGCAGATATTTACCAAGAGCCAGAATAAAATCCAGGATCCGGCCATGCTGGCAAAGATCATTGATATGATCGACAGCGAACAATGGTTAGTGATGGGTGCCGATGTAAAAGGCGATATCTACGAAAAGCTGCTGGAACAAAATGCACAGGACGTAAAAAGCGGCGCCGGCCAGTACTTCACGCCACGCCCGTTAATCAGGGCCATGGTCGAATGCATTCAGCCTCAACCGATGAAGACTATTGCCGACCCTGCCTGCGGCACGGGAGGCTTTTTTCTGGCTGCTTATGATTACCTGGTTGCCAACAATAAACTGGATAAAGATCAGAACAAGTTTATAAAACTCCAAACCTTCTACGGAAACGAAATTGTTGCCGGAACCAGGCGCCTGGCTTTAATGAATTTGTTTCTGCACAATATCGGTGATATCGACAGCGATAATTTCATTTCGCCCGCCGATGCGTTAATTGCGGCGTCACCGATAACCTACGATTATGTGCTGGCCAATCCGCCTTTTGGCAAAAAGAGCAGCCAGACCTTTACCAACGACGAAGGCGAACAGGAACGCGATGATCTTACATACAACCGCCAGGATTTCTGGGCAACCACCAGCAACAAACAGTTGAACTTTGTACAGCATATCCGCTCCATGCTTAAAACAACCGGCCTGGCAGCCGTGGTTGTGCCTGATAATGTATTGTTCGAAGGCGGAGCCGGTGAAACCGTCCGCAAGAAACTGCTGGAAACCACCGATCTGCATACCATACTTCGTTTGCCAACCGGTATTTTCTATGCCCAGGGCGTAAAAGCCAATGTTATTTTCTTCGATAACAAACCAGCTAACAAAGACCCATGGACCAAGGAAATCTGGGTGTACGATTACCGTACAAACATTCACCACACCCTAAAGAAAAATCCATTAAAACTGGATGATTTAAAGGATTTTATTGTTTGCTACAACCCGGCTAACCGGCACAAACGCAACGAGACCTGGAGTGAGGTTGTTGAGCGAAGTCGAAACACCAACCCGGAAGGCCGCTGGCGCAAGTTTACCTACGATGACATTATTGCCCGCGACAAGACCAGCTTGGATATCACCTGGCTAAAGGACAAATCCCTTGCCGACCTTGATAACTTACCTGATCCGGAAGATTTGGCAGCTGATATTATCGAAAACCTTGAAGCAGGGCTGGAGAGTTTCAGGGAGATAATGGTGAAGTTGAATGCACCACTGCTTTAACCAAAAAGGAAATAAGTCAATTTAAAAGTGCGGTTTGACAAGGTAAAACCCCTAAAGCAGTTTTACCTACCCTCGAATGGGTTGAAATAAATCCGTCCACTGAACCTACCGGAATGGGTTTTTTACCAACCATCCAAACAGTTGAAATTATAATAACAACCCCATTATGCAAAAACTCGAACTCCTGGCACAATTCATCAAACTTTATGGCGACAAAATAAACCCCAATTTGATATCAATAAAATACTGCCAAACACAAGAAACCGCCCTGATGGAAATGTTTTTTTCGACACCCCCCCAATTACCGGTTATAACCAATCTCAATTTTATTACCGGCGGTATAGAAACTGATGAAGACGGAATCGAAAAGAACCTGCCATATCTTGATCCGGATGCCGACATTTAGGATAATGCCAGCAATTTCATAAACTTTGGTGCTTACAGCCTGCTAAATTGCATAGACATCCTATTCACAAAAGCAGCCGAAGAAGAAATCAGCAACGAACACTTTAAAAACAACCCTTTTCAACCCCAACTTTGATTGGCCGTAACCAACTAACTATAACCCCGCATAAGAATCAAAGCCATACAGAAGCAACCAATCCCATAATCCTCCGCATACCCAACAATTCAGCACACTCACAAGTATCCTGTGCACACCTTACCACCAAATTCAATTGAACCAAAATTTCCTCCATCTTAATAATACACCCCGTCCGTTCAGGCTGCAAATAACCCCAATATAGATATTCTGGTTATAACCAGGGGAGCAGGGAGCATGGACAACGAATCCATAAACAAGCCCTAACTGTCGGCAGCCTGCCCAAGCCAAAATGCAATAATTGATCCTTTCCGAAATGCAAATTCCTACATTTTCAAATTTTCAAATTACCGCATCAGCACATTATCGCATTTTCACATTATCGCATTTTCACATTATCGCATTTTCAAATTCCCACATTATCGCATTATCGCATTACCGCATTAGCACATTATCGCATTAACACATTATTAAATCATTTTTTTATATTTGCCCAAAAGTTCCCCGGCCAATGATTCTGTTTTTATCCATAACAGGCATATTTCTCTCCGCAATCCTGCTGTATTACAATGCAAGGGAAAACAGATCATCTGTTTTCCTGGGTTTATTCTTTTCGTTAATTAGCATTTATGCATTCAATCAATATGTGGTTTTGTATTCAAAATCAGAGTTTTTGGTGAGCGTGTTTTTTTTAAATATCGGTTTTCTTTCCTATCTCATCGGCCCGATGTTGTATTGGTATATCCGTAGTGTACTGTCCGATAATTCCCACCTGAAGAAAACGGACCTCTGGCACTTACTGCCGATGCTTGTTTTCCTCGTTGCTACACTGCCTCATTTGTTTTCTCCCTGGGCACATAAAGTGGAGATTGCCACCAGAATTATTCAAGATAGCAGCTTTTTCGTGAATTACAACCATACTGTATTGTATAAAGTTCCTGCAATCTTGGTTTTTCTAAGCCGTCCTTTGTTAATATTGGCTTACGCTTCTTGGTCAACTAGAATGATTATTCGCTATTTGAAGCAAAAAAGAGGGATTTCTGTGCTCTCGCAACAGCAATTTATGACCAAATGGCTCACTGTTTTGTTGGTATTTCTGTTTATCCATATCTTTAGCCAAATACTGCAAATATATCAGTCTTACTCTGTTAGAAATATAATTAGTTTCTACACATTAAATTTATTGCAAATCTTATCAGGAGCCGGTCTTACAGGTTTGCTGATTTCGCCTTTCTTTTTTCCGACTATTTTGTATGGATTGCCTCGTATGCCGGTATCAAAAGGCATTTTGAAGCCACTTGAACAGCAAACGGTAGTTTTACCTGGCGAGGATCAAAAAATCTTGAGCAGTTTCGAAGCCGATTATCTTGATTTAATTACCCAGAAAGCTGAGTCGTGCATGGAGCAACTTCGTCCTTACCTACAAACAGATTGCAACTTGGCTTATTTTGCAAAGCTTATCAATATTCCGGTTCATCACTTAGCTTATTATTTCAGGGAAGTGAAGAATCAGTCGTTTAGTGATTTTCGCAATGAGTGGCGGGTAAACCATGCTAAAAAGCTTATTGCCGAGGGCAAAGCCAATGAACTTACATTGGAGGCCATCGGGCTGTTATCGGGTTTTTCGACACGCAATACTTTTTTCACCGCTTTCAAAAAAATCGAAGGGGTTTCGCCAGGGATTTTTGCAGCCAAATTCTCCGAATAGTTTTTTTAAAGAACCTTTCGAGGGTTGGTAACAATTCAACACTTTTCAATATGGAATAATTTTAGAAATTAAGGGAGTTGCCAAATAATTCCGCAAATACTCGTCAAAAAGGCATTTTTTATCAAAAACTTTGTATCGTTTTTCGAAAACAATACAAAGTTTTAGTTTTTCACTAATTCCCGTATTGAATTTTATCTGAAATTTGCTTTTGAGCAACCGCTTGAACTGCTATACTGCTTGTCCGCCCCAACTCCAATTCCGTAAACCTTAAATTTTCTTGGTCTGTATTTGAATCCTATTAGGTGGTGTACGTTCCAATTTCGGAATCCTACACCTAAAGTAGAGCAAATTTTACCATTAAATAAATGCCAATAGAAACCTAAAACGAACAAAAAATTCATAAATAACGTAAACAAACCAACAAAACCATGAAAACACCTAGATTCCCTTTTTTAATTGTATTGGCAATACTGCTAAACTTAAATGTTAATGCCCAAAACGTAGGCATCAACGACGATGGCAGCCAGCCCGATAACTCGGCCATGCTGCACATAAAATCGTCTAATAAGGGGCTATTAATTCCACAAATGTCGCGTGAAGAACGCGATGCCATTTTAATGCCGGCAAATGGTTTGCTGATATATCAAACCACCGAATTTCCCGGATTTTACTTTTTCGATGAAGCTAAAATACGTTGGATTCCATTATTAACATCATCGGATGAAGCCGACCCAATTTTTTTGAGGTATTTTATTATAAACGACCAATTAACAGGCGATTTACTGAAATACGATGGGGATAAATTTGTGCCTTTTACGCCAAATTTCACCGAAAGCAATTATCTATACAACACAAAATACGGTGCAAAGCTTTTGGTACGAAACGATGCGCAAACCGATGTGGATTTTGTGCTTTCGCCAAAAGGCAATGGTGCTATCATCGCTCAACAACCGGATGGCATTGCCACAGGTGGCGATAATCGGGGTTCGTATGCCGTAGATTGGCAATTGTCGAGAGGGTTATCAAGTCAGGTTGCCAGTGGTAATTATTCGGTTATTGCCGGAGGGTATTGGAACGAAGCCAGTAACAATCATGCCTCAGTTGGCGGCGGCAGCAACAATACCGCTTTTGGTTCGTATTCGTGTATTCCGGGTGGGAAAAGCAACGCGGCCAACGGATTTGCATCGGTATCCTTTGGATCAAATAACGAAGCCAACGGAACGATTTCTACTGCAATGGGAAATTATAATTCTGCCGATGGCGATTATAGTTTCGCAGCAGGTTTGCACAACTTTGCTAACGATTATATGGAAACCGTTTTTGGGCAATATGCAACCGTGGGTTATGGCTCTGCAACTAATTGGGTTGCAACTGACCGCTTGTTTACACTTGGAAATGGAACTGGTGCCGCAGGGAATCTGAGAAGCAATGCCCTCACCATACTTAAAAATGCAAATACCACTATCGGCGGCTCATTGACCATCAATGGAAACGGAACAGGAACAAGTCTTGCTTTGCCTTTGTCACGCGGTACTAGCGGCCAAGTGCTAACCACTGATGGAAACGGCTTGGCCCTTTGGGAAAAAAGTTCGGTTTGGGATCAAGCAGACGAGTTTTCAGCCACTGCATCGCAAACTGTTTTTACACTGACGCAAATTCCTGCAGCAAAAAGCATGGTCAGACTCTTTATCAACGGGGTAAGGATAAGCAAAACCGCTTTTACCTGTAGCGGAACAACCTTTACTTATATACCGGCAAACAACGGAAATTACAACTTATCGGCAGACGACAGGATTCAAATTGATTATTTTTATTAAAACCTGCTTCACGATGATGAAAAAAAATCTTTTTCTGTTTCTTGGGATCATATTCACCCAAGGACTTTGGTCACAGGGAATTACAAAATATGGGGCGGTTCCTGCTTCTTCTGCCAATTTTGTGAATAAACAAGGCGAAACTGGCAGCACTCCAAAACTGAGCGTAAATGGTAAAGAGTTAATTGCGGTATTCCAGTGCGGCGATTCGATGACGATTATCCATTTACCGGAAAACCTTGTTGCCCCGGTTGCCAAAACAGTAACTTATAGTACAGTCACAACCCTGTTGTTTGGATTAAGTAAATGTGCAATAACTAAAAACTTAGGGGCGTCAAATCAGGCAGTAACTCTTTCTGATGCTTCAGAAGAGGCGGCCGGATGGTACTGGCAGTTTAACCGGAAACAAGGATACAAGCACGATGGCACAACCCGTACACCTGCCACTGCCTGGATAACGAATATTAGTGAAAACTCAGATTGGACTGCAGCAAACGACCCCTGTGCCCTTGAACTGGGTACCGGATGGCATCTCCCGACCAATTCAGAATGGACAGCGGCCGATGCCGGTTGGAATACCTGGGCAGACCCATGGGGTTCGGTTTTAAAACTCCATGCTGCCGGAAGCCTGTATTACAGCAATGGTTCACTGTATAAACGCGGCATAAACGGTTCTTACTGGAGCAGTACACAGCTTAATGTCACTTCCGGCTGGTACCTTTACTTCAACAGTGATTATTGCTACATGAACAACACCAGCAACAACCTCAAGAGATGGGGCTTTACGGCCCGCTGCGTAAAAGATTTAACCCCAACCCTTACCACCACTGCTGCATCGGCCATTACGGCGACCACCACAACCTCCGGCGGTGAAATTACCGACCAGGGAGGTAGTATGGTAACTGTGCGTGGTGTCTGCTGGAGCACTAGCGCAAACCCGACCACAGCACTTGCCACAAAAACAACCGATGGTACCGGAATCGGGACTTTTACCAGTTTAATGACCGGATTGAACGGAAATACCCTGTATTATGTGAGGGCTTATGCCACTAACAGCTTCGGTACGGCTTACGGGAACGAAGTGAACTTTACCACAGCAGCTTTTTTATGTGGCACATCCACCATCACCAGAAGCCATCTGGCCACGTTGGGAGTTGCCCCGGTTGATAAAACGGTAACCTACGGAACGGCATCCACCACGTTGTTTGGCGGGACAAAATGCGCCATTACCCAAAACCTTGGCGCCACCAGCCAGGCAACCGCCGTCGAAGATGCTACCGAAGCTTCTGCCGGCTGGTACTGGCAGTTTAACCGGAAACAAGGGTGGGAATATACAACCTCGCGTGTGCCTGTTTCTCCGTCATGGGATGCTACAGCAGATAATCTATCAGCAACGTGGGAGGCTGCCAAAGACCCGTGTACCCTTGAATTGGGTCCGGCATGGCGAATCCCGACCATTTCGGAATGGGAAAACGCAGATAATACAGGGGGCTGGACCAATGGCGAAGAATCCTTTGGTTCCATCCTTAAAATGCATTACGCCGGCTACATTGTAAACAGTACCGGTGAGTTAAATGAACGGGGTGCTCATGGCTATTACTGGAGCAGTACGCAGGATAATTCCGCTACAGGATGGCTTTTGGACCTCAGCAGTAGTTTCTGCGGAAAATATAGCCACAATAAGGCTCATGGTTTTTCCATCCGCTGCCTGAAAGACTTTTTTCCAACACTTAACACCACCGATGCATCGGCTATAGAAGCAACCACCGCAACTTCCGGTGGGTATATCACCGACCAGGGCGGAAGCCCGGTAACTTTACGCGGTGTGTGCTGGAACACATCTGCAAACCCGACCGCAACCGACTACCATACCAGCGATGGTGCCGGCACGGGAAGTTTCACCAGTTCATTAACAGGTCTGGCGCCCGTTACCTTATACCATATCAGGGCGTATGCCACCAGCGCCGACGGGACATTTTACGGCGAAGATAAAAGCTTTACAACTGCCGCTTTTGTTTGCGGTAGTTCGGCGCTTACTGTAAATCACTTTTCCACAGACAGCGTAGCCCCGGTTGATAAAATGTTAACTTATGGCACCGTTTCTACCACGCTGTTTGGCGGTACCAAATGCGCCATTACCCAAAACCTTGGAGCTGACCACCAGGCAACCGCTATTGACGATGTCACGGAAGCCTCTGCAGGCTGGTACTGGCAGTTTAACCGGAAACAGGGGTACAAGCATGATGGCTCAACCAGGACACCCAGTAGCGCATGGAATACCACAACGGACAATTCTGCCACGTGGCAAGCTGCCAACGACCCATGTACCATGGAACTTGGCCCCACCTGGCGTATCCCAACCTATTCCGAATGGACAGCAGCAGACGCAAACGGCTATTGGACTAACATGGGTGGCCCCTGGGCTTCTGTTTTAAAACTCCATCCTGCCGGGTACCTGCAAAACTTCAACGGTTCATTGGCCGCTCGTGGCTCGACCGGCTACTACTGGAGCAATACGCAGAGCAGTGCCACCGCCGGCTGGAGCCTTTACTTCACCGATAATCAATGCGACCTCTCCAATCTCTACAAGGCCTACGGTTTCGGGGTGCGTTGCATAAAAGATTTATACCCAACGCTTACCACTACTGATGCTTCGGGGATAACAGCAACTACGGCAACCTCCGGTGGCAATATAACCGACCAGGGCGGAAGCGAAGTAACTGCACGAGGCGTGTGCTGGGGCACAAGCGCAAACCCCACCACGGCACTTGCCACTAAAACTAGCGATGGCACGGGTACAGGAACTTTCACCAGTGAATTAACAGGTTTAATACCAAACACAACATACCATGTAAGGGCGTATGCCACCAACACCCAGGGGACAAGTTACGGTGAAGATAAAACTTTCGCCACTACCGCTTTTATTTGTGGTACGTCTCCGTTATCCATAAACCATGTAACCTCCAACGGCGTTGCCCCGGTGGATAAAACGGTAACCTACGGCACGGTAATCACAACGCTCTTTGGCGAAACAAAATGCGCCATTACCCAAAACCTTGGCGCCGACCACCAGGCTACCGTTGTTGACGATGCTACCGAAGCTTCGGCAGGATGGTACTGGCAGTTTAACCGCAAGCAGGGATATAAAGCAGATTGCGCAAATGGCAGCGCTTGTTTTATCCCTTCATCGCCGGCATGGAATACCACACCCGATAATTTATCTTCAACCTGGGAAGCTGTCAAAGAT
>CAIRHD010000567.1 GCA_903878265.1 uncultured Bacteroidales bacterium | reverse complement strand
CTTTAATTAAGTTTGCAGTCATCAGTATGCAGTTTGCAGTTAAAAAAAATAAAACTGCTTACTGCGTACTTAAAACTGCAAACTGCATTTGTGGGGGGAGAAGGATTCGAACCTTCGTAGCCGAAGCAGCAGATTTACAGTCTGCCCCATTTGACCGCTCTGGTATCCCCCCAAGATTAAACATTTCTAAGAACTGTTGAGCCGGTGGAGGGACTCGAACCCCCGACCAGCTGATTACAAATCAGCTGCTCTACCAACTGAGCTACATCGGCATTGATGTAAACCTTAAGAAAAAAGATTAAAAAGTAGGCTTTTGGAGTTCAAATAACGCTAACAACCTTGTTTTTAATGCTTTAAAGTCAGTAAAATAACAAAAAAGCAGTCCTTTTTGAAAAGGACTGCAAATGTACGCACATATTTTGAATTACCAAACAAGTAGTAAAAATAAATTAATTTATTTTTATTCACCTCTTTGTTTCTCTTTATGTTTGCTTAGTTGCTTACGAAGTGCATCAACTGCTATATCGGTAGCTTCTTCAAACGATTTGCTTTGTTTCTTGGCAAATAGATCATTGCCTGGTACCAAAAGTCGAATCTCTGCAACCTTATTATCAAGGTCTTCGCTGTTGTTTACCCTGAGGGTTACTTCGCTGCCGATTATCCCATCGTACAATTCAGAAAGTTTCTCAACCTTCTCGGTGATGAAAGAATCTAATTTTTTATCGGTTTTAAAATGCACTGAATTAATGTTGATTTTCATGAGTCCTCCTTTTGTTTACGCCCTTGGATGGGCTTGTTTGTAGATTGATTTAAGTTTCTCGATGGTATTATGCGTATAAACTTGCGTTGCGGCCAAACTTGAGTGCCCGAGTATTTCTTTTATCGCATTAATATCGGCACCATCATCTAGCATGTGGGTAGCAAAAGTATGCCTTAAAACATGTGGGCTAAGTTTACTGTTTGAAGAAATTAATGTTAGGTATTTGTGTACAATAGTATAGATTAGTTTTGGATATACAGGCAAACCTTTTGATGTGACAAAAAGGCTGCAATTGTTGTTCTGATTTGTGCTTTCAACAAATTTCAAAAAATCACTCCTTAATAATAGGTACTTTCTTATTTCATCTACAACAACAATTCCGATTGGTACAATCCTTTCTTTATTCCGTTTGCCCAAAACTTTAATTGTTCCAGTATCTAAATCCAAATCATCGATTTTAATCTGGACTAATTCCTCTCGTCGGATACCTGTTGCATAAAACAAGGTAATGATCAATTTGTTACGAAAACCTTCGTAACCTGTGCCGAAGTCAACTGATTGAAATAATGATTCAATGTTGTTGTGCGTTAAAAATACGGGCAATTGTTTTGAAGCGCGTGGAGCCACAACCTTAGTCATAGGGTTAACTGTGAGAAGCTCAACTTTTTCACAATATCTGTAAAAAGATTTTAAGGTAGAGATTTTTCTGTTTAATGAGCGTGTAGAGTTTTTTCGCTCAAGCAATGAGATAAGCCAAGACCTGATAAGAGTATGATCAGATAACAATAGGTCAGTAATATGGTATTGTGATAGCAAAAAACTTGAATAATCGACCAAATCTGTACGATAGGCATCAATAGTATGCGTTGAATAACGCTTTTCAATTGTCAGGTAATCAATGTATTTGTCCTTCAGCATCCTTCAAAATAAAACAGGAAATAAGTTTGCCCTTCAAGTACTGCACTAAACTTGCGTTAAAAGTACAACATTACTCTAAGAAAAGCAAATATATTTCCTGTCTATTGAAAATAAATTTCTTATAGGTTACAATTCCTGCTGCTGCTGAAGTTGTTGTATGTAAATTGCGTGTCGGACTTCTTCCCTGCGCACTATTGACGGTTTTGTAAACTTTTGACGGTTACGCAGTTCTTTAACAACACCGGTTTTTTCGAATTTACGTTTCAATTTTTTTAGCGAGCGGTCAATGCTTTCGCCTTCTTTTACAGGAACAATGATCATAATTTATAAACTTCCTCTCGGTTTGGTGATTAATTAGATGTTTTAAGGGGTGCAAAAGTAATATTATTTTGTTTAAAACAAACACTATCAATCGAAATAGTTTTCTTTTTTTTGTTTTTTCTGTTGCTGACACTGTTAAACGGTTGGAATTTATTTCTATACCTTTGTCGATATTGTGTTTGCAGAGAAAATGAAACCCATTATCCAGTCGCCCAACCTGAGATGACAATCGCATCTGGATTAATGGAGATGTCCATAAATAGCTGAAAACCTATAACTTTTTTTGAATTCCTGAAATGAATTCCAAAACCATATAGCTTTTAAAGAGATGAAAATAATCAGGTTAACCGAAACAGAATCAACCAATAGCCATGCCATTAAAATGATTGCCAAAAATCGGTCCACCGAAAGTTGCGCAGTTGTTGCCAATTATCAAACAAATGGAAAAGGCTTGGGCGCAAATTTCTGGGAAAGCGAAAGGGATAAAAATTTAACTTTCAGCATTGTACTTCATCCTGATTTTGCTGCCGACCAGCAGTTTTTCTTAAACAAAGCCATCTCGTTAGGCATTCGCGATTTCCTGCAAAGTGAGATGTCAATATCTGAAATAGCGATAAAGTGGCCCAATGACATCTACGTAAGTGATAAAAAAATATGTGGGATTTTAATCCAAAATTCGTTAGTCGGTACTAGTTTCGATTATTCCGTGGTTGGGATAGGGCTTAATGTGAACCAGACGCGATTTTTGAGTGATGCGCCAAACCCCGTTTCGATGAAAATGATTACCGGTATTGAATATAACCTCGACGATTTGCTGACAAAGTTGTTACAATCCATTAATAAATGGTACGGCCGAGTAAAAACGGAACCTCAAAAGGTAGAAGCAGCTTATAAAAAAGCATTATACAGGTTGATGGAATGGCACGATTATGAGATTAAAGGATCTAGAATAGGTGCAAGGATCACGGGAACTAACGAATATGGACAATTACTGATCGAAACAGATGCCGGACCAATTATAATATGTGATTTAAAAGAAGTAAAGTTTCTCCTATAATTTAAAATCCGATTATATCTCTAAAGCTAGATTATCTGCCATTTCTTCTGCCGTTTCCTTTATCAATTGCCAAGCTTTCTGTACATGTTGTTTCGAAGTAAGCGTTCCTGCTATGGACATACGCAATGTATATTGGCCTTTGAGTTTGGTATGAGTTAGGAATATATTTCCAGAAGCATTGAGTTTGCCAAGCAATATTTCATTGATTTTATTCAAGTTTTCAATACTGGAATCGGTTTGAGGGTTAAATCGGAAGCAGACAAGGCTTAATGGAACAGGTGCCATAACTTCGAAATGCGAGTCAGCACAGATTTGTTGTTTAAGCCATTGCGCCAGGTGGATGTGTTCTCTAATTTTATCCTGAAGTTGCACCACCCCATACGACCTTATAACGAACCAAAGTTTCAATGCCCTAAACCTTCGCCCCAAAGGTATTCCCCAATCGCGATAATCGTTCACCAAACCACGGCTTGAAGTTTTGAGGTATTCGGGCAATATCTCAAAGGTTCGCAAAAGAACGTCCTTGTCTTTTACAAAATAAACCGAGCAATCGAAGTTGGTAAACATCCATTTATGCGGATTAAACACAAAACTGTCGGCTTTTTCGATGCCATCAATCATCCAGCGGTATTCGGGAAGCAAAAGCGCGGTGCCGGCGTATGCGGCATCAACATGAAGCCAAACGCCAAATTCCTCACAAATTTCAGTAATTTCCTCTAGCGGATCTATGGCGGTGCAGCCAGTGGTACCAATGGCGGCCACTACGCACAAAGGCATAAACCCCGCAGCAATATCAGCAGTTATGGCTTCGCGCAGAAGGCTTGTATCCATGCTGTACATTTTATCGGTATGTATCTTTACCAAGTTTTTGCGCCCAATACCTGCAATTTTCACCGCTTTTTCAACTGATGAATGAGCCTCGGACGAACAATAAACGCGCAATCGCTCATTCCCATCAAAACCACTTTCGTTGATAACATAAGCGGTGCGTTTTTCGCGGGCACACAACAATGCAGCTAATGTGGAAGTGGAAGCTGTATCCTGTATTACGCCGTGCCAGTTGGATGGCAAGCCAGTCATGGTTTTAAGCCACTGCATCATCATTTCTTCCAGTTCGGCTGCGGCGGGCGAAGTGTCCCAAACCATGCACTGTGTACCAAGCATGGCCGTGAGCATTTCTGCCAATATACTCGGATAGCTGCCATTGGCAGGAAAGTATGCAAAAAAATTGGGGCTTTGCCAATGTGTGATACCAGGCATGATGATGCGCTCGAAATCGCTCATTATTAGCCACATATCTTCACTTTCGGCAGGAGGTTCGGTGGGAAACTGTGCAAAAATAGTGCCCGGTTGAACGGTTGATTTCACTGGATACTCGTCAATATTTTCGTAATAATCGGCCATACGGTCGGCAAGCCGGTGTGCCCACTCCCTAAATTCGACATTTTTCATAACATTGTTGTTGTTCTGTTTTGAGAGTACTTAGAGTGCCTAAAGTACTTAAAGTGCCTTGTGTGCCTAAAGTTATCGATTTTACAGACTTTAAATTCCTAATTTGTGAAAAATCACAAACAGTAGGTTTATTGTCGAAAAAACTAATAGTTCTCCAGTTTTTCCTCAAAAAATGATTTTGGATGCTGGCATGCTGGACAGTTTTCGGGTGGGTTTTTGCCTTCGTGGATATAACCACAATTGCGGCATTCCCATTTTGTTGTTTCTTCGCGTTTAAAGACTTCGCTATTTTCGAGTCTGCCTAATAAGCGAAGGTAACGTTTTTCGTGTTCGGCTTCCACTTTGGCAATAATTTTGAATACAGTGGCTATTTGCGGGAAGCCTTCCTCTTTGGCTATTTCCGAAAACTCAGGGTATAAAAGTGTCCACTCTTCGTTTTCGCCAGCAGCCGATGCTTTCAGATTTTCGTCTGTGGATCCAATAGTTCCGGCAGGGTACGAAGCTGTTATCTCCACTTCACCACCTTCCAGAAACTTGAAAAATCGCTTTGCATGTTGTTGTTCTTGCCATGCGGTTTTTTCGAAAATGGCGGCAATCTGTTCAAAACCTTCGTTTTTTGCTGCTTTAGCAAAAAACAGATAGCGGTTCATTGCCTGTGATTCCCCAGCAAATGCTTTCAGCAGGTTTTTCTCCGTTTGAGTTCCTTTAATACTCTTTTCCATAATGTATATTATTTTAGGTGAACAAGTTACGATTATCTTTGCTTCTTTTGGTTTAAACCGTAAAGATAGTAAATGTGAATGGATTAACAACAGGTTGACGCGCGCCATTGGGCCCCTATTTCAATGCAATCAACCTATCCTTTCAAAAAAAAATCACTCAACCTTATAACATCATCTTAATGACTCAGGAAAATTGCTTCTAAAACTATAATCGAATAGTTTCGCATCGAAAACAGACGTTAAGTATAAAAGGTTGTGCTGGTATATATTTATCGCAAAATTCAAGGCATAGAATTACCAAATGATAAAACCTCTATCTTTCTATATCATAAACAATTAGTGAAGGATAAGGGAATTTGGCTACCTTTGCCGAAAATTACACTTTTCGGCCTGTTCGTTGTACTTTTAGAGTTGTAAACAATTGAAACGCATCATCAAACTCCATCAGGCTGACTTTAGAAAACATTAAATATGGGAAACATCCTGGCTATTGTTGGCCGGCCGAATGTAGGCAAAAGCACTTTTTTTAACCGTATGACCGCATCGCTCGAAGCCATTGTGGATCCTACCAGCGGTGTTACGCGCGACCGCCATTATGGCCATAGCGATTGGAATGGCATTGAATTTTCGATAATTGACACTGGCGGTGTGGTGATTGGCGGCGAAGATGTATTTGAACATGCCATCATCAAACAGGTAGAACTTGCTATTGAAGAAGCAGATGTGATCCTTTTTATGGTGGATGCTCGCGAAGGCCTTACTCCGCTCGACAAGGATGTTGCCGATATGATACGCCGGTCGCCAAAAAAAGCTTTCCTGGCAGTCAACAAAATAGATAGTCCCGATAAATTTCACGAGGTTTCCGATTTTTACAGCCTTGGCTTTAAGGATGTGTTTGGCATTTCGTCATCTAATGGCGGCGGCACAGGTGACCTACTTGACGAAATTGTGAAAGAATTTGACATCGCAACACCCGAAACGCTGCCTGACTTGCCTAAATTTACCGTGGTTGGCCGTCCGAATGTAGGCAAATCGTCGTTTGTAAATGCGCTTTTAGGTATTGAACGCAATATTGTTACACCAGTAGCCGGAACCACGCGCGACAGCATTTACACCCGATATAACTCTTTTGGGTTCGATTTCCTGTTGGTTGATACTGCTGGGCTTCGTAAAAAAACCAAGGTTTCGGAAAATATCGAATTTTATTCTGTTATGCGTTCCATCAGAGCCATCGAGAGCAGCGAAGTTGTTTTCCTTATGATTGATGCCACCCAAGGCTGGGAATCACAGGATATGAATATTTTCAGGCTCGCCCAAAACAACCACAAAGGCATCGTAATCATTGTAAATAAATGGGATTTGGTCGAAAAAGATACGCATACACATAAATATTATGAAGAAGCTATCCGAAAAAACCTTGCACCATTTACTGATGTACCTATCATATTCACTTCGGTGCTTACCAAACAGCGCATACACAAAGCCCTCGAAGAAGCAACCGCTGTTTACGAAAATCGTAAAAAACGCATCCCGACACGAAAACTGAACGATGTGCTGTTGCCTATATTTGCAGGCACGCCACCGCCATTTATAAAAGGCAAAGAGGTAAAAATCAAATATATAACCCAAATAAAAACAGTATATCCAACTTTTGTTATTTTTTGCAACCTTCCGCAGTATGTAAAGGATCCTTATAAACGGTATGCCGAAAACCGGATTCGAGAGGAATTCAATTTTACCGGTGTGCCAATGGAAGTTTATTTCAGGAAAAAGTAGGAAAGTAGGATTGGGAATTTCGGATTGCGGATTGCGGATTGTACCAGGTATGTTTTCTGCTGCATATTTTGCATAAATCGCTGATTTATTTATGCTTGTGAATATTTTATTGTTTAGTTTTCATTTACGATGTATTTGGCACATAACTCGCTGAAAGCAGATTGTAAGTCGTAAATATGAAATCGCAACTCGTACATTTTAGGAAAAACCAAATGTAGATCCAAACCCTATATAATGGCAAACGAATCATTACGTATTGATAAATGGCTTTGGGAAATGCGCCTGTTCAAATCGCGCAGCCTGGCCTCCGAAGCATGTAAAGCCGGAAAAGTAAAAATGGATGGCAGCAATGTAAAAGCATCCAAGGAAATTAAGGAAGGCGACACAATTGTAGTTAGCCTGAACCCGCTTTTTAAAACGGTGCGGGTAAAACAATTTCCGAAAAGCCGCGTAAATGCTAAGCTTGTGCCCGATTTTATGGACGACCTCACAGCACAAACCGAATACGATAGGGTTAAACTGATAAACGATGCCAGCAGCGAATACCGCGATAATGGAGTTGGCCGTCCCACTAAAAAACAACGCAGGGTGATTGACCTTTTGAAGAACAGCAAGGATTCGTGGTAATTGCTGTTTTTCTGTTGTTTAGCTATAATTATTTGCAATGGAAATAACTAAATGCATACGAAGTATTTTGATTTTAATCGAATTTTCCTAATGTTCAGTTAGGTCGGTGATGAAAATTAGGTCCTCCCCTTAATAGCCTCATAAATCCTCTTTGCTATCAGGTCGTGGTACAATTTGGTGGCATGGATCCCATTTTCATTAAAGTACCTGACACCATTTTCGGTGTTTTTGACCATACCATCCATATAGTTTATATTGTTGCTTTTCAGATGTTTGTACATAAAATTTTCGAGGTTTCCCGAAAAAATGGCTTCCATAAAAGTTCCAGATCGTTTTGCCGGACCTAATACAATCAGTTTTATTCCCTGTTTTTCGCAATATTCAACCACATCGTTAACTAAATCGAGATATTTTATCAAAGCATAGTTTTGATTTCCAATACTATACCCTGCCATATAATTAAGATTGATCAGTGATTTATAGAGCTTAGATTGCTTTCCAGAAAAGGAATAATCATTCCGTTGTGATAGGCGCAAGAGGTCATATTTCTCAGGATTTAGGATTCGCAGCATGGGAAAGTTTAGGGAATACTGAAGTTTAAAATCCACATCCAAATACTTATAATACAGTTTTGTAAGCCGTAAAAAAGGTTCCGGACGAATATGAAAAACCAAATAGTCTATTGGGTTTTGGTTGTTATACATTACAATTTTTTCCAAACAATTGCCAAACTTCTCATACCTGATAATATTGAAATCGAAATTTACATTGAAGTTGGTTTCGACCTTTCGTTTTAAGGTTTGATGAAAAAGATCTTCATACAAAATATCGCCCTGAACTGGAAAACAACCACCAACAAAAGTGAAATGCATTGTGTTTTCTTTCCAAAGTGCAAGTCGGCGCTTAGACATACAATATTCCTGTGGCGAAATCAGGGTTTTGGTTTTAGGATTTACTGTAAAACCTTGCCCTTTGTTATCTGCTTCAAATGAAGTAATTAGCGATTCAATTTCTGCTTTATTCTGGCCCAAGTACAACCTGTTTCTTGAAATCCCTTCGTATAAATTTGTTGGTTTTGTGAACGCACAGCACAACAAAGTTTGCTGGTGGGTTAAGGTAAACTGTCCGAAATTGCTATCGCAAATATAGTGCAGGTGGGAAAGCATGGATTGAAAAAATGCGGAATCGCCAAGGTTCAAATAGGCGGAATTGATAAATTTAATATTTCTGTGCTTCAAAATGCCGATAATATGGTTTGCCCATTTCCAATATTCATTACTATCCTGTTGAAAAAACGGAAAAGTGCCAACGCTCAGATTATAGTCGCAATGCCCGAAACCAACTCTAGTAATTGCATACTTTGACAGCAGGATATTTTCCAAATCTTCAAGCCCTTTACGGGATTCGATTATCGGGACCAATTCGTTGTAAACGATTTTCTTAGCAGCTAAAGCATTGACAAGTGTATCAATATGGAAACTGCTTTCAACTTTCGGGATCAAAATGGAGTGGATTTTACTTCCATCTGGTATGGCTTCCAAATCCAATTGCTGTTGGCCCGATTCTAATGAATTTACCCTGATCCCAATTTTAATTGGTGCATTTTCCGAATTTAGCCTGTTTATGATGGAATGCAGGGCTTTTCTGTATTCCAGTTTTAGCGCATTGCCTTTCGATTCATCGATCCAATCAATAATACTATCCTCCAAATCAAAACAAATAACTGCTCCCGAAGCACACTTTTTCCTAATGCTTTCGTTGGTTGTATCCGAATTGTATTTTACGAATTGATAAATATCATGCATTGGATGTTTTCTGGAATTGTGGTACAATGATCGTTCCTGATTATCGGATGAATTTATTAATAGCCAATATATCAATCATATAAAAAAATGAACTCAAAAAATTGAATTCAAAATATTCAGGCGTTTGCACTTACTATTCCACCAACAAAACCAGGCCCTTTAAGTATTCGCCTTCCTGATGAAAAATATTTACTGGATGATCTGCTGGTTGCGAGAGGTGCTGTATAATCCTGATTTGCCGGCCTGCATCCACGGCTGCTGCGGTAACAGTCGAAGTAAACATCTGCCTGTCAACAACCTGCGAACATGAAAAAGTAAATAAAATTCCGCCGCTCTTAATTTTTGCCAATGCCATTGCATTAATGGTTCTGTAGCCTTTAACTGCCTGGCTCTGTGAAGCAATATTTTTGGCATACGCCGGAGGATCCAGGATGATTAAATCGTACTGGCCGTGCTCCATGGTTTCGATATATTTGCGGGCATCTACAACAATGCACTTATAATCAGACGATTCAAATCCATTAAGTTTCATATTATTTTCTGCAATGGCTATTGCGGGCGCGGAGCTATCAACGGTATGAACTGTTTTGGCACCGGCTTTTGCTGCATAAACCGAAAAGCCGCCAGTATAACCAAACATATTCAGCACATTCCTGCCTTTCGAATAATGGGCCAATAGCTCACGGTTTTCGCGCTGGTCGAGGAAAAATCCAGTTTTTTGCCCGGTAACTGCGTTTACTTGAAAGCAGTGCCCGTTTTCGAGTATTTCGCAATCGCCAGTGTTTCCGACAAGGAAACTATCATCGACCAAATGCCCGGTCATTTTGCGGATAGCGTCGGAACTTTTATCGTAAACACTGGTAATTTTTCCCTCGCTGCCTGCAACAATGGCATCGGCAAGCATTTGCCTAATGTCGTGCATTCCGGTGGTATGTGCCTGTAGTACAGCTAAATTCCCATAAATATCTACAATTAGTCCCGGCATACTGTCGCCTTCGTTGTGAATCAAGCGATAAGCAGTTGTTTTCGGGTTATCGGTAAAACTCAGGGATTTTCGCACTTCCCAAATTTCTTTTACTTTCCGGAACCAGAATTCCTTGTCAATTTCCTGCCTTTGGAATGAAAACAGTTTTACTGCAAGTGAACCCGGCATGCAATGGCCGGTTGCCAGATAATCGCCTTTTGAAGTAAAGCACTCAACCACATCACCTTCAGCCGGCTTGCCAACAGTTTTATCAATAGCACCAGAAAATATCCAGGGATGAAAACGCAATACCGGGGTTTCTTTGCCGGGTTTCAGTATTATTTGTGGGTAGCTCGTCATGCTTATTGGTTTTTTGGCAAAGGTAGTCAAAAGGGGAGATGTCTGTTTGGTAGAAAAGAGAGGACAAAATTGATACAGTAAAACCTTTTATGGTAACTATTCATACTCAAATTTGCCATTCTTCAACACTTTGCCTAGGCTGAATAGTTACCTTTTATACAATAATGGAGAAGATTCCAAATGAAATTTCGTTTATAATTTTCGACCAAAAGCAAGCCAATTCAATGCCAAATAATATAAAATCCCAAAACCAACAGTCCTATTTTAAAAGAGAATTATCCTAAACAGTATTTAGTTCTACTTTACTAAAATGAACCATATAAAGATTTTGAACCACAATAGGGCACATAGAAAAGTAAGAAAAAGCAAGTGTCTTTAATTCTAAAGCGCAGAAAATATATACCAGCCGGTATTCTAGAAATTGAAAAATCAACATTAATGTTGAAAACTGTATTTCTACTGTGGCCTACTGTGCCTATTGTGGTTTCAATTTTATTATGGTAAAGTAGAATTAGGAAGAGATATTGTTGGCACGGGGTTTAAAAGGAAGAAGTGCGCAACTGATTAGTGCCTACTTGGTCGTGTACGATGCTTACTTGGTCGTGTACTATGCTTACTTGGTCGTGTACGATGCTTACTTGATCGTGTACGATGCCTACTTGATCGTGTACGATGCTTACTTGATCGTGTACGATGCCTACTTGGCCGTGTACGATGCCTATTTGGTCGTGTACGATGCGTACTTGGTCGTGCACGATGCCTACTTGGCCGTGTACGATGCGTACTTGGTCGCGTATGATGCGTACTTGGTCGTGTACGATGCGTAATTGTCATGCCATAACCTGAATCCAATACCTTTGTTTGCATACCTACTACTTCCACCTTCCCCAATTTGCAACGACAACCTGCAAAGCTTTTTTACAGAATTTATTTGCCAACTTGCAGACAATTCAAGTCAACTTATAGAGGATTCGGCATAGGAACCGTGCATTGTCGCAATTTGCTTGAATTTAGGATTACTTTTGCGTTTTAAACCTTCACTTATAAATAGTTAAAAAATGAAAAAAATCGTACTTGTTTTTTGCCTGCTTACCTCGGTTTTCGCAAAAGCGGCCAATACCCCCGACGAAGGAATGTGGCTCCCCATGTTTGTGGAAAGGTTAAACTATGTTGATATGCAGAAGATGGGCCTTCACCTCACGGCTGAAGAACTTTACAGCATCAACCATTCAAGCCTTAAAGATGCCATTGTAAGCCTTGGCGGTTTTTGCACTGCCGAAGTTGTTTCGCCCGAAGGGCTGCTTTTCACCAACCACCATTGTGGTTACGATGCCATTCAGAACCACAGTTCTGTTGAACATGATTATCTTACCGATGGTTTCTGGGCAATGAGCAAAGCCGAAGAGCTTCCTAACGAGGGCTTGTTTATTTCGTTCCTCATCCGTATGGACGATATGACTGCCGAAGTGCTTGGAGCCGTTACCGCCGATATGGACGAAGCCGCCCGTGGCGCTGCTATTACCAAAAAGGTGGACGAACTAAAAAAAGCGGCTACCGAAGATGGAAAGTACGAAGTGGAACTAAAAAGCTTTTTTAACGGGAACGAATATTATATGTTTGTTTACCAGAAGTATAACGATGTCCGCTTGGTTGGCGCGCCCCCATCATCGATTGGCAAATTTGGTGGCGACACCGATAACTGGATGTGGCCACGCCATACCGGCGACTTCAGCATTTTCCGTATTTACACTGCTCCTGATGGTTCGCCTGCCGAATACTCGAAAGATAATGTGCCAATGGCAGCAAAACAGTTCTTGCCGGTTTCGGTAAAAGGGTATAAGAAAAATGATTTTGCCATGATTTGGGGTTACCCAGGAAGCACCGACCGTTACCGCAACTCATGGGCTTGCAGTGCCACACTTAACGATATTGATCCTGTAATCGTAAAAGGGCTTGGTATTGTGTTGGAAAACCAAAAAGCAGGCATGGATGCCGATAATGCCGTCAGGATTGCTTACGCCAGCACCTACGCCGGTTTAGCCAATTTTTGGAAAAATAAAATGGGCGAAGCCCGCGATTTGAAACGCTTGGATGTTATCTCCAAAAAGCAGGAACTCGAAAAACAACTCCAGCAATGGATTGATGCCGATGCCCAGCGCAAAGCCAAATATGGTGATGTTTTGGCCACTTATGCCGATATTTACAAACAGTACAAAGATCAGAACCTGTACCAGCAAATGTGGTACACGCAGCTTTGTTTCTTTGGCTCAAAGGCTTTCTCATTCCCTGGTCAGGCAACAGCAATAGAAACATTGTTAAAAACGGGTGCCAAAGGCGATGACCTTAAAAAACAGATGGAAAAATATAAGGAAACATCCAAAGAGCATTTTAAGGAATACAACAACGGAATCGAGCAAAATGTACTTGCCGCTTTGCTTTCTTTGTTCCGCACTAACATTCCAACAGCACAACAACCTGCTATTTATCAAGTAATTGACAAAAAATACAAAGGCGATATCAACAAGTATGTGGCTGAACTTTTCGAGAAATCTATTTTTTATACAGAAGCCAATTTCAACGCTTTCCTCGAAAAACCAAACCTAAAAAAACTACAGAAGGATCCTGCCTTTATCACATACAACTCGTTTATGGATACATTCAAGGCATTGCAAAAAACCAACCAGGAACTTGGAGCAAAAAACAAAAAAGCCCAGCGCTTGTTTGTTGCCGCTTTGCGCGAAATGGATCCGACCAGAAGTTTCTATCCAGATGCAAACAGCACAATGCGAATGACTTATGGTAAAGTGCTCGATTATTATCCAGCCGATGCTGTGCATTATAATTATTACACCACCCTCGATGGTGTGATGATGAAAGAAGATCCGAACAATGAAGAATTTATTGTCCCAGCAAAGTTAAAAGAACTATACAACAAAAAAGATTATGGCCGCTTTGGTGAAAACGGTAAACTTTACACCTGTTTCCTCACTGATAACGATATCACAGGGGGTAATTCGGGAAGCCCTGTAATAAATGGTGATGGCGAACTGATCGGGATTGCATTTGATGGCAACTGGGAAGCCATGAGCGGCAACATCCTTTTTGAGCCTGAACTCCAGCGCACCATCAACGTGGATGTACGTTATGTGCTTTTTGTGATTGAAAAATATGCAGGAGCCAGCAACCTGATAAAAGAGCTTAAGATTATGCAATAATCAAATAGGCGATGATTTTAAAAAAGGATTCCACTTTGGAATCCTTTTTTTTGATTTGTTGGTACTGCAGTTCAATAACGTTGTAACTTTGCCGGATAGCGATTGGTTGAAAAACAATAACATTAACCTTATAAACGAACAACTTTAGTGGACGAACAAAAGAACAACCCGCTGCATGGCATAAGCCTTGAAGAAATTTTGAACCGTTTGGTGAGCCATTTTGGGTGGCAAATTTTAGGTAAGTTGATCCATATAAATTGTTTTATCGAAAACCCTAGCATTCAATCAAGCCTCAAGTTCCTACGTAAAACGCCATGGGCACGCAAAAAAGTGGAGGACTTATATCTAGAGATCCATACGGTAGTGAAATAAAGTTGGCAGAACACCACAGTCTACATAAATCAAGTGGTTAAACCGATAAAAAAAATCCCCCATCAAAAAACATGATGAGGGATCCCTTTAACTTCAATTATAAACTGAACTACATCTGTGTGAGCAATTTAGCATTTTCTACAATCACTTCGTAATAATACCCGGCACCAAAATCTTTTTTAAGGGTAACAGTTCCTTCAAAAGTAACTACATCGCCTACTTTGGTAACATCTGCGGTTGTGATGGTCAAATCAAAGTTGCCATCGCTGTTGGTTCCATCCTGGATATGAACCCAGTTTTTGCCCATAATCTCAGCACTGTATTTCACCACTTCGCCTTTAATTTTTATGGTTTTTCCCGAATAGGAAGCCTTGTTGTCAAAAAGTTCGGCAATGGTAATCCCACCCGCAACAGGTTCAATTTTAATGCCTTCCTTGGCAACAGCGGCCTGCTTTCCTTTTAACGAATCGGCCATGCTGATTTTACCTGCAACAATAGGCTGATCGCTGAATTTGTCAACAAAAAGGATTGAAGGGAAAGTCCTTTTCAATTCTTTGCTTACAAAATTGTTCATTTCGATGCCAGCTTCGTAATAATACGCCTTGCCTTTCTCAACTTCTTGTTTGCCAATAGCAATCCAGTTTTCTTTTTCGTCTTCCGAAACCCGTAAATAAGTGTAGTTGCTGGTTTGGATTACCTCTTCGGCAATGACTTTGTGAACATTGGGAGCCAGGTTTTCGTCAATGGTGCTTTTTGGTTTGCACGAAGCAGCAAATAAAATAATGCCGGACAACAGGATAATAAGATTCAATTTCATGACACGTTTGTTTATTAGGTGAATTTTGACTTTTATATTTAGGCCACAAAAGTATTCATATTTGTACATATTGGCCTTACTAATTCTCAAAAAATATCAACATCGCAAAACTCTATTGCCAATTCCAGCGGTGAAATTTAGAAGAGTTGAGGTGTGATCAAGTTTAAGGAAGCTGATATAATATTGTTTTACAAATAGATAAGACCTCTTTAATTAATGTTGTTCAAGGGTTCAATTGCGTTGCGTTCAATTACTTTGCGTTCAACTGTTGATTCCACTCGAAAAGTAGAAAGCTAATCCTGCAAGGATTGAATTTCAATAATCACCGGTGAAACCAGTGGAAAAGCCAGAAACCGCGAAACACAGCCCTGAAAGAGTTGAATTGTTAGTATATTGAAATTCAGCCCTTTCGTGGCAGTGCTTTCGCATTTTATCCTTCAGTGGGTTTCACCCACGGTTATTGAAATCACACCCTTTCGGGGCATTTTTTGTAAGAGTGGGTTCCGGAGTGGACTCAAGCATTCAACCATTACAAGGCTGTTGTCCAACTTAAAGACTTTTCGGAGTGCATCAAGCTTTAAAATGCTTCTTCACCAAATGAAAGTGCTACTTCGCTCTATTGAAGCGCTACTACAACCTGTTGAAGTGCTACTACACATCATGGAAGTGCTAATAAACTCTATTGTGAAGTACTACTTCACATCGTGGAAGTATAACAACGCCTTTTGGAAGTGCTACCTCACACTGTGGAAGTGCTACTGTACGATGGTAGTTTAATTGGCAACGCTGATGTTCGACAAACCCAGCACAAGTTTAGGCTGATTCTATTTTAATCCGAGGTTGAAAATCCGTTTGATCCGCGTGCCATTGTTTATCCATGGTTGGGATATTCGGGAAGGGAAAAATATTTGATTTTTTTTGTAATTTTGCTGCCTCCTATCATGAACGATTCTACTGCCATCCGATATCAATTTAACCCATTGCTGACCGATACAGTCGGGTTTTTCGATTATTGCATTCCGCTCACAAACGAAAGTTCCCCTCCTGCTTCCGATTCGCTGAAGAAATATTACGATTTCAGTGTATTCAACTATATCACACCGCCGCCCACACGAAAGCTGCTTTTAGAAACAACTTCCATATTTACACCGAACAATCTGGCTACAAAACATACAGGGCCTTTGGCCATAAACCGGATGGATACAGACTGGATAACTATTGTTTTTCTAACTTGCCTAATAATTTTGGCTTGGATTCAATCAACGTATTCGAAACGGTTCATGCAAATTTTCCGTGCCGTGTTTCAGCCTCACTTCATAAACCAATTAGAGCGCGAAGGGAACATTTTCCGCGAAAGGATTACCCTTGGCCTTGGCTTTATTTTTTATACCCTAAGTTCGATTTTCATCTTCCTGCTTTTTCGGGAGTTTATCGGTTTGCCTCCCAAGCTGCCGAATATCGCCTTTGCAGCAATTATTTTTGGAAGCCTATTGCTTTATCAACTCATAAAATCGACGGTAATTAACATAACAGGAATTATATTCGACACTGGCGAATATGCCAGGCAATTTCAGCTTAACGCATTGTTGTTCAATCATATTATTGGGGTTATACTATTGCCGGTTGCATTGATCGCATTGTATTGGGACAGCACTGCATTTTTAATTGTGGGAAGCGTAATAGTCATGTTATTAGCGGCTTACAAACTGTTAAGGAACATTTTAACAGGCTGGGCAAATAAGAGCTACAATTTGTTTTATTTATTTTTATACCTTTGCACCCTCGAAATTCTACCCATAGTGATGCTCTGTAAAGCTATAAGTAAAATTTAGTTTTATGTCTTTTTTTTCCTAAACTGTTAAAAAAAATATTGATAACGTGTCTAAAATCAAGAACATACTGGTATCGCAGCCTGTTCCGGCAGATTTGGAAAAATCACCTTATGGCGAAATTATCAAGAAACATTTGGTAACCATCGAATTTATAAAATTCTTTAAAATCGAAGGCGTTACCGTGCGCGAGTTTCGCGACAAGAAAGTTTACATCAACGAATATACAGCCATTATTTTCAACAGCAAACATGCCGTCGATCATTTCTTTAGCATTGCCAAAGATGTTAGGATCGAAATACCCGAAAGCATGAAGTATTTTTGCATGACCGAATCAGTGGCATTTTACCTGCAAAAATATGTGCAGTTCCGTAAGAGGAAAATTTTCTTTTCAGAAAATGACGCATCCCAATTGATGGATCTAATCAGAAAGCATAAGACCGAACGCTTTCTGTTGCCTTGCTCCGACAACCACAGCAAAGAAATACCTGATTTGCTGGAAGCTTCAAAGATCAATTATAGCGAGGCAATTTTATACCGCACCGTGCCAGTTGAAATGAAAGAGATTGTTGACATCACAAAATTCGACCTTCTAATTTTTTTCAGCCCACAAGGGATACGTTCCCTTTATCACAATTGGCCCGATTTTAAGCAAGGCAAAACTGCAATAGGCACTTTTGGCACCACCACCACCTTGGCAGCCACCGAAGCCGGGCTTAAAGTCAACATTATGGCACCCAGCCCGGCAACGCCATCCATGACAATGGCAATTGATGCTTACCTATCAAAATGCCAGAAGAAAATTTAACGATCCGCCAAAACAACAGGAACCCCGTAAAAAGTATTTTTGCGGGGTTTTTTATTGCTATTTAACATTTTGAAGTCCAAGTACTGCCATGCCACTATCATAAAACACTATTTTTGCACTCCAAGAGCTAGCAATGCCTACCACAGCAGTACGAAACACATTCAGAAAACCGGAAAAAATCTGTAGCCAAAAACAGATCGACTTGCTGTTTGCCCAAAGGAAATCTCTTTCTTCTGGATTGTTCCGATTGATTTATCTGGAAACTGAAGCGTCAGTAAAGCCCCCAGTTCAACTTTTGATTGCCGTGCCAAAAAAGAATTTGCGCCATGCCGTGGATCGAAACCGCATGAAACGCCTTATCCGCGAAGCATATAGGCTAAACAAACACGATTTGGTGGATTTCTATTCCCAGATTGAGAAGCACTGCGATATTGCCGTAATTTTTACTGGCAAACTGTGCATTTCACAGGCAGAAACCCTCGCTGCAATAAAAGGCTTATTGAACCGTTTAATCCTCGTGCATGAAAAAACTCCTGAGTAAAGTATTGATTGGCGGCATACATTTTTATCAGTATGCCATTTCGCCTTATTTGCCGCCATCATGCCGCTATTCGCCAAGTTGTTCTGTTTATGGCATCGAAGCACTGAAAAAACATGGGCCATTCAAAGGCGGTTGGCTCACAATAAAGAGAATTGCTTCATGTAATCCATGGGGTGGAAGTGGGTACGATCCGGTACCTTAGTTTTTGGGGTTGGTTAATTGATAATTGCATTTAAAAACATACCTGCTTAGTTACTTGTTATCTTATACTTGTAAAGAAAACTATAAACAACAAATCTTAGATTAATCCAAATTATCACTTAAATGAAACACCGTAATTTCCTATTGCTGAGAGCATTGGTAATCGTGTCAATTTTTCTGGCATTTACCCCTATTGCCAAATTAAAAGCGCAAACATCCTCCGATTTTGAAATTTCAAAAAATCTCGAAATCCTTACTTCTCTCTATAAAGAGCTGAACACTAATTATGTAGATGGCTCAAACCCATCCGAATTGATGAAAACAGGTATTGATGCCATGCTAAACAAGCTTGACCCATATACAGTTTTCATCCCTGAATCGGAAATTGAGGATTACAGGTTTATGACCACAGGCGAATACGGAGGAATTGGGTCGCTGATACACAAACAGGGCGATTTTATCATCATTTCGGAACCTTACGAAAACTCCCCAGCCCAAAAAGCTGGATTAAAAGCAGGAGACAAAATATTGAAAATCAATGATAAAAACGCTACAGGAAAATCGGTTGACGATGTGAGCGCCATCCTTAAAGGCCAACCTGGAACCAATTTTAAATTGGTGATAGAAAGGGATGGAGTAACAAACCCAATGATATTCGATATTATGCGCGAGAAAATCAGCATCGATCCTGTTCCTTACTTCGGCATGATTGGCAATGGCATAGGATATATTAAGCTCAACAGTTTTACACAAACTGCTTCCGCAGAAGTAAAAAAGGCACTTTTGGATCTAAAAGCAAAAAACACCCTTTCGGGGCTTGTCCTTGATTTACGCGACAATGGCGGTGGCCTGCTAACAGAGGCAGTGAATATTGTTAACCTTTTTGTTAAGAAAAACGAACTGGTGGTTTCGACCAAAGGAAAACAAAAGGACAAAAACCATAGTTATTTAACCCCCATGGAACCTGTTGATGCTGATCTCCCGCTGGTGGTTTTGGTAAACGAAATGAGTGCTTCTGCTTCCGAAATTGTTGCAGGCGCCTTGCAGGATCTCGACCGCGCCGCCATTGTTGGGCGTAGGACGTATGGCAAAGGGCTGGTGCAGAATGTTTTCCCTTTAAGCTATAACACACAAGTAAAAATAACCGTTGCCAAATATTACATCCCAAGCGGAAGGTGCATTCAGGAAATTGATTATGCTCACAAAAATTCGTCGGGCAATCCCGACCAAATTCCAGATTCGCTGATTACTGCCTACAAAACCATGCACGGCCGCACCGTTTACGATGGCAAAGGCATTGCGCCTGATGTTGCAACCGATACCACAAAACTCAGCACTGTATCGTATAACCTTATCACAAAATACATTATTTTCGACTATGCAACCAAATATGCTGAAGCACATCCCTCTATTGATGCTGCCGGAACATTTAAAATTAACGATGCCGATTACTCCGATTTTGTTGCTTTCACCGAAAAAAAAGGTTTTGAATTTAAGACTGTTGCCGAAAAAGAACTTGAAACTGTGAAGAAAGCTGCTGTTTACGAAAACTGCTGGGAAGCAATTAAACCACAATACGACCTTATGCTTTCGGGAATTGCCGAACATAGGAAAAAAGACCTCATCGATAACAGGCCAGAAATCACCGAAATGCTGCAACAGGAAATCGTAAGCAGGTATTATTATCAAAGAGGGCGCATCGAATCGACCTTGAGCGACGATACCGAACTAAAGAATGCAGTGGATGTATTGCTAAATTCGACCAAATACGCATCGATACTTGATGGCACTTTTATAAAAGCCGACAAGCAGCCGAAACCGTCAAAAAGCCAAAATTAACCATAGCTTTATGCAAATTTTTACAGGGAAATGGCCGCCACGGTATGCGAGCATGTATTTTATTTCGCTTGCGTTGTTGGTTGCTTCCGTTCCCTTGTCGAAATTTACAACGAGTATCTTCCAGTTCACCACCTTGTTTTTCTGGTTGTGGCATGGCGTTGACACCAAATTCCTCGAAAAATACCCATCCAAAAGCTTATTCAACCCAGTAAACCTCTTGAGGTTTTTAGGTGAAGTTGTTGTAAATGTCCTCAAAGCACTGATTGCTAAATTTTTAGTGTTTTCCAAGAACAAGCCAGCAATGGCCATTGCATCTATCTTGTTGTTGCATGTGATCGGACTTTTATATACCACCGATTTTCAATATGCGATGAAGGATTTGCGCACCAAAATCCCCATTTTTATACTTCCGCTGTTCATAGCAACTGGGCCACGCATAAACACCCGCACTTTTTATTTGATGCTTGGCGTATTGGTAGCTGCCGTATTTGGCGGAAGCATTTACAGGCTGATACTATTCTTGAACTTACCGGTTGCCGACAGCAGGGCTTTAAATGCGCACACTTCGCATATCCTTTACAGCCTGAACGCAGTATTTGCCGTGTTCTGCATCTTGTTCTTCGTGAAATCGAAAAACTTGATTGCCAATTGGCTAAAAATCCTGCTTTTGTCTATTGCAATTTGGCTGGTTTCGTTTATGTTTTATATGAACTACTCAACCGGAATGTTGGTGTTCAGCATAGTCAGCTTCATCGTGCTTATCGTATTTACATTAAAAATAAAGAACAACTTACACAAAATCAGCATCTTTGCTGCAATTACGTTATTAACAAGCTTGCCAGCTATTTATATATTGTCCATTGCATATAATTATTTGCAAACCCCAACGGTCGAGTTTTCAAAACTCGACAAATTCACTTCCGAAGGAAATTCGTATTACCACGACACAGTAAATTTCAGGTCGAAAAATGGAAAGTGGGCAGGCTTATATATTTGCGATAAGGAACTAAGGCGGGCTTGGGGCGAACGCAGCAAACTATCGCTCGACAGCCTTGACGAGAATAGGCAATTACGCCGTTTTGTACTTATAAGCTATTTGGCATCCAAAGATTTACGGAAAGATGCTGATGGGATTGGAAAACTTTCGGCTGACGAAATACGAAATATTGAAAACGGATACAACAGGTTCGATTACAAAGAATTGCCAAAAATCAAGGCACAAATCGAAGATTTTATCATTGGGCTTCAACGCTACATTTACCTTAACGATCCCAATTCGGGTTCCATGATACAACGCTTCGAATATTGGCGGACTTCGATACTGATAATTTCACAACAGCCCTTACTTGGGGTAGGAACAGGCGACGTTCCACAAGCATTTGTTGATCAATACATTAAAATGGATTCCAAACTGGCCAAACAGAACCGCTTGCGTTCCCACAACCAATACCTTTCGATAACGGTTGGCTTGGGTTTGATTGGCTTTGTGTGTTTTATGGTTGTGATGTTTTATCCCGGCATAAAAACCCGAAATTTCAACAACTACTTTTATGTAATTTATTGGATAATCTTCATGCTATCAATGCTCACCGAAGACACCATCGAAAGTCAGGAAGGGGTTACCTTTTATGCTTTGTTTACTGCACTTTTGCTTTTAGGCAGGGAAAATATCGAACTTTCGGAATCAATTTTCGATGGAACTTCTGATATTTGAGCGAGATATACGGATTGAAACACTATCAATTTGTCAAAAAATATAAATTCGGCATATTTTTTATAGTTCATCAACTGAAACCTTATAAATTTCAAGTACATTTATGCCCTATTAATCTACCACATGATTACACATACATTATCAATTGCTTATTCCGAAGTTACAGGAACAGACCAACTGTCAGCCGAAGATAAAACACTGCTTGAGGAAGCATGGACGGCATGTGAATCGGCTTATGCCCCATATTCCAAATTTCATGTTGGTGCGGCGGTACGGTTAGCAAATAATTTGACATTTAAAGGGAACAACCAGGAAAATGCCGCTTATCCATCAGGAATTTGTGCCGAGCGCGTTGCGGTATTCTCTGCATCGGCCCTGCATCCGGGCATACCCGTAAAAAGTATCGCTGTGGTTGCCAAAACGGATATTTTCAACCTTTCGGTTCCTGTTACGCCTTGTGGCGCTTGCCGTCAGGTAATTGCAGAATACGAAATGCTTTCGGGCCAACCCATCCGGATATTGCTGCAAGGGAACTCCGACATAATCTGGATTATTGATGGCATTGCAAACCTATTGCCCTTGATGTTTCATGGTGGGGAGTTGAAGAAATGAATTTTTTAATGTGATAATGTGGTAATGCGATAATTGACTCGTCAATCGGCTTTTAAAACGAATCCGTCAATTTCGTGACCTTGAACCTTCAACAGCCTTGAACAATTTTGAACATTGAACTTTGAACAG
This sequence comes from uncultured Bacteroidales bacterium, assembly GCA_903878265.1. Lineage (GTDB taxonomy): Bacteria > Bacteroidota > Bacteroidia > Bacteroidales > UBA4417 > UBA4417. Next base: position 200 of record CAIRHD010000567.1, on the reverse strand, counting down.
CTTTTAACCTAAACGAAATGAATAAAATACTTCTACTTAGCCTTGCTTTCATTACTCTACTTTCGATGAAAAACGACAAACCAGCATACAAACTATTCGATCAGAATGGGAAAAGTGCCTCTTACAAAGAGCTTCTAAAGGATGCTACCAGTGCAGATATTGTTTTCTTTGGCGAATTGCACGATAACCCCATCTGCCAT
>CAIRHD010000566.1 GCA_903878265.1 uncultured Bacteroidales bacterium | reverse complement strand
GGTCATTCACCACGTTTGTGGCCCCCTTTTGTTCCTGCCAATAAGCGATTACCCGCATCCGGGTCGTTCCGGGTACTGCATCATCCGGCACAACGACTGTATCAGATGCAGGCATCCAGTAGTTGTAAACCAGTTCGCCGGGATCATCAAAATCAAAATCCTGGTTCCAGTCGATATACATGAGAAAACCTGGGTCATTTCCTGTGCTGGTCAAATCGAACAGGAATGAAGCACCTTGCTCTGCCGTAACTGTCTGGTTGGAAAAAAAGGTGTAATCGTATAGGTTACCGGGGCATCCGTTATACATATTAGAAATATTGGTGATTCCTCCGGAGGTTGAAAAACTGTTGATTCCTACACCCCAGTCACAACCACCGGGATAACCAAAACCGGGGATACAATAATTGATCGTGAGCTTGCCCGGTGGCGAACTCACGGTAGGGTTATGTGTTCCGGATCCGCCGATGGTATAATCCAGGCAGGAAGCATCAAGGAAATTGCCAATGGTTGCGGTATCGGAAATATCATAAGCCAACCAGAAATAGTTTGTTCCATGCAAAAGGGTGTCAATTCCTGTGATGGGATTGTTGAGGTTGGCTGAAAAACCGAACAGATGGCTGGTCGAGAAAACAGAATCATTGCCAGTAAAAAAAACTTTCACCTGCGAAACATCCCTGGCGAAATCAGTACTTCCGGCAGGGCTGATGGTGAAGGAAGTTACTGCCAACGGCTCCAAAGCTCCTGTGGTTTGCATTCTAATACCAATAATACCTGCGTTTATTGCTCCTCTGGATATCTGAACCAAAGTATCACATTGAAAGGTTGTTCCCGAAGCATAATTCATTAAGGTTGCAGGTAAAATTACAAACGCATAATCTTCAGTTTCACCACAATAATGACCACCGCAAGGATTCGGTGGTGAAGAATCCATTTGATGGATTACAAAACGGAGTCTAGTGTTTCCTTGAACTGCAAGCATCGGGATGTTAATTTTTCCTGTAACAATACCCGTATTCAGGCCAGTGGCAATAGAAGCCAGTTCGAGCGTATCATAAAAATCACCATCACCATTCCAGTCAGCCCAAATTTTGAGATTAGCATTCCAGAAATCGCCTTCAGCTTTAAAGTTGAAAAAAGTTCCCTTTTCCGCAGTAATTATCTGATCCGGATAGAAATTGTAGTTATTGGAACTTCCCGAACAAGCCGTGTTAAGGTTTAAAATATTCGTAATTCCGTCTGTAGTACTTACATTATCAATATGTTGATAATATGAAGAGTTGCATGCTTGTTGGAAAGTTGGTTTGCAAGGCCCCGGATCCATGAGGGCTTCGATGCAAAACCTGGTATTGCCATCAAAATCGTTGTTTAAACCCGATCCATCCATGACTGTAAGGTAAAAGGCATTTTGTCGGTTTGGATTTTCCCGTTGAGCGCCTATTGGGTAATAACCAACCAGATTAGCTGTCTGAGCCAACCCGATGTAAAAGATGCTATCGGAAATCACTGGCGGGTTGGGAAATTCAAAAGTGTGGTATTTATTTGAATTTTGCGCTGTTAACGGAAACAAAGCTGATTGGGCTACCGTTACTTTTGCGGCATTCAACACAACTGCATATACGTTTTGACCAGTTCCCATGCCAAGTCCAATATTGGCAGCACGAATATTTCTTACACCATTTATATGATATTTATTGATATACATTGCTGCAGCTGCTGAGCCACCACTGCCAAATCCCCACCTTGTAGCAATGCCTGTAGTATCGCAATAGCTAAATTCATTCAACGTAATTTCCTGAACAAAGTTCTTCGTGTTATCCGGCAAATAGTCATCAGCGGGTAAGGTGATATTCACGGTATTATAACCTAAAACTGTCGGTATGAAACCAGTGAATTCAACAGTAAAACCGGAGTCGGGTTTTAGGAGCGGGATGGTATCTGAGGCCGAGAACAGATTTTGACCGCTGATGGTAAGCAGTACCGGAATATTTGTGAGCGTATCATAACCATTATTTTT
>CAIRHD010000565.1 GCA_903878265.1 uncultured Bacteroidales bacterium | reverse complement strand
TTAATCGCCCGTTTTTTTTCAATAAGTTTTTCCAGGCTGGTGATAAGGGCATCGGCGTCGCTGAGGGCGCTGGCTATGGCGGTTTGTTCAGATTTGGTGGGGGGAAGAGGAACAAGAGTTTCTCCAAATTGTGTTTTATTCACTAAAGGAACTGCCTGTTCGCCTGCTAATGATTTAATTTTTGGCGAAAGAAGATTAAGTGCATAAAACAAAAAATCGCTATGGTAATTTTCATTTGGTAATACTGCATTGATTTGCTGGTTAGAAGTCAACAAAATAGAAGCCATTCCAGATTTGCCAATCGTAGAGCCAATGCAGGTAAATAAAATGCTTTTAGGCGGGAACTTCCTTGATATATTAAATCCTTTCCTTGATAATTTCTTTTCGGAATTGAATATCCATTTCCTTTTTCCCAAATCTGCAGGCCCTACAAATAGATATTCATCTCCGTAATTGTTTAAATCTCTTGTGGGTGGAGTGTTACCTGTAGCAATTTCTGCAACAGATGAAATTGATCGTACATCCCAATCCTCCGGAATAACCCCAACATCTGTTTGTTTATACCCTTTTTGTATATTACTCATTGTCGTGGTTTTCGAGTTCTTTTTCAATTTCTTCGATACTTGGCAAGCTGGATTTCAAGTTTTCTGGCAAGGATTTTACAAGGTCGCGTTCCCAATTTGCCACGCCAATAGGATTGGTATAGCCCGAGAGCGAATATTCGGCCACCAGTTTATTTTTCGATTTTACCAAAAGCAAACCGATGCTTGGTTGATCATCGGGATGTAACAGGGTGTCGTTTACCACATTCAGATACATGTTCAATTTGCTAACATATCCAGGTTCGAATTGGCCGGCTTTGAGTTCAATCACTACATAACAATGTAACTTGAGATGGTAAAAAAGCAGATCGATATAAAAATCATCGCCCCCCAACTCCAAATGCACCTGTCGGCCTACAAATGCAAATCCTTGTCCCAGTTCCAATAAGAACTTTTGGATATGATCAGTCAATTTCTTTTCCAACTCCGCTTCAAGTCGTGGGTCGGCTGTACCCAGAAAATCAAAAACATAAGGGTCTTTGAAAATTTGTGAGGCAAGATCGGATTTTGCCGGAGGAAACGACACATTGAAATTATTGATGGTGGCTCCCTGTCGTTTATGCAATTGCGATTCTATTTGAAACACCAGCATATCTTTACCAAAACCGTTTTCTACAGTTTTTTGGGCATACCAAAGCCGAAGATCGGGTTCTGTCAATTTATCGAGAAGGGTAATGTTGCTCCTCCATGGAATTAGTGCAACGGTGCGTTGCACTAATTCAACAGTTGGCCATGCCTCGGCAAACTTCCTCATATATTTAAGGTTTCGGGGAGAGAATCCACCCATTTCTGGAAATTCGGTTTTTAAGTCATAACTCATACGGTCGATAACTTTTGCACCCCAACCTTCATTTTTTTGGCGTTGCAAAATGGAATTTCCAATTTCCCAATACAACATAATCATAGCAGAATTGGCTTCAATTACTGTTTCAAGACGTTTTTTAAAGATACTTTCTTTAATCTCTTTGATAAAATCAGCATACCCTTCAGGTAAATGAAGTTTTGGTTCGGGAACCGGAAAAACAACTTTATCCTTATCTTTTCCTCTTTGCTTTCTGCTGTTATTTGGTTTATCTATTTCCATACAAATCCCATTTTCTCAATATGAGCATTAACTTTTTGCTCCAACAGGCCAACCTCTTCCAAGAAACAAGGCATGTGAGTATCGTTTCGGACGGCCAAATCTTTAATACGTTTGATTAAACGTTGGCTGATTCGCTGCATTTCGGTGTGAATGGCCGTATCTATTGTTTGTATCCATTTATGATCAACCACTTTGGTTTTTATATAATCATCCGTAAGTACCTTATATTGGTCCCAGACTTTTGTTTCCAGAGCTTTCTGATGCTCTTTTATATGCCTGTTAAGTTCGCCAAGCGATTCTGCCAGTTTCAGGTAAGATTCCAGAACATTGCGTTCCTCTTTATCCACTTTGCTATCTTTGATTATTTTCAGCCGGTCTTTTACGCTGGCAACAGATATTTTATCAAGTCGTTGAAACAAACCTGCATTGCTTAATACCAGTTTGCGCATTTCAACAAATGCATTCATAATCTGGATGCTTACCTTTACGGCAGTTTCACTGCGTAATACAGCAGATAGCATCGCCACGCCTTGTTCGGTAAAAGCGTAAGGAAGGTATTTTATATTCTGACCACGCTTGAGTTTTGTGTTTTTTATTTGGTCGTTCAAGGTCATAATTTGTGACCTTGAATATACATTATATTCGTTTTCTGTCAATTGAAACTGAAAGATACCGGGGAATCGTTCGATATTTCTTTTAACAGCTTGATTCAATACTTTCGTTTCGATGTCATACATTTCAGCTAAATCCCTGTCAATCATCACCTGATTACCCCGAATAGTGAAAATGCGGTTCTCGATTTCCTTTTGATTGATTGCTATTTCCATCGCTATCCTTTTAGTTTATTAAGCGCGTCGCCGGTTAATGAATCCATTCTGGAGAAAGCAAACCATTTTTTGCCCAAATCTTTAAGCGATGCGCCAATGAGCTAAACCGGTCACAAATTGTTACCAGTTCATTTTTCTCGTCTTCAGAGACTTGAAATCTGAAAAAATCAGGGAACCGTTCAATATTGCGTTTTAGAGCCTGGTTCAATACTTTTGTATCAACCGAATCCATTTCAGCTAAATCTCTGTCAATCATCACCTGATTACCTCGAATAGTGAAAATGCGGTTCTCGATTTCCTTTTGATTGATTGCTATTTCCATTTGAATCCCATTTTTGCAAGATGAGAATTAACTTTTTCTTCCAGTAGGCTTACCTCGTTGAGCAACTCAGGCATAGGCGTGTCGTAGCGGTCGGCCAATTCTTTAATACGCTGGGTAAGCCGCTGGCTGATGCGCTGCATTTCGGTATGAATTGCAGTGTCGAGGGTTTGAATCCATTTGCTATCAATAACTAAGGCTTTTATTTCGTCATCAGTAAGTGCCTTGTATTGGTTCCAGACTTTTATTTCCAAGGCTTTCTGGTGTTCTTTAATTTGCTTATTCAGGTTACCAAGCGATTCTGACATTTTCAGGTAAGATTCCAGAACTTTGCGTTCCTCTTTATCCTCTTTGCTATCTTTGATTTTTTTCAATCGGTCTTTTACGCTGGCAACAGTTATTTTATCATTATCATTGCGGGCATCAAGCATCAGGCCATCATCTCCTCCGTGCTCTTCTTCCAGTTCTTCAATCTGCATCAATACTAAATCCCGCTGGCTTTCGATTGCTTCAATGGCTGTATTTTCGGCAACAAAGTAACGGTTGATTATGAGGGCAGGTTTTAAAAGTTTGCTTTCTATACCTTCCAAGCCTTCCGCCTCTTTTTCCTTGCTTTTCCCGGATTTATCTTTGGTTGTTTTTATGATGCGGTAAACCTCGCGACCGGCCTTCCAGCCTTCATCGGAAATTACATACACATCGTCCTGCATAGTTTCCCTCCAGTACGACATCAAGTGCTGGTACACATCGTACCGGTCGATAAGGCTCAGGTTGGAGAAACTTTGCAATAAATCTTCCGATATTTCATGGATAAGTTTCTTTGGCTTTACACCCAAATCCATATTTTTAAGAGTAGGAATTGTTTTTTGCTTCCAGCTTTCAAATACTTCAAATACCTTTTGGCTGTAAAGTTTAAATTCAGGATAAGTAAAAATGGTGCGTTTAATAGCGGTTTTATCAATTTTCTGCTGGCTGAAACCTGCACGTTGGTTCGGTTCAAAGAGTACATTCCGTAGGTTGGGATATACCTGCCAGTAGTTATTCAATGCATCCAGGTCGGCATTGGGAATACCACCTTTGAGGTGCGCCTCAATATTCTGAATATCTTCTTCCTCCTGGCTATCGATATAGCGGGGAATATTGAGGTTGTATTCCTTTTCTTCGATTTCAGCAATGGGAACAATGCGGCTGTATTTCGGCAATTCCAGTTGTTTGTTGAACACATCCACAATCTTGTGAATATCCTGATCGCGCAGGCGGTTTTTAGGCCCATCCTTACTAAAGCCTTTACCGGCATCAACCATAAATATGGCCTTGCGGTTAGCGGCATTTTCTTTATCAATCACAATCAGGCAGGCCGGGATACCCGTACCATAAAACAGGTTGGCGGGTAACCCAATAATACCTTTGATATATCCTTTGCGGATAAGGTTTTTGCGGATTTCAGCTTCAGCATTGCCACGAAACAGCACACCATGTGGAAGAATAACCGCTGCCTTTCCCCTGCTCTTTAACGAGCGGATCATGTGCAAAAGGAAAGCATAGTCGCCATTCTTATCCGGTGGAACGCCAAACCCATCGAAGCGGCTGTATTTATCGGCGGTTTCGGAAGATATATCCAGTCCGTTGCTCCAGTTTTTAGATGAGAATGGTGGATTGGCAACAATATAATCGAACAACTGTAACCTGTCCCCTTCGAGGAATTGCGGGTCAGATAACGTACTGTTGCCGGTGCATTTGATTAAAGCAGTCGGGCAATTATGCAGCACCACGTTCATCCGGGCCAATCCGGCTGTTGCACTCTCTTTTTCCTGCCCGTAAATAGTGATCTTGCGTTCGGCTTCATCAGCCACTTTCAGCAGTAACGAACCGGAACCGCAGGTTGGGTCATAAACGGTAGTATTGGCGGTGCTGTTCTCATTATTGATACCGATGATCTTCGCCATTATACGGCTAACCTCAGCAGGTGTATAAAACTGGCCTTTGCTTTTGCCGCTTTCGGTAGCGAAGTTCCGCATCAGGTATTCGTAAGCATCGCCCAATATGTCGTCACCTTCCGCTTTGTTATTGGCAAAGTTCAGTTCTGGCTTCTCAAATATAGCAATCAGGTTTGAAAGGCGTTTTACCTTTTCATCACCCGTACCCAACTTTGCTGGGTTATCAAAATCCACCTTGATTGAGCCCAGGGAGTTGTTAGCCAGCTCAATAGGGCCAATAATCTTTTTATTGATCAGGTCGCCAATATTAGGATTGCCTTTTAAAGCAACCATATCCTTAAAACTTGCACCTTCCGGAACAGTTATAGGAGCATAAGGCACACCGGCATATTTATCGCTGATATACTTTATAAATAGCATCAGCAGCACATAGTCCTTGTATTCGCTTGCATCCATACCGCCACGCAGTTCATCGCAGCTTGCCCAGAGGGAGGAGTAAAGTTCGGATTTTTTAATAGCCATCAGTAAGTGGTAGGTTTAATAAAATCAATTTCTAAGGTGCAAGCAGAACAATCTATAAACATTGTTAAACATTTGATTTTTATATCATTATCACAAATGAAAGAAAAAAGGATGCCACGAAGATACGAAAACATAAAGGTTTACTATGTTGAAATTTTTCATCGATAATTCAGGCAATGTTTAGAATGAATCTTTAGGTTGAATTCACAATAAAAAAATTGGTTCAAATATCGGATGGTTTTCAATGTAAAATGTCGTGGGGATATTAAGGCTGATTTTGTGGCTTATTAAGTCGGCAATTAGAAAAAATAGATAAATTCCGAAAAAGCTAATATAAGATTAACTTTCCCGGAATTGTTTTTTGATCCTATGAACCTAATATGTCTACCGTATCAGCGTTACCGTCCCCCAAACCGGTTCGGTCAATCCTTTATGTTCGCCCATATCTTTATTATACCAAACCGTCCCATCCCTGAACACGGCAGAAATCTTCCACACATACACATCCTGCTGGCAAGGTTTTTCGTTGAAAGTGCCATCCCAGCCTTCGAGCGGGGTGCCTTTGCTGTCCAGCAGCTTGCTCGACCAAAGTTTAGCCCCATGGCTGTCGTACACCTCGGCAAGGTAT
>CAIRHD010000564.1 GCA_903878265.1 uncultured Bacteroidales bacterium | reverse complement strand
TACAGAAGTCCCGTTCATCGGCATCTGGCAATTAGTAATCGGATAATATGCAAAAACCGTATAAATTCCTGAGGTACTTTGAATTGCAAAAGCTATTGCGGATCCTGTACCGGAAATGGTATCAATAACGATATCACCATCGAGCATCAGCACATAATTTACATTTATTTCGGAACCATTAAGCCCTATTGGCCTGCTTGCACAGTTGGTGCCAGCAGGGGTAACAGTAAATGCGACCGGAAGTGGATCTATGACAATACTGTTATTCATGAATGCCACACAATTTGTTGGTGTCGTAGCAATTACGGTGTAAATTCCTAAAAGTGTCTGTGTGCCAAAGCTGATAACCGCACCAGTGCCCAATACTGGAGAACCGATATTTGTTGAACCGTTCCAACGCAATTGATAGCTGACCCCAATTTCGGAATTTTCGAGACCGACAGTTGTGCCCTGACAAGCAAAACCTGCTGGTGTCATGTTATAAACCAATGGTTTAGCATTTATTGTCAACGTACCAATCATCGGGATTTCGCAATTCGTAATAACATTGTAAGCAAAAGAAGTGTATGTGCCAGCAGTAATTTGAGGGCCAAAACTAATGGTATTTCCTGTGCCTGTAATAGTATCTAAATAAATTCCGCCATCGAGCACAAGCACATAATTTATAGCTATTTGGGAACCGTTAAGCCCAATTGGAGTACCGGCACAGTTTTCGCCCAATGGCGAAAGTGTGTAAACAAACGGCAACGGATAAATTACAATGTTACCGTTCATAGTAGTAACGCAACTATTGTCCGAAATGGCAATAATGGTATAAGTGCCAGCAAGTGTTTGGCTGCCAAAGCTTATTGCCGAGCCAGTGCCCGAAACTGGCAATCCAATATTTGTGGTCGTGTTCCATCGAAGTTGGTAGCTGACCCCGATTTCGGAATTGTCTAAACCAATAGTTGTACCCTGACAAACAAAACCTGCCGGTGTTATGGTAAAAGCCAATGGTGCTTCGTTTATAACCGATGAACCGGACATTGAAATCTGGCAATGTGTAACAGAATGGTATGCAATTATTGTATAAGTGCCCGATGTAATTTGTGCTGCAAAACTTATTGCGTTACCAGTCCCAGCAATGGTATCGATATAAATTCCACCATTAAGAACCAATACATACTTGATGTTCAATTCGGAGCCGTTCAGCCCAATAGCTGTGTTTTCGCAATTTGTTCCGGAAGGTGTAACTGCAAAAACAGCTGGAAACGAAGATATTTCCAGATTGCCATTCATCATGGCAACACAACTGTCGCCACCTGTCGCAATTATAGTATAATTACCAGCAAGCGTCTGATTACCAAAACTTAATGGAGAACCATTGCCGATAACGGGGTTGCCTACGTTTGTGTTCCCGTTCCAGCGCAACTGATAACTGATTCCGGCTTGGGAATTGTCGAGAATTAATGTTGTGCCTTGACAAGCTATCCCTTGTGGGTTGATAGTGAATATTTCAGGTGCAGTTTCTATTACTGTAACCCCATCCATTGCCCCTGAGCAAAAAGCCGCTGTGTTATAAGCCGTTATAGTATATGAACCGGAGGTGGTTTGTGGCCCGAAAGTAATAGCGCTGCCAGTGCCTGCTATGGTATCTATTCCAATTGAACCGTTTAGAACAAGTATGTAGTTGAAATTGCTTTGCGACCCTCCAAGTGTTATAGGTGTGCCAGAACACTTGTGGCCTGTTGGCGAAATCACAAACGTGATAGGAAAAGATTCAAGTGTGGTGCTATCATCCATACTTATATAGCAACCGGTACTGTCGTTAACTGCCCGAACGGTATATACACCACTTTGGTTTTGCGCCCCAAATGTGATCAGGTTTCCTGTTCCAGAAACTGGCGAGCCCATATTTATACCGCCATTGAGCAACAATTGATATGAAACACCAATCTGCGAACCCGATAAATCAATGCTTGTTCCCACACATTGCCCGCCTGCCGGAAGTACCGAATATTTTATTGGCCCATCGTTAAGATGCGTAAATCCATTTTGCGGATACTCACAATAAGAATATTGATTAATTGCCGCCACCGTGTAATTACCTTCGGATGTTTGTGGCCCAAAATCAATTGGGAAACCAGTGCCTGAAATGGTGTCGATATGTATTGCATTGTCAAGCATTAGAATATAATCCACGCCAGTTTCTGAACCATTTATACCTATAACGTCATTTTCGCAGACATTTCCATCAGGCACTATGGTAAAAGCAATTGGAAAAGGATAAATATTAGTGCTATCGTTCATGTAGGTAACACAATTGGTAATTGAATCGATGGCAACAACGTTATATAAACCAGTGAGGTTTGTGTATAAAAAGTTGATTGGCAGGCCTGTTCCGGGCACAGGAGCACCCAAATCGAAAGTTCCATTGCGGCGAAGCTGGTATTTTACACCGGTTTGCGAACCAGAAAGGCCAATTGTTTGACCCGGACAAAGTATCCCCGCCGGGGTAACATTGAATAAATCAGATGATTTATAAATGTAAACGCTGCCGTTCATCATGGCCTCGCAACCTGTGAGGGAGTTTTTTGCTTTTACGGTGTAAGTGCCGTTCCTGCTTTGTGGGCCGAATTCCAGAAATCCAGGCAAACCAGTGCCTTGCACCGTGTCAACACAAGTCCCGTCGACTAATAGATAATAAGAAAAACCTAAATCGGAACCATTAAGCCTGACAATAGTGCCCGGGCATTGTGATCCGGTTGGATTAATTGTAAACAAAGTTGGCAAAGGGTTCACAACTATTACTGCATTTCCATCCATCATTTGCATTGCCCCATAAGCCGTATTTATGGCATTTACTTCATAAAGGCCTTCGAGGATAAATGGCCCCCACGTTAATGGAAGGTCAGTTCCTGCAACCAAATCCCCTTCTGGGAATCCATTATATATCAGTTGATAATCAACACCTATTTCAGAACCTGCAAGCCCAATAAACAAACCTGGTTCACCGAAACAAATATTTCCGCCTCCAGTTACAACAAACAGGGCAGGGGCTGCCAAGATAATAATATCAACACTGCCGCTCATATCGGCAACGCATCCGGTTGTTTGGTCTGTTGCCCCAACAGTATAAGTCCCTTCAAGCGTTTGCAACCCGAAATCAATTGCTGCATCCGATCCGTCTATTGGCAATCCAACTGGAATATTATCGCAATACAATTGATAGGTTACACCCAAATCTCCATGCGCCAAACCAATTTTCTTGCCTGGCCCACCAGCGGGATAAGAACCTCCTCCTGTTACCAAAAATGCTGTTGGAAGTGGGATAATTGATATTGTTGCACTGTCGTTCATTAAGTTGACGCAACCGGTAATATTGTTTGTTGCTTTTACCGTGTAAACAAATGCTGCTGTGCGGTTACCAAAACTGATAGTATCGCCTGTACCCAAAACCAATGGTCCATCAGGCATTCCTGCCCTGAGCAACTGATAAATGAAATTGCTATCGGAACCGTTTAGCCCAATTTCGACACCAGCTCCCCATTTGCAATAACTGCCACCTCCTATAACCGAATATTGTGTAGGCAAAGGGTTCACAATTAAGGTTACAGAATCGGTTGTGGTATTAAAACCATCATCAACAGTAACTATATAGGTAGTAGTATCTTTAGGAAAAACAACAGGGTTTTCGATATTTGACGACCAAATTGTATCGCCTTGTGGGAAGCATGTCCATGAATAAGTATAATTGCCCGAACCGCCTGAAGCGTTCGCATAAATTGTCGAAGTATCTCCAGCGCAAATAACATTAGGTATGGCAGTTGGTGCAGCAGTAATTGGGCCTCCAACAATAATAACTGTCGTCTGATCGGAAGCAGAACAACCTGCAAAATCAACAACAGTCAATGTAAGTATTGATGTCGTATAAAGGTTAGTTGTTGTAGGTGTAAGCGAATTGCCTCCTGTTTGAATAATAGTTTCTGGCGACCATATATAATTTAATGAACCAGTTCCGCCCGTTGCTGTCCCAGATAATGGAGTGCTGGTCCCATAAAAAATGGTGGTATCTATGCCAGCATAAACCTGTGGCAAAGGATTCACTTTTACAATAATTGTGATTGCCACACCGGAACAGCCATTGAAAAAGGGTGTTATGGTATATGTAACATCGTGAGGTTCATTGCTATTATTGATTATGGCTTGAGAAATGGTATCACCAGTTCCGTCACCAAATCCCGAAAGATCCGACGTTCCTGTCGCTGTCCAGCTAAAAATAGAGCTATCAACTGTTGAAGTAAGTATAATATTTGTGGTATCGCCCGAACAAATTGTTGCAGCCGAGGGTGTTGCAGTTGCAATGGGTTGAGGATTTACAAAAACAATGTAATCGCTTGGTACTGCGGTGCAACCATTCAAATTACCACTTGGCAAAATAGTATAAGTGACCACACCTTGTATATTAGATGGATTTGTAATTATTTGTGCAGGAATAATATCTGTACCCGATTCCTGATAACCGGTAATGCTTGCAGGTGCGGCTGTCGCTTCCCATGTGAAAGAGGATGGAACATTCGATGTAATTATAACTTCGGAAGTTGTGTCGCCAGTGCAGATGGATTGTTGCAAGGGATTGTTGGTAATACTTGGCGAAGGGTTTACATTAATTATATAAGTAGCTGTTGGGCCAGTACAATTGGCAAGTGGTGGGCCAACGGCAGTAATCGAATAGGTAACTGTTCCTGGAATGGTAAGCAAACTCAATATCGGCATCGGAGGGATATCGCCGGAACCGGATGCTTCAAATCCACTAATGCCTTCGTCAGCAGTTGCTTCCCATGTAAATGTAGATGCTGGTTCATTCGACTGTAAAACAACGACTTGCGAAGTTATGCCTGCACACATATCCTGAAACAAGGTTGCATTAACAACAAGCGGAATAGGATATATGGAAACTATCAATTCAAAAGGGATACCCGGACAGAAAGTAGGGGCAGGTCCGGTAGGGGTTAAAATATAACTTACTGTACCAACTTCTGATGAACCGGCGGGAACAGACAAAAAATCATCGATACTGCCATTCCCCGAGGCAGAAGCACCCGAAACCAATCCGGAAGTTATAGTTGCTGTCCAACTATATGTTGCGTCCAAAACATTGCTCGAAGGTGTATATGCAACATTGTCGCCCGAACAAATTGCTTTGGCTGATGGGCTATTTATTTCGGCGGTTGGGTTTACTTGTACCACAACGCTGTTTGTATAAACGGGAGGACAAGGTGCCGATATGATTGCAACGCGATACCAGGTCGTATCAAATATGGCTTCCGGTTGAAACGATAATCCGTTTGCGTCTTCTATGTTTGCAAATCCTGATGTTGAGTTTGTTGTGCTTGATTGCCATTGATAGGTAAATTCACCACTGCCTCCGCTTGATGGTGTCGAAGTCATCATTGGTGGGGTATCACCGGCACAAATTTCCACATCGGATTGCAATGTTCCCGGGGTAATAAACGGATTTACAACGATAGTAACAGCAGTGGTGCTGGCACAATTTGTAATTGAGTCGGCTCCCATAATCTGAAATGTTGTTGTGGAACTCAGTGTCTTAACAACAGGATTGAGGCTTGTGCCAAACAACAAAAACGACGGAGAAGCTGGTGCAATCCATAACCAGGTAATATTTGGGCCAGTGCTAACTGTTAATGTAACTTCCTCACCAACGCAAATAGCGAGGGCCGAATACGAAATCGATAAAAATGGGAATGGTTTTATTGTTACCGCAACTGGGTTGGAAGGGGTAGCACAACTGCCTGTCAATACAGTATAATTGCCGCCTTCAAAAGCATAAAAAGCACTGCTTGTTTCGCCAATCAAAGCATCTCCATCCTTATACCACTGCCATGTTGTTCCTGTTGATGGGGTGCAAACCATAGTTACCGAATCGCCGGCACAGATAGAGGTTGTTGAAGGGAAAGCTGTAATAACTGGAGGGCATTGCGCCTTACTGCCGTAACCTACTAGGAGGAAACTGAAAACAGAAAGCATCCGCCATAAAGACAGAGCTTTCTTGTTTTGACACAGTAGAATCTGTTTCATGATTCCTCCTTGCAGTTATATGATTGATATGCAGTGCGATAAAGATATTTGGAGTTATACAAGTAAGTTACGGTATTTATTAATAGCAAAGGTACGAAATTGTAATACAAAAAACCCGATTATCATACAAGCCTATCATCATGTCCTTTAAAGAAAATGAAAAATATGACATATATACCATGTTTATTATGTGTTTTTCGGTATGCAAATGTTTTGCTGTTAGTTAATTGAAAAAAAATACAAATTTTGATTCCTAAAAATGAATTTGCGCAAATCGAAGAATATAATACGCAAATCCGTACACTGTCATACATATCTATCTATATCTTTGTATTATCGATAATGCCACTTCAAAAACAGTGTTTTCAGATTGCCAAAAAAGTTTGCCCAACCTCTCATTTCGCAATTATAAACCCTTAATCTTCAAATTAACCAGCATGACAAACCAAACCTCAAACCAATGAAAAAAAAGCTACCAATCAATCTCGTGCCAATCAAGAGGATCAAGACGCTGCTTTTTACTGCGTTTTTCCTATTGATAGTGCAATTTGGCCTTTTTGCACAAAACATCACTGTAAAAGGCACTGTAAAATCTAACGATGGAACAACTTTGCCCGGTGTAAATGTTGTTGTTAAAGGCACTCCCACCGGCACAACCACCGGTATCGATGGCCAATTCTCACTATCTGCACCTTCCGCTTCTACCTTAGTGTTCTCGTTTATCGGTTTCGCAACCTTAGAAGTTCCGGTTGGCGGAAACTCTAAATTGGACGTATCATTAAAGGAATCGGCAACCAACCTGAGCGAAGTGGTTGTTGTTGGATACGGTTCGCAACAGAAAAAAGATGTTACAGGTGCAGTTGCTACTGTTTCGTCAAAAGAATTCAAAGAAAGGCCCAACACACAATTTGGCTATTCGTTGGAAGGAAAAGTAGCAGGTGTTCAAATAGTTAGGCCATCCGGTCAACCACAGGCGGGTTTTTCTATACGGGTGCGTGGCACATCAACCATTACCGCTGGCAGCGAACCTTTGTACATTGTTGATGGCGTGCCTACTTTATCTATCAACGAAATCAGCCCGGCCGATATTGAAAGCATGTCTATTTTAAAGGATGCGTCCGCTGCATCTATTTATGGGGCTTCAGGTTCCAATGGAGTTGTGCTTATTACCACCAAGCGTGGCGGAAACCAGAAAACCAAAGTTACTTTCGATACTTATATGGGATCTTCCAAAGTATGGAAAAGAATGGACGTGCTCAATTCGGACCAATACAAAGCCCTTGTTACAGAGATGGGCCAAACCACTGACTGGTCGCTTTATACCGATGCGACTGGCAAATTGATCAACAGCAATTGGCAAGACCAAGCATTCCGCACTGCACATTCGCAGAGCTATCAGTTGGGGGTTAGCGGTGGAAACGAAAGCACCAATTATTATCTTTCGGGTTCGTGGATGAAACAAGAAGGGATCGAAATTACTAACGAGTTAAATAGGTATAATTTCAAAACCAACTTGGACCACAAGGTGAGCAAAGTGCTTAAAGTAGGAACAAGTATTTCATACAACCGCTGGCGCGATGTTGCCGTTAACGAAACAGGCCGTTGGGGAGCAATCAACAGTTTGATAACAGGTGCGCCTGTAACCAATGTATATAATGCCGATGGTACTTTTGCCGCTAATCCGTTTATTCCTGATCTTGAAAATCCTATAGCTCTTCTTTTGGCTAATGACCATGCTTACACAAATGCCCGCTTTAATGGCAATGTGTATGCTGAAATAAGCCCGATACAGGATTTGAAATTCAAAACCATGTTTGGGTACGAACAACTCAATGGCACTTATACCGGATGGGTTAACCCGTTCAGCAGCCGCGAAGGGCGAAATTTTCAAGGTGTGGCCGATTTAAATACAAACCAGCGGATTTACTGGATTTCGGAGAACACATTGACCTACAATAAGATTTTTGAAAAACATAACTTTACTGCTTTAGCTGGTTTTGTTACTTCCGAAACCGATTACAATTCGTCGGATATAAATGCAAGGGGATTTGGTGGCTCCGCTATCCAAACTGTTAACGGTGGTTCCACTCGTACTGTAGTCGCTTCGTCGTCGCAACGCAGGAATGTAGCTTTCCTAAGCCGCGTAAATTACGGATATGCCGATAAATATCTTTTGACAGCCAATTTCCGTGCCGATGCTTCAACTGTTTTTTCGGCAACCAACAATGTTTGGGGCTACTTCCCATCTTTTTCTGCTGGATGGAGGATTTCAAAAGAAAAATTCTTTACCGGTCTCGACTTTATCAACGACATGAAACTCAGGGTCGGCTATGGAGAAGTTGGAAATGATCAGGTTGGCGATTATGCTTCTTACGGATTGGTTAGCGCAGGTGCTTTTTATGTGTATGGCGGCAATGTTGTGCCAGGCACTTCACCAATTACCCTCGAAAATAAGAACCTGAAATGGGAAACCACTAAACAGACCAATTTCGGTATTGACATTGCTTTCCTCGATAACCGCATCCTTTTCACTACCGATTATTACATAAAAAAAACCACCGATATGTTGCTTAACAGGCCAATTCCTGCAAGCGTTGGTTTGCCAAGCAGCACGGCAACCAAAAATATCGGCGAAATGGAAAACCGTGGTTTCGAATTTCAGGTTACAAGTCATAACCTTAGCAGTGAAAATGAGTTGAAATGGACTACCGATTTCAACATTTCTTTCAACAAAAGTAAAATTATCAGCCTCGATGGAGGAACCATTAAAGTTGGCAACATTTCCGACCGCGGTTCCGTGGCAATTGCCCAGGAAGGCCAGCCTTTAGGTTTGTTCTACGGATATATTTCCGATGGTGTAGATCCTGCAACCGGTGATATGATTTATCGCGACTTGGACGGTGACAAAGCTTTAAGCGATGGCGATAAAACAATCATAGGCAACTCGAACCCAAAATACACTTTTGGCTTAACAAATACCTTGGTTTATAAAGGCTTTAGTTTGAGTTTCTTCTTCCAGGGTGTTCAGGGCAACGATATTTTCAATGCCACCCGCATTGAGTCGGAAGGTTTAAGCATGGAATCCAATCAGTTAGCCACTGTACTAAACCGGTGGACAAGCCCTGGTCAGGTTACAGATGTGCCTCGTGCCACTTATGGTGTATTTACTAATTCTTTGATTTCATCCAGGTTTATCGAGGATGGATCATACGTAAGGCTAAAATCTCTATCTCTGGGTTACGAACTTCCTAAAGAGTGGATCAGCAAACTGAACATGAGCCGTTTATATGTTTATGTAAGCAGTGAAAACTTGCTGACATTTACCAAATACAGCGGATTCGATCCTGAAGTAAGCGTATATAGCCTCAGCAGCAACAATACCGAGAAGAATATCGCACCGGGTGTCGATTACGGCACATATCCGCAATCGAGGGAATTCCTTGTTGGCTTGAATGTTACATTTTAACAAAAATAATAAATCGTAAATATGAAAAACATACTTAATAAAATAATGATTGTTATTAGCATCCTGCTAATGGCAACAACATATTCCTGCAAGAAATTCCTGGATATAAAACCACAATCGGAATTAACAACAGGTAATGCCTATAACTCGGCGCAGGATCTGGAAAATGCTCTATCCGGTGCTTACAGGGCTTTTTACTACGAATATTACCAATGGCTTAATGTTTTATTAGGCGATATGCGTGCCGACAATTCCTATATCGGAGGCAGCGGCGACCCTCCTTTGGCTGAATACGACAATGTGGCAATCACCGTTGCCAACAGTTCCAATTTTAATAACTGGTCGCAAATCTATACTGGCATTGGTCGTTGCAACGTTATTTTGGATAAAATAAACACTGTAAACGATGCAGCACTTGATGTCAATAATTTGAAGGAAAGTATTATCGGTCAGGCAAGTTTTCTGAGGGCATTCCACTATTTCCAGTTGGTCAAACTGTATGGCGGCGTTCCCCTCGAACTAAAATCCAATTCGGCAGATCCAGCAGAAACCAACCTTCCGCGTTCGACCGAAACTGAGGTTTACGACCAAATTGTAAAAGACCTTGAGGTTGCCCTTGCCAATTTGCCCGATAGTTATGGCAGTGATGGAACGGTAAACAAAGTAAAAGCCACAAAAGGTGCTGCAAATGCGCTTCTGGCAAAAGTTTGGGCGCAACGCAGCGACAGGGATTATACCAAAGTTATTCAATACTGTAACGCAGTAATCAACAGCCCTGCCGGTTATGCACTCATGCCCAACTATGCCGATTTGTTTGATGGCAACAATTATTCAAATTCCGAATCCATCCTCGAAATAGCATTTCTTGGTGGAAATTGGGATGTATCCAATTGGGGCGTTCAATTGTTCCTGGCACCCGAAGATGGCTGGCAAAAATACTGCGTGCCTTCAAAAGACCTCGTTGCTGCATTTGATAACATGGGCGATGTGGTAAGAAAAGAGGCTTCTATTGTTTTTTGGAACAATACCGGCTGGACCGATGACAACTGGAACCCTTGTAACGATAACACCGTTGCAGTTCCTTTTAACTACAAACTGAAACATCCGGATGGGTGGAATAGTGGCGATCGTCCGTATTTGCTCAGGTTGGGCGATATTGTGCTATTGAAAGCAGAAGCCCAAAACGAAACCGGCGATATGGCCGGCGCACTTGCCACGATGAACATCATCCGCCACCGCGCTACTTTACCTGACGCAACGGCTTCATCGAAGGAAGACTTAAGAAGTAAAATTTTGTTGGAAAGAAGGCTGGAATTAGCTTTTGAAGCTCACCGCTGGGACGATCTAATTAGGTTGGGCGTATGCTCCGATGTGATGAACAACCTCCAGGAATTCAAATTTACCTGCGAAAATGGCACAATGAGTGCCCCTATCAAGATCAACTACAATGTTAACCATGATAAATGGCTGTGCCCGATTCCACAATTGGAAAGGGATGCCAATCCTAACCTCACCCAAAACCCTGGTTATCAATAGGAATTGTTACAGTACTGTGGAAAAGCATATTACTTTTTTCATAAGCACAAATCTGTTTACCTGCTTTGTTTTACACCCTGTTGGGTTGGTTATTGGTGGTAGGGTGTAAAACCCATGGATAAAACTGTAACAAGCCAGCTTGCCTTAACGGTAGGCTGGTTTTTTTATGTAAAAAATTTGCTTTGTTTACACGAGATTTATTTCCTGCTTGACATTTGATAAACAATAAAAATTTGTACAAATTTTAGCAAAATAATTAGCTGATGTTCCGACATAATATTTTACCAAAATATAAAAAAAGGGTACTTTTACTACCCTTTAAGCAAATTGGAACATTCAAATCATTCTACCATAATCAAAAATAGATTTCAACCTAAAACTAAAATGAAAACCAAACGATTCCTGATGGCTGCTTTATCCATGCTGTTGTTCAGTGGGCAATCGCTTTATGCTCAAAAACAAATGGATGACGAAGAAAAAGCTGATTACCTCCGATTGAAAAACGATTGGCCAAATCTGGCGCGTTACCACGAAGAAAATGCCAAGCTGAAAAAATCTGGCCCCAACGAAAAAAGGGTTGTTTTTATGGGCAATTCTATTACCGAAGGCTGGAGTACTGTTTACCCT
>CAIRHD010000563.1 GCA_903878265.1 uncultured Bacteroidales bacterium | reverse complement strand
TGTGTTTTTCCTAATTGTAAATTGCTCTGTTTTTTCAACATAGTCAAATTTATCAAGCAAGATTGGTGTCAAGTCAGTATATTCCTTTTTCAATAGGTCTAAGAAGCCAAGTTCTAAACCTTTTATGATAAGTTCGTCATTTATTTGTTCTAAAGTCGCACCATGATATTTAGCAATTATTCCTTCAATGGTTTGCATAACAATTTCAGCAATGTCTAAGCCCAAGTTGGCTTTCATTATTGCTCTTGGATTACGAACCTTACGGAAATTGATAATTAATTGACCTGATAAAACAGTAAAAGGGTTTTGTTTTTTCTTAAAACTTGTCTGACCGTTTTTTTGAGGAACTGCACACGCATATTCAACCCCGCAACTTTCTGCTGTGTTAATAATCAAGTGCCAAAACTCTGGATCCTTGTGAGCAAAGACAAACGAAAGCCAACGGTCGTATTTGAGTACACGATACATTTCTTTAATGCTTTGTGCCATTAATTCGTTGTATTCATCCTTGCTTTTACTGTGTTCTCCGCCTTCAATGGCTTCGTCTTTAAAGTCTTGCTCGGTTACCTCTAAGTCGAGCCAAGCGTTCCACATTGCAGATAAATCTAAATATGGGATTTTGTTTCCGTATGGTGGGTCGGTATAAATATAGTCAACCGTTTCTTTAGGTATGAATTTTAAATTGGTGGCTGTTCCCTTAACTATTTGAGCATTTGAAATCGTTTTTTCATTAATGAAATATGCTATTTCTTTTTTAGCCTCAATTATTTTATTAAACCTTTGCTCAAATACACCCATTACGCTTTCATATGCACTTTCTGGTGCAATACGATATCTGTAATATGCAAATATCCCACTATTTCCTCCACCTGCACTAATTGATTTAGGCGTTTGATAGGTTCTATTTAACTTGTATAAGGATGCAGAAAAAACAAGCAATAAATTATTTTGAATTTGTGGATTCTTCTCCTTTTTAATAATCGCCTTTAAAAGTGCCAATTTGGCTAATTGCTCTTTTGTAAATAATTCTTCTATACTCTTTACATCTGAACCTTTTGGAAGTCCTATACCTTTCGGGTAAGGATGTTTCTTTAAAATCTCATTGTAATCATTTTCATTTACGGGCTCTTTTTTTGTATAGTCGGTTTTAATTTTTTCAAATGCCTTCCGAAATTCGCTGAGAGAAATAGGTGCGACTAACGCTTTAGTAACAAAAACTGGCATTGGATTTATGTCAATGCTTATTGCTTTCCTATTATTCATTAAGGCTTCAATAACAGTTACTCCGCTACCACCAAATGGATCCAAAACTAAATCCCCTGTTTTGGAATAGTTTTTTATATACTCTGCAACTACATTCCAAACTTGTCTAGTAAAATATCCATGAACACCTTTGTGTCTTTTAGCAGATTGCCGTTTTAAGTTCGTTATTTCTTCTAGTAGTGGTCTATTGCGGTAATCAAAACTTGTTTCGTAAGTGGTCTTGGATTCGTAAACAAAGTTCTTTCCAATTTGAAAACTTGTTGGGGCAAGTAATAATCTTAAGTCTTGCCAATGATTTTCAATATTCTCAACTTCAAAAAACAAAATAGGTTTGTCGGTGTCTGCTGTCCTGAATACAGAAAATTCTAATCCATTGCATAATGAAAAGTAATTACTTCTTATTTCGGGGTGAGTTGCATAACTATAAACTTGCTCAACATTGTCATCATTAATTATTTTCTGATTTGGTGCTTTTGCATCTAATACCCATGCAAAATTATTCTCCACTTTTAATGCGTAGTCAGGTACAATGTTAACAGGTCTCTTTTTGCTTCCAATTTTTAAAAAGGGGTGTTGAAGTGTCTTGCTACGAACTATGTTCTCTTGCGTGTAACCAAGTTCCTTTATTATTGGTAAAATTATTACTTCCCTAACGCTGTCTTCTTTAAAGTCAGGGTCGGTCGCTATTCTTTTGAAGTCAAGCTGTCCAAATAATTTTTCTCTTGTTATGTTATCTTTCATCAATGTCAAAAGTATTGTTTTTTATGTCTGTCTGTGTTGTTGTGTCGGTTTTTTAGCTGCTGTTAAACTTTAAACGGGATAAATTACCGCACATTTTCTTATCTTAAAAGTGCCGTAGGCACGAAATATTGGTAGCAATAATGAAACCCACACATTTTAGGAAGTGCCGTAGGTACGACATATATTCCGTCCCTACGGGACTTGTTTGAATGTGGGCCTTATTTCTACCAACATACCGTCCCTAACGGGACTATAAAATGCGACAATTTACGCCGTTTAAAGTATAGCAAACGTTTTTAAATCAAAAAAATGATCTTTCATCATTATTTGCATAAAATTGGTGCAACAAGGGAATAAGCAAACCAGAGCAATAATATACTCCAAAGTACTCCTGAGAAAAGACTACACCGACGCATTACAAGTCTAACCGGAGTTTTATGTTTGCTTTTGATATATTGGGCATCTTTCAAATTAATTTTGAGACTTATAGCAAACTCAGTATCGAAATTAAGTTTGCTTTCAAGTCTCTCGATTAGAATATCCCATCTATCAAGGTGAAGAATAGCTCTTTTATTAATAATATGCCATGCCACAGAAAGTAAAACTCCAGCAATAGAAACTATTACACCTACAATACTTGCAGGAAAAGATCCACTGGTAAAAAGAGCTACAAGAAAAATACCTTCCGCTGCCCAGAATGCACCAAAAATTGTCCATAATGTTTGGTCTTGAGCAGACCTAGCTGAAACAGCATTTGTCAATTGGGTCCAAAGGTGGTCGTCGGATAATTGTTTGGGTTGTGTTTTCATGTGAAGTTGATAAATAAAAATTTCTGTTAACTCATTTATAGCAGCAAATATATACTACTTTTCCATGCAAAATCATTTTTCAATATTTACACTGTAAGATTATACTTAGCGGATTGGGTGGTTAATGGGTTTTAGGGCTTTAAAACAGTAGGCACTGCCCTTATTTATTGAGACTATTTAAATAAAAGCCGGAAATAGGGTGGATTTCCATGCTTTTAGGGTGGATTTCCATGCTTTTAGGGTGGATGTCCGTGCTTTTAGGGTGGAATACCGGTTTTTCGTGTACAATTTATCATTGTGCCATCTTGATCGGGAAACCTGGTGTTTGCGAACTGAGG
>CAIRHD010000562.1 GCA_903878265.1 uncultured Bacteroidales bacterium | reverse complement strand
TCCAACAAAGATGTTCTGCCCTTTGAAATCTATTTTGTTACTTTGCGTTTGCATGAGTCTGGCTTTTTATGGTTTATAGAATGCAATCCAAAACTAATAAATTTCCAGACTTGTGCTAAATTTTGCAAACATAGGGCCTCACATCCCCAAATCCTCACATCCCCACATCCCCCCATTTTCAAATTCTCTCATTTTCAAATTTTCAAATTCCCCCATTATCACATTAACACATTATTTCATCGTAACCAACGTAATCCCTGATCCTCCTGTTTCGAGCGAGGCATCCGAAAACTGCTTGACCTCTGGTATTCCCGAAAGGTAATTGCGGATTATACTTCGTAAAACTCCGTTTCCTTTCCCATGCAAAATACTTACTTCGTTCACATGCAGCATGATAGCTTCGTCAATATAGCGTTGGATCAGCGTTTCAGTTTCGTCGGCACGTTTTCCGCGCACATCTATCGTAATACGAAAATTGGCCATCCGGGCATTCATGTCGTTCACCATATTCTGATATGCCTGCCCTCGGTTTACCGACTTTCTGACTGGCGAATTGGCTTGTAGGACTTCGAGGTTTTCGGTTTTCACCTTTAAAGTAACGGTATTAAAAGCTACGGTGGCATCAGAACCATGAATATCTATTACTTCGCCCGATTCGTGTTGGCCAATCATCCTAACGCGGCTACCTTTAATTACGGGTTTGTTGGTCGCTTTTTCCTCCGGGATTATATCCTCCTTTTCGGGAACGGCTTCAATTATTGGGATTTCAGCAACTTGTTCGGTAAATTCCTTTATCTCCGCCCGAAGCTTTTTTGTGGTAGCCGCCTCTGCCTGCGATTGCTTTATTTCGCGTATGGTTTTTTCAATAATCTGGTTTGATTTGTTGAGGATGCCCTGAGCCTGCTGACTGGCTTTTTCAAGGATTTCCTTCTGCTTTTTATCGAGGTTGTCCTTTAATAAAGTATAGCGGTTTATAAGTCCGGCAAGCATTTCGTCAGCCTGTTGCAGTTGTTTTTCCTTTTGCGCAAGCTCGAGTTTTTCTGCTTCCAAGTCCTGCATCTGTTTGTCGAAATCGAGTTTTGCATACCCCACTTTTTCGCCGGCTTTTTCGAGAACATCCTTTGGGAAAGAAATATTTAAGGCAATTTCGAACGCGAACGAGCTTCCTGGCCTTCCGGTTTTTAATACAAAAAGTGGTTTCATGTGTTTGGTGTCGTACAACATAGCACCATTTAAGAAACCTACATGATTAGAAGCTAGCAGTTTAAGATTAGCATAATGGGTTGTTACCACACCGAAGGACTTTTTATCGTTTAAGGTTTCGAGTACGGCTTCGGCAATTGCGCCACCCGACTGAGGTTCGGTACCGGCACCAAATTCGTCAATAAGAAACAAGGTAGTTGGGCCTGCAACTTCCAATAGGTTTTTGATATTATGCAAATGACTGCTATACGTACTAAGATCGTTTTCAATGGATTGCTGGTCGCCTATATCAATAAAAAGATGGTCGAAAATTCCAGCATCGGAAGTGTCGAGAACAGGAATCAGCAGTCCGCACTGCAACATATATTGGAGCAGTCCAACGGTTTTCAGCAATACTGATTTCCCTCCGGCATTAGGGCCGGAAATTATCAGAATACGGTTGTTTTCGTCTAACGATATATCCGAAGGCACAATTTCGCGTTTCTGCTTTTTCAGCGAAAGCATAAGCAGCGGATGTCGGGCTTGTATCCAACTAAACGACTGCTTGTTGAGGAGCACGGGCTTGAGCGATCCGGTTTCTATAGCCAACAAGGACTTTGCCCTAAGGAAATCGAGGTGCCCGGCAAAATCAAGGGAAGTTTTAATTATCGGAATACTCGGGCGCAATTCATCGGCGAGTTCAATAAGTATTTTAACAATCTCACGTTTTTCGGCAAGTTCGAGTTCCCTGATGCTGTTGCGGAGTTCAAAAACTTCGGTAGGTTCGATAAATGATGTTTGTCCAGTAGCCGATTCGTCAATAATTACGCCGCTGATCCTACGTTTGTTCGACGAATTTATAGGAATTACCGCACGTCCTTCGCGGATGGCAATTTCGGTATCGGATGGGACAAGTTTATCTAATTTGGCTTGGGTAAGAGCCTGTGCAATCTTTTTATCAATCTGGTGAATCATGCGCGACAAATCCCTCCTGATTTCCAATAAAGTAGGCGAAGCGTTATCGCGAACATTTCCTTCCAAATCAATAATGCGGTTTATGTTTGCTACTATCGAAGGTTCGATGCGCTGACCTGTAATGAATTGGTGCAGGTTAGGAAAGAGATTGGAGGATGTTTCTGCAATAAACTTAATGCTGCTGCAATAGCCAGAATAGGAATAACGCAGTAGCGACAAAGATTCTGTTGATAAAAAAGTACCCGGTATCAGGATGTGGTTCAAATCCTCTTCCAGGTCAAAATATTCTGATGCAGGATAACCAAAGACGGTGAGCAGCATGGTACGGAATTCATCGGTCAGGTCAAGCTGATGGCCCAATTCTTCAATATTGTTACTGAATTGAATCGCGGCAACACGGGCTTTTCCATTTTCGCCAAGGCAAAAATCGGAAAGCTTCCGCCTGATGGCGTCGAACCCGGTTTTTTCCTCAAAATTTGCTGGTAGTATCACTATTTATTTTTCTGCAAAAGTAGGCAAAATCAATCAGGCTGATTGGCCTGGCGTTTACACCAAACCATTATTCGAATTGAGTAATTCCAATTTTGTCAAATCCAAGCCAGGATTCTTTTTCATGCGCCAAAAAAAACTCGAATTTGTGGTGATTTGTAAAAGTGCAAATAATCTTTTACCGATTATTTCCTTTTAAAAGCAAATTCAATTAATTTAACTGCAATATCCTCAAGATTAAGTTGGTACTCCGGTTTTGCAATTTTTAAAGCGGCGCGGGGCATGGCTGGCGACAAAGCAGAATTTGGATCCTGAACAATAGACATTCCTCCAAAGTCTTTTATCATTTTTAAACCTTGCGCCCCATCGGAATTTGCACCGGTCAGCACCACACCAATGAGCCTATGGGTATAAACCCATGCAGCCGACTCGAACAAAATATCAATGGAAGGGCGCGAGAAATTATGCTTATGGTCGGTTGTTAACGAAAATGTAAAATCGGATTCAATTAGAAGGTGGTAATTGGGAGGCGCAAAATAAACGTACCCAGGATTGATTTTTTCGTGGCTTTCGGCTTCCTTAACACTTAGTGTACAAATCGAATCCATATAAGTAAGGAATGTCTCGTTGTTGTGCTCGCCAATATGCAATACTACGATAACAGGAAGAGGAAATCCAGATCCAAGCTTTGGGAGCAAAGTTTTTAATGCCTCCAATCCACCATAAGAAGTACCAATAACAATGGCTTTGTACATTAACCTATCTTCTTTTTATAAATTTTTTGTTTCGTATCTATTGCCTCGAAGAAATTTTCGTGCCTCGAAAATTTAATACTTTCTTTTGTCCCAAGGCATAAAATTCCCGATGGTACAAGGCTTTCGTAAAACAATCCAATTACATTGTCCTGAAGGTTTTTTTCGAAGTAGATAAGCACATTGCGGCACAAAATCAGGTTTACATCGGCAAACACCTTATCAATCACCAGATTATGATCGGCAAAGACAATTTTGTTCGAAAGTTCCTTGTCGAATATTATTGAACCGTACCTCGATTTATAATAATCGGAAAGTTTATGAAGGCCGCCTGAAAGCTGGTAATTCCGTTCGTATTGTTCGATTTCGTTCTTTTGATAAACACCTTCTTTTGCAGTACTCAACACTTTTCGGTTGAAATCGGTAGCATAAACCTGACATCTATCCAATAAACCTTCCTCTTTTAACAGAATTGCCAATGAATAAACCTCTTCGCCTGTTGAGCAACCGGCATGCCATATTTTGAAATATGCATACGTACGGAGTTTAGGGATAATATTCTCGCGCAACGATTTATAAAACTCGGGATCGCGGAACATTTCGGTAACATTGATGGACAAATCGTCGAGAAATTCGTTAAAAAAGCCGCGATCACGGAGTACCATATCCTGAAGTTGAGTAACCGACGACAGGTTACTAAGCACCAAACGATGCAGCACCCGCCGTTTGATATGGGCTTTGCTATAATTTCGAAAATCGTACCCATAACGCAAAAATATTGCTTCCATCAACAATTGAATCTCAATATTCAACAAATCGACATTTGAACTATTATAATTGATTTGGGTCATTTGGTACGAGTTTAAGCTGAATTAAAATCACCATTACATGAGCAATGGCAATATTCAGGTGTGTCTGACAAAAAAGGATTAGGTTCTATTTATCCTAATGTTATGCTGTTTCAACGGTTATTGGACTCAATGGGAATCGAGCAAAATCGCAGGTTCAATTCGCAGGTATATCAAGCATTTTCCACAAATTTGCCTGCTTCGATCAAAATTTTGTTGATTTCTTTTTCGGTGAATGGCTTGCTCAGGAAATTATTCATCCCAGCCAGCAAACAACGCTGCTTGTCGTCGGTCATGGCATTTGCTGTTAATGCTACAATATATGCCTGATTTTGGATCAGATTGTCCTTTTCGTAGTTACGTATCAAAGCTGTCGACTGCAAACCGTCAACTTCGGGCATTTGCATATCCATTAGCACAAGATCGTAAGTGTTTTTTTGAAACAGTTCAAATGCTTCCTGGCCATTATTGGCAACATCACACTCAAAACCGTACTGCTTTAACGTAAGTTTTGCAACCAACTGGTTCACCACATTGTCTTCGGCCAATAAAATCCTAAGTTGTTTTGGTATCATATCTATATGACCTTTACTTTCGGAAGTTTCGATCTTAAGTTCTTTCAGTGGCAACCTAAACCAAAACTCGGAACCTTGGTTCAATTTGCTGTTTACACCAATTTCGCCACTCATCAGGTTTACCAGGTTTTTTGAAATTGCAAGTCCGAGGCCTGTGCCACCATACCTGCGGGCAATACTACTCTCCGATTGTGAAAATTCTTTGAATATCACCGATTTGCCTTCTTCAGAAATCCCAATTCCGGAATCTTTTATTTTAAAAAGGAGTCGGATTGAATCCCCTGTTTTATCAATTAGTTCCACACTTATCTTCACATGGCCTTGAGCAGTAAATTTAATGGCATTGTTCACAAGGTTCATCATTATCTGACTGATCCTTAATGGGTCGCCATTTAGATTGGCTGGAATTTCGTCCGAAATATCGTAAGCGAACTCTAAACCTTTTTCATCGGCTTTAAACTTCATCAATTGATACACATTGTTGATTATAGCTTTCAACCCAAAATTGATTGTTTCGAGTTGAATCTGACCAGATTCAATCTTCGAGAAATCAAGTATATCGTTTATAATCTGGAACAAATTTTCGCCCGAAGTGATGATAATGTTCAAAAGTTCCTGCTGGTCGTGGTTCAATTCTGTTTTTTGCAACAGCTTCGACAAACCTATTACACCATTGAGCGGTGTGCGGATTTCGTGCGTCATATTGGCAAGAAACATGGATTTGGTGCGAGTGGCAATTTCGGCTTTGCTTTTCGCCATCTTTAAATTCATGTTGGCCTCTTCCATTTCTGCCAAAAGGATATCAAGCCTTTTGCGTTGCAGGTACAGATCGAGGAAAACCTGGACTTTGCCTTTTAATATGTCGGGGATAATCGGTTTAGGGATAAAATCCACGGCACCGGTTTCAATCCCTTTAATTATATTGAGGTCGCTTTGATGGATGGCTGAAACGAAGATTACGGGAAGGTATTTTGTTTTTTTGCGCTGCCGCATCATTTCGAGTGTTTCGTAACCGTTCATGCCCGGCATTTGAACATCGAGGATTACCAATGCGAAATCTTCTTTCAAACTGTGTTTCAGGGCTTCTTCGCCCGAAAATGCCTTCACAATCTCAATCTCAAAATCTTCGAGGATAGCTTCTAGACTGATCAGGTTTTCCAGCAAGTCGTCAACAATCAGGATTTTAGGTTTCATTTTCATACTTATTTTTTATAAAGCCATATTTTCAACATTGCAAAGAGTTTTTCTATGTTTACCGGTTTCGAAAGATAGTCGTTTGCACCATTTTTAAGCGCATTTTCATGATCTTCTTTCATTGCTTTCGCAGTAAGGCAAATTATGGGTATGTGCTGTATTCCGTTGGTAGTGCGGATGGCTCGCATAGCTTCGTAACCATCCATTACAGGCATCATTACATCCATTAAAACAAGGTCTATTTCGTTGTTCCCTTTCAGGACTTCGATTGCAACGGCTCCGTTCTCGGCTTCGAAAACATCTATTTCCCAGTCTTCCAATATTTTTCCAAGAGCATACACATTTCTGATTTCATCGTCAACCACCAATATTTTCTTGCCTTTGAAAAGGGTATCTTCATCAATGGATGTGCTTTTGATTTTTAAGTCCGGTATTGTTTTAGAAACCTGGTGAAGGAAAAGTGTAACCTCATCCATTAACCGCTCATCCGATTTTAAACCCTTCAAAATGATGGCATTGGTATATGCACTTAAGTTTTTGTGCTCTTCCTTCGAAATTTCTTTGCCTGTGTAAACAATTACTTTTGGTATGTCAACATGGTTCGCCTTTAACTTTTCGAGCAGCTCTTTTCCGTTATAATCTGGCAAACCCAAATCCAGGATTATGCAATCGAAATGTTTGGTTGATAAAATCTGAAACGCTTCTTCGGCAAAACCTGCCTCTTCGATGCTAATATCCAGTTCGGCAAAAAGATCTTTGATTATTTCGCGTGTTGGCAAATCGTCTTCGATCAAGAGAAGTTTCTTGGAAGGCAAAAGCACTTCTTTTTCAAGCGATTTGATTAAATCTGCAAACTCAGTGGTTTCAATTGTTTTGAGTTCGTTTTCTTCAACCTGCGCCTCATACTCTATTGGCGAAATGATGTGGATGGGAAGTTTTTTTATTGCCGAGTGCGATTTCAACAAATCGTAGCCGGGTTTGTCGTTTACCAAGTCAACCGCCAACATAATAGCCTTTGGGTTGAATTTTTCGGCTAAAAGTATGCCATCGGGTATGGCGGAAGCTACAATCACACTGAATTTTTTTGCCCTAACCTGCTGCATGTACTTCTCTGCCTGCACCTTAGAAGAATGGATTATGAGCACAGCACGGCTGTTTCCAACTTCCTGCCTGTCGTCGCCGATAAAGTAGGGCAAACTGATTTCTTTTTCAGCTTCCACCTCATTAGTTGCCACTTCAATTTTTTGGGCAGGAAGCGCAGCTTCGCGATGAATGTGCTGGTGACCGGCTTCTGGCTTATGAAGCTGATTTATAGGCAGCAAAACATTAAATGTAGATCCCTGGTTTACTGTGCTTTCCAATTGTATTTCGCCGCCAAGCATTTTAATGAGTTCGCGCGAAATGGAAAGGCCTAATCCTGTTCCCCCAAATCTTCGCGATATACTTCCATCGGCTTGCTGGAATGCGCCAAATATCAAATTCAGCTTCTCGGCCGGAATGCCAACTCCGCTATCCTTTACCTTGATACCGCACGAATTACTTAAGTTTAACCCGGGAACACTAAAAACGGTTGAAGGCGAAGGGGTAAAGAATTCGACGTCAATACGGCCTTCCTTAGTAAATTTAAAAGCATTAGACAATAGATTTTTGATAATTTGCATCAACCTATATCGATCCGTTTCTATTTTTTCGGGGAAATCTGGCAGGATTTGAACCTTGAAATCCAGGTGCTTGTCTTCGGCCAAGGCAGTAAAATCGGATAAAATCTCGGTTTTAAAATCCATTGCATTTACTGAGGCGAATTCAAGGGTCATTTTGCCTGCTTCGATTTTCGAAAGGTCGAGCACCTCGTTGATAAGGAAAAGGAGGTCGGTGCCACTTTTATAAATAATTTTTGCCGATTGAACCTGATCGGCTGTAAGGTTTCCTTTTTTATTGTTTGCCAACAAGTTGGATAAAATCAACAAACTGTTCAAAGGGGTACGCAGCTCATGCGACATATTGGCAAGAAACTCCGATTTGTATTGGCTTGCTTGTTGCAATTCGATGGCTTTCGCTTCAAGGTTGTCTTTTATTTCTGTGAGTTCTTTGTTTTTGTAGCCAATATCTTCTTTTTGGATTTCGAGTTGCCGTGTGCGCTCTTCAAGTTCTTCGTTGGCAACACGCAATTCTTCCTGTTGCACCTGAAGCCGTTTTTCACTTTCGGTCAGCACCTTGGTATGCTCGGTAAGCTCTTCGTTGGCTACCCGCAGTTCTTCCTGCTGAACCTGAAGTTGGTTGGCCTGTTCTTGCGTTTTTTGGAGAAGCTCATTGGTTTTCAATAAGTTGGTAGCTGAACTGATACTAATCGCAATAATTTCGGCTGCTTCTTTTAAGAAATCTATTTCCAGATCGGAATACGCGTTAATCGAAGATAATTCGAGAACACCAACCAGGATTTCGTTAAAAACAAGAGGAACAACTACCACTTGCTTTGGGCTGTATGTACCTGAAGATGAATATGAAATATAGGATTCGGCTGGAATTTCGGCGAGGATGCACAACTCTTTTGAATAAGCGACCTGCCCTAAAATGCCTTCGTTCAATTTTATACGCTCTTTTAGTTTCTTAGGGTCAAATCCGGAAGAAGCTACCAATTTAAGAAATTGATATTCATTGTTAAACAAAAGTAAGCTTCCCAATTGGGAGTGTAATAATTTCATTACAAACTCCAGGGAAACTGTTGACAAATCGTTCAAATTCTTGTCGCCGCTCAATTTTTCGTTCAATTGGTTGATACCCGATTTAAACCACGAATCCTGTTGGGATTTATTGTACGATTCTTTGAGCTGCGCCACCATCTTGTTGAGTGCAACGCTCAGTTCATCTTCGGCTGATCGAGGCGTAATTGACTGGCTATAATCGCCTTCGGCAACTTTTTTAGTGTATTCGATCACCGAATGCAAGCCGCTCTGTATCTCACGGAATGAAGTCGCCAACTGCCCAATCTCATTATTGGAATTCATTAGAATCTCGGTTTCAAGGTTTCCCTTTGCAATCACTTTAAAATTATCGACCATCGTTTGCATGGGTCGGGAAATGGAACGGGCGACAACGGTGGATGCTATCCAGAGTAAAATCATGAGCAAAAATACGATGAAAAATGTGCCCCAAAAGAGCAGGAAATTGGCATAGTCGATAAGCGAAGTCAGGATTTTGGCGAATACACGATAAAAGCCCCTCATTTTCGCAAGATCGCTTTCGAGGTCAAAGTTATTTCCACCTTTGGGGCCATCGTTTTTAATAACCTCTATTTTTTTCTTTATCTGTTCGCCCAATTGGTAACCGTTCATCCCAATTTGCTGTGCCTCGGTAATCTTATCTTTCCTTAAAATCAAAAACAAATTTATCCTGCTGGCCATCAGCTGGCCATTGGTGCGATCGTAGCCATAAGCTTCGCTATACGATTTATAAAATATATCAACATACTGATCCTCTGGAAGTTGAAGATATTGGTCGATAGTGCCAAAAATATATGCCATCTGATTGGCGGCATTTATTCGTGATATGGCAGAATCGAGTAAAGCGGTGTTTCCGGTAATTTGATATTTGTAATAACATTCCACCCCTTCCTGAAAAGTGTTGTTCTGCACACGTTCGGAATTGATCATTACACCCAGTAGCTTACTGGTTTTAAAGAAATAATTTGAAATCAAGCCGAGCAGCGCAATGCTAGCCACAGCTATCAAGCTCATGATCCGGAGTTTGGCTTTTATTTTCAAGTGTGATAAATCCAGCATGTTATTGTATTGTTTAAGATTTTGCCAAGTTTATGATTACCATTTTGGCTATTCGTACATCAGAAAATGTAAGGCAGTTGGTACAAGAGTGCTTGAATTACATCTTAATCCAAGTAGTTATTTATCAATTAATCAGCCACTTCATGATTTTTGCCTCCAATTTCTATTTTTCCAGCATCCACCCTCATGATTTTCTCATCCCATTTCAATTTATAGCAGAATTAAAAATAAAAGTATAAATGTACAAACTATATGCAGAGTTGACGGAAATATATTAGAAAAACATTTGGTTTTTGTAGAATTGGGATGCTTGAACGAAAAACAATAAAAAAAATCGCCCTGCTGCCACGAGTATTTCCATACCTTTACATTCAGGAAATATTTTTAAAAGAGTTAACAACTTACTAATTGATATAGTTATGAAATCACAAATTAATATTCTCGTTTATAGTATGTTAACTTTCTTTTTAGTGAATAGCCCGCAAGTTTCGGCACAGCAATGGGAATGGACAACCGGAGGGGTTGGAGCAAACCACAAAACCGAATTTATGACCACTGATATATACAACAATTCCTACTTTGCCGTGTATTACTCTGATAGTTTGAGTATTGGAGGCATCACTTATTTCCACCCAAGCAGTTCGCCCAGCCATTACGATTGTTTGCTTTTGAAATACGACCATAACGGCAACCTATTAAGCCAACTTGATATTTTTACTGAACCTGATGCCACTTTATACCCATTGGATATGGTTTCGGATAGTGCAGGGGATTTGTTTATCGCTGGTTCGTTTATGAAAAAAGTAACCATCGGTGATACGGCTATCAATCGATTACCAGAAGCTAGTGATTTTGGCCAACAAGCATATTTGGCAAAACTCAGCAATTCCCTTGATGTGAAATGGGCTAAGGTAATAGGCTGCGAGTATTTCATGTATTATTTCGACCTAAAAATAAGAAACAATAAACTTTACTATCTGGTTACCTAAATTGGAATTAATAGTTAATAACCATGTTGATAAATAATGGCAATAATATTTGTATTTATTAGGTTTTGAATTACTTTTGCATGGTATTAACATAATAACCATGTCGTTCATAGTCAGGCAAAACATCAAGGG
>CAIRHD010000561.1 GCA_903878265.1 uncultured Bacteroidales bacterium | reverse complement strand
GCTGGTGAGTTGCTCTCCAGCAGAGCTCACTTCCTCTTCGGATTTACCATACAAAGATAAAAAAAATAAATCTCCATCCGCTTGTTTTACAACATAGAAGGATGTGGGGATGTGGGAATTAATTTGAAAATGGGGGGATTTAAAAATTAGATAATGGGGGATGTGAGAATGTGAGAATGGGGGGATTATAGAAATAAAAAAAACCCTGCTACGGTGTGGCGGGGATTTTTTTGTGGGTGTTTGGTGTCGTGTTCAGTTACAAGGAGGTGAACTTGGTAGGAGCAGTTGTAAAAAGATGGGCAGATGGGGTAGTTAGTTGCTCACTCCTTTACCCATTTCCCACTCTCAATAACTTTGTTTTTGAACACAATTTGCCAAGGGTAAGTGCCGGATGGCAGGGTTGATGTGGTTAGCTTTAATGCCGTGGCGGTTATGGTTTCTGTGCGCATTGTGCGGCCTTGTATATCGTACAAGGTAAACTGTGCGCCGTTTATTTGTGGCCCCGATTGAATATTTAGTATATCGCGGCCTGGGTTGGGATATAGTATGGCATCGTGGGCTTTTGCCTGGGGTTGGTTGGAAAGCTCGGTTATAAGGCCATCGGAATTAACCTTTAGGGCGAATATATCCAATTCGAATTCATTAAACTGTAGGTTTGACAAATAGTCGTAACTATAACCAGTAACGAAGCACCCCCCATCTGATGTGGGGATAATACTATACGGACAGTACTGTGCATCGCCTCCATAAAAATGAGTACTGATGATGTTTAAATCTAAATCTGTTTTTGTTATGGTTACCCAAGAAGGGTTATAGTTATATGGGAACAGCCAAGCATATACATTGTAAAATCCGGCAATAAAAATGCTATTGCCATTTATTGTCGTATTCTTTTTAGCTCCGGCATAAAAATTTGTATCAATACTGGGTGTGTAAAACAAAGAATCCTCAGTAATATCATCATTATTGTTTCGTAAACATCCAACCTGAAGGTTGTCGCTAATACTATTAAATGCCGTACCAGTTAACAAATAATTTGTATCACCTACAGGGGTTATCGAAATGGAGGATAGGAATTTTGCGGGGTATTGTTTTGAAGTTCGTAGATTCAGGTCTTTATCAAATTGTAAAAGTTTATTGTTTGGATAAACGAACACATCAAGCTGTTGTTTCGCCTTTATAAAATTCAAATCTTGTGAGATGGAAAGAGTATTAATAAAATAGGAGGTTAAACTATCTGATGGCATTTTATACTTTGTAACAACAACATTTCTACTTGAATTTTGATTGTTCGACTTATCAACCATCAAATACATAATGGAGTCATTAGGCATAACAAATTGCCAGGAAACAAGCAAATAATCCTTAATGTATGTGAAATGCTTTTGATAAGTTATGTTCAAATCGGCATCTAATCCATAAAATACAATACGGCTAAAAATATTGCTGCCCGCAACCGAGTCGGTTGAACCAATGCACAGAAAATCAGTATTGCCGTATTGATAAGGAGTTATTATACAAAAACGCGAAGCTTCGGCAGGGTTCATCAAAACCTCATTTACGATTTCGCCGGTTTGCGACACTTTGGTTATATATGCCTGGTTAATGCCATAATAACCGGATACGCGTTTTTCGCCCACAAGCAAATAGCTGCCATCGACCAATTGAACAGAAGAGAAACTTCTTTCATGGGATATTTGCTTGTAGTTGTTGAAAAAGGAGTTTTGCGAATTGGACAAATAACTAATCAGCAAAAAAATAGTCACTAAATATTTATTTTTCATAAGTGTCTTTTTAAAAAGGCTCCATCGCCCTTTAATATTTTTAAGATATTAAGATAGATGGAGCCTTTCATTGTTTGGATTATTAGTTACCTGAGCCTGAATGCGGATGAAATATGCCGTAGTGCAAATTGTAATAATAAAAATAAATGTTTGTGTAATTTGGGAAAAACAGCGCATCAACAGACACATTAATAAAAGTCTTTAGTGGAGGCTTTTTGTCATTCATTACATAGGAGAATGTGGAAAGATAGTAGTTTAACTCTGTGGGCGATATGCAAGGCCATATACCTGTATTTCCAGCGTCAAAATAAAAAATTTTGTAGTCACAATACGGGCCTGGGTTGTTGGGGTCAGGATATTCTTGACCAGAGGCGTAAACGGTTTCAACTTCAGTGTAATATCCGCTTTCTGACGGTATGCCTATTACTGGATGGTTGAACCTGTATTCCAACTCTAAAGCGGCATTTGAAGTTCCACCACTATAAGGGCCGCACTTGCCTAAAGAAAGACCCCACACCCAGTAATCGGTTGGGCCAAAGGCTAAATATGCTCCAACAATGTTTAAACCCCCACTGACAACCATCGCAAATTTGGCTTCGCCATTTTTAAGCCCACTCGGTTCATAAGTAAGACTTATTGCATCAAAGGTGAAGTTTGAGTCGTTTTTTGTCTGGGATATTAAGTTCAGTTTGTTGGTGAAACGTAAATAAGCTTCATTTAATTCATTTAAGGATAGAGAATTTCCCAACGTGGTTATAATTATACTGTCCTTGAAAAACTCAAGCCCATCAAACTGGTGGTCATTGTTCGCATTTTCATAATTGAGTAGTCCCTCCAGGTACCAGGTTGCACTGTCGGTGGGCAACGAACCGCTGCTTTTTAGCTTAAGGTTGTCGCGGAAAGCAAGTAATTGCTTTGTGGTTTTCGTGCCTGCCTGGGCATCGGTTGTAGCAGCAAGGTTTTGGTTTTCGTCTTTCTTGCAACTGGTTACAACAAGCATTGCAAGCAGCAATGCCAAAGTTAATTGTTTAAGTTTACGCATTATGTGTTAATTTTGTGCCCATTACCGGTGGCAGGGGAGCGGTTGCTAAAAACTTCCTAAGGGTTAGGGCAGCCATCTCCCCCTTGCCGGTAATACAAGGCGATGAAACATTAATTTAGTTGTTTATCACTTATGCAATGCGGTTTGCACCTAAGGTAACTGCTATATGCAATTATGGGGTGCTGGATATGCGGGTTGGGTTCTCCTCCTTTCTATAAATACCGCAGATTAATTCCTTTGGTTGCAAAACACAAGTTTATTTTTTAGTCTGATAGCCCATACAGCTATTTTGGACGCAGCATATCATTCAAAAAAATCTCCTTACGGTGATTGATCAATCGCTTATTTTAACGTTATTGGGATTGTTTAAAGGTAGGCGGCATTTCTAAAACCAATATCAAACCAATGATTCACAAACCAAAATAACATTCTAACAATTAATGCGCAAAGGTATTGTTTTGTTATATCCAAATACAATGCTGCAAAAATTAATTTTGCCGTACAACCAGGTTTTTGATGCATGGAATAATGGCAATAAAAAAATCCCTGCTACGGTGTGGCGGGGATTTTTTTGTGGGTGAGTGGTTAAATATTTTATGGTGTGATTTAGCCGAACGAATCTGTAAAGAAGATGCACCCGAATGGAGTGACTGAAAAGCAATAACAGACTATTGATATTTATAACAGCATAGTATCAATGTAAAGTGTACATTTGCATCGATTGGAGTTAATCATTTACTTGGTATTGCATTTTTTTTAACCCCAAAATTACAAACAATTAATTGTCAATTGAAATTATGAAAATTTTATCCTTCATTGTTCTTGTGCTTTTTGCGAATACTGTCACCTTAGCTCAAGGATCTGCCTTTTTTGCGGGCGGCAATATATGTCCTGTAGATACTTGGAAATTAGTTTTTCAAGATGAATTTAATGGTTCTTCCTTGGACTTTACAAAATGGAAAAGATATTATCCTTGTGGCCCGGGTGGTAATGACCAATGTGAATTTTCCCGAACACATGGATCCGAACAGCAAGTTTATAAAGATAATAATGTAACAGTTACAAACGGGAAAGTTATATTAACAGCAAAAAAGGAATATTCTACATGGTATACTTCATCACGTAATTACTCTTCGGGAATGATTCATTCAACTGAACCAAATGATTTTATGTATGGAAAATTTGAAATACGCTGTAAAATCCCTTCAGGTAGCCTTTGGCCAGCTTTTTGGTTATTTGGTGAAGATGGATCTGAAATAGATATTTTTGAATTCTTAAATTTAGGCCCTTCAAATAATCAATTTGGAATTAGAAAATGGCAAGCTGGATCAGTAATAGGGCAAGATTATCATTCTTATTATGGGACTGACTTTTCTTTAGATTTTCACATTTATACTTTAGAAAGAGATCCTTGGTTTTTGACTTTTAAAATTGATAATATTGAAGTATGGCGCGCAAATAAGTTTTTTCAATTAAATGGCGCGGCAGTAACATGGTGTAATGTTGCTGCTGGTACTTATGCTATACATTCAGGTTGGCCAACCGGCCCAACACATGTTATAGCCAATCTTGCAGTTGGACAAAGTCCTCCTCCTTCTCAAAATATATATCCTCAGAATATGGAAGTGGATTATATAAGAGTTTACCAAAGAACTCCACAATCTGGTTTTTTTGATCTATGTACTCAAAATCTCATAAATGGCAATGATAAAATTTGTAGTCAAGGGCAATATACTTATGAATATACAGGTCCAAATGTTGGTTATATAAATTCGTGGAGTTCATCATCTAATATTGTTATTATAAGCTCAAGCGCTAATAGTCTAACTATTAAGGCTTTAAATAATAGCATAAATGGTTCAGCTTGGATCAAAGCAAATTTTACATCTTCATCTCCTTGTACACAAAGTGATGTTACCAAATCTATTTGGATAGGAAAGCCAGAAAATCCAGTATTGCTTATTCATAATAAACCTTGTGATGATTGCATAACATTCAGAATATTGAACAATTCATCAACAGGTGCCAATTTTACTTGGGATATAGATGGGCATCTGTTTACGGGCAATTATGTATCCTATTGCGATCAAATATCAATTCCATATGGTTATGTAAATTATACTGTTAATGCAACTAACTTATGTGGAGTAGCCACAACAAGTGGAACTGCAGAATATGAAGTATGTGATAAATTATTGAATATATTTCCAAATCCCGTTTCGGAATCACTGAATTTAAATTTTAAAAATATTTCCGCATTTGAAAATGTTGAAAGTGTAGAAATTATTAATCCTGATGGCTTAATATTAAATTCGTTTGATCAATTAAATATCCCATCTAATATTGATGTAACAACATACAGAACTGGTATTTATACAATTTCAGTTGAAATGAAGAATGGAAAAAAGTTTTTAAAATCAGTAAGCATTATTCATAAATAGACTCCATAGGATGAAAAAGGATATAGTATGGTTACTGATTTGCTTGCTTCCTCTATTTGGTTTTTCTCAAATAAACACGCTAAACAAGGGGATTAGGATTGCTTATGGTATGAGCAATATTCATGATCAAAAATTAAATAGTTCTTTTGGTTACAAACCAAGTTATTCGATCTGCCTATTTATTGATGATAATCTCAAAAGAAATTTGAGTTATAGAGTAGAATTGAGTTTTAGTAATAAAGGCACCAAACAACTTCCGCTGGAAAAAACTATTAACTTAAATTATATTACTGCAAACCAATTGGTGGGCAAACATTTCAAAAAGGTAAAAACCGCCCTCTATGCAGGTATTTACGAGGGTTATCTATTAAACCCTCAGTTCGATCTGGGGTATAATGGTTTTTATTATTACTTTAATGTACTTGATTTTGGATTGACATTACGACCATCAATTGTTGTACTCGCAAAAAACCAAATATCTTTACAATTGGATTTTGAAACATCTTACAGCTTAGTTTCTGTCTATAATAATACGAACCAACTAACACTTACAACGCCTGAATCTGCCTGGACCAGAAATTTTTGTTTCAACATTGGAATTAACCTGGTATTTGCACCTGGCAGAAAAAGTAAATTCATGTAAATGTAATTTGCTATTTGCAAATTACAACAATTATAAAACTAAAAGCACTTTCTGGATAAATCAGAAAATGTTTTTTATAGAGAATCTTTATTTGTCTTAATTCCTGCTTCTTATCAAAATCCCCAGCCTCTGCTACCGCACGATTTCCCTTTGCACGTTGCTGCAAATACCTGATGTGAGAGTTAATGAATAAAAAAATCCTTGCTAAGGTGTGGCGGGTTTCCTTTGCCAGATACTTGGCATTGATGGCATCTTTTTGTTTTTCGGTAAGGTGTTTATTGGAGAGTTCCGCATCCCGGAGGGTATTGAGGGCAGTGAGTTTTTCATCCAAAATACGTTGGTTTTTATCCCTTTCAATTTGAAAAATCGTGTCGGCGATGGTGGCAGCTTGGTCGATGGAATAATCCTTTATTTCGGTGTTGGACATTTCGCCAAAGCCTTTCCCTTTATCCAAACCCAATACGCCGGTTTCTTTGGTGGTGCCGGTTTCCCTTTGCGTGGTTTCCTCTTGTTTTTTGATTTTGAGGGCGTCCAATGCTTCCTGTGCCTGTGTGGTATCTTCGCCGGAAGCCACAAGGATATCCAGTTCATCCTGGGCGTGGTTGATGGCAAGCTGCAAGCTGTCCAAAACGTATTGGTTTTGGATTTGCAGCAGTTCTTTGTTGTATTTTTTTTTCGATATTTTACCTGCGGCACGGCTTTCGGAAAGGCTTTTCAGGTTTTGGATCTGCGTTTCGCTGAGTACCTGGGCATCGTGAGCCAAAACTTCATCGAGGTATTGGTTGATGTACCTATCCGTTTCGCTTTTTTCCAGTTTGTTGTATTTGGCGTTGATGGCTTTTTGTTTGGCTTCTTTTTGTTTTCCGGTTTCGGTTATCCCTGCAAGTTCGATTTCGCGGTTGTTGTTTATTTGTTGCAACAGCAGGGAATTTTCCTGTTCCGAACCTTTGGCAGCGGCTTCCAATTGAAGGTCGATCAGTTCTTTTTCAAATTTCAGGATGTTGGTTTTCTCGTTATCCTGAATGACTTGTTTATCTGAGGTATATTTTATCCCCAAATTTTTCAATGTTTTATTGAGGGTTATTTTTTCCTTTTTGGTAAGGTCCGTATTGGTTTTGAGG
>CAIRHD010000560.1 GCA_903878265.1 uncultured Bacteroidales bacterium | reverse complement strand
CATAATGCGTTTTTTACCCCAAAACAATTCGATCAAACCTGTAAAATAAAGCTCAAGCCCTTTGCGTACATAGTTCCGGGCTGGCCAAAGAAAAACATTTTTTGCCGTTTGTTGGGTAATGGTGCTTGCGCCACGCATCTTCTTTCCTTTGGCATTCAGCTTTTTGGCTTTTTCGATGGCTTTGAAATCGACACCAAAATGGCTTTCAAAATTATTGTCTTCAGAAGCAATTACTGCTAATGGAATGTTGGGCGAAATATCCGAAAGTTTAACCCAATCTTTGGTGATAGACGGTTTGTTGCCGTCAGAAATATTTTCGACCACACGGATCAGCATCAACGGGGTTGCTGGAGGATTGATAAAACGATAAACCAGTGTGAAAAATATACTGGTGCCGAAAAAGAAAATCAGCGCAAAGCGGGCAATCCTGAAAATAATTCTTTTAACTCTTTGAAAACCTGACGATTTACCCTTTTGGCTCATTCCTATTGTTATTTGAAAAACAATTTTAGTGTTAATGTGCAAATGTATTAATTTTTTGATATGTTTGCCAATCCTTAGTAACAAGCATTTATTGTAATTAAATGGTTGATATTCAGCAAAATGAAATAAATATACAATAAATCTCAATGTAAGGCTATTAAATGGGCAATTTTATTGGAATACGCCACGAAGATAAATACGTGATGGAACGTAGGGCGCCGCTTACACCAAAACATGTAGAGCGGTTGATTAAAAACAAGAAACTTGATTTCGTTGTACAAACTTCCGAAAAAAGGGTTTTTACTGACGAGGAATACGTAAAAGCAGGTGCCAAAATCGCAAAGGATTTAAAAAAATGTAGCGTAATATTTGGAGTCAAAGAAATGCCGGTAACTTTTTTTGAAGAAGATAAGACCTATATTTTCTTTTCCCATGTCATAAAAGGGCAGGCTTATAACATGCCTATGCTCAAAAAAATGATGGAAATGAAATGCAACCTCATTGATTACGAGCGTGTTATTGATGAACAAGGGAAAAGACTAATTTTCTTCGGGCGCTATGCAGGCTTGGCTGGCATGATCAATTCGTTGTGGTCGCTGGGTTTGCGATTAAAGGAAGCAGGTTACAAAACGCCTTTTGCCCAAATAAAACAGGCGCATCAATACAGTTCGCTTGCCGAAGTGCGCGAAGTGATTTCAGCCGTTGGGCAGGAAATTGCGGAAAAAGGCATGCCCGAAGAGTTGCGGCCTTTTACTGTTGCATTTACCGGCTACGGCAATGTTTCGCAAGGCGCGCAGGAAATTATTGGCCTGTTGCCAGTGAAAGAAATATCGCCCGAGAAACTTCTGACCCTCAAAAGGCGTAGCAAACTTCCTGATAACCTGATCTATAAAATTGTTTTTAAAGAAGAGCATCTGGTTGAACCTATTGATGTAGAATCTGCATTTGAACTTCATGAATACTATAACTCGCCCGGAAAATTCAAAAGCAGTTTTGAAAAATACATCCCACACATCGACATGCTGATCAATTGCATTTATTGGGATGCCCGCTATCCCCGGCTGGTTACCAAGGATTACCTTCAAAAAGCCTTTGCCCACGGAACACCTAAACTTAAAGTGATTGGTGATATTTCCTGCGATGTGAATGGTTCAGTTGAATGTACCGAAAAAGGCACTGAAATTGAAGACCCCATT
Organism: uncultured Bacteroidales bacterium; assembly: GCA_903878265.1. Taxonomy (GTDB): domain Bacteria; phylum Bacteroidota; class Bacteroidia; order Bacteroidales; family UBA4417; genus UBA4417. Next base: position 49,212 of record CAIRHD010000560.1, on the reverse strand, counting down.
TTTGTATATCATCCTGATTCGCGCACTTACACCATGGGGCATAAAGGCGATGGTGTTTTGGTGATGTCGGTTGATATCCTTCCGAGCGAACTTCCACGCGATTCGTCAGCAGGTTTTGCTGATGTACTTGTAAACTATGTGAAAGCAATTTCCGACTGCGATTTCAATGAGGATTTTTTGACACTCGATTTGCCTAACGCAATTAAAAGTGCCCTCATATTGCATCGTGGTGAGCTTACCCCTCATTATAAGTATTTGGAAGAGCATCTGGGGGAATAGTTAATGGAAAATAGTTAATGGTTATTAGGAAATAGTTTATGGAAAATAGTTAATGGGAAATTGGTTAATGGAAAATGGTTAACAGAAAATAGTTAACTGTTCATGAAAAATAATTCACACATCAATTTTTCTATTTAATAACAAATAGCACAAACCAATAACCGATAACCAATAACCGATAACCAATAACCGATAACCAATAACCGATAACCAATAACCAATAACCAATAACCAATAACCGATAACCAATCACCAAACATAAAAATCTAAATAAAAAAAAATGAAGAAAGTCCTTATCTTGGGTGCTGGCTTGGTAGTCCGCCCTATTGTAAAACACTTGCTCAGCAAAGGAATTCAGGTAACAGTCGCTACCCGTACCAAAAGCAAAGCTGAAGAAATGATTGCCGGCCATCCCAACGGCGTTGCTGTTGCCTGGACTGTTGAAGATGAAGAAACCCTTAGCCGTATGGTTGCCGAAAACGATCTTTCGGTAAGTTTGCTCCCTTATCTTCACCATTTATTGGTAGCCAAGTATTGTCTTCTGCACAAAAAAAACATGGTAACCACATCGTATGTGAAGCCTGAAATGCAGGCTCTTGATGCCCAAGCTAAAGAAGCTGGTATCATTATCCTAAACGAACTCGGCCTTGATCCAGGTATCGACCACATGTCGGCGATGCGTATAATCGACAATGTTCACAACCATGGTGGTAAAATTGAAGAGTTTTATTCCATTTGCGGAGCTTTGCCTGCTGCCGAAGCTGCAACAAACCCATTCAAATATAAATTTTCGTGGAGTCCGAAAGGTGTTGTAATGGCAGGGAACAACGATGGTAAGTACATGAAAGACAATGTTGAAGTATATGTTCCAACCCAAGATCTTTTCAAAAATCCGCTAAAGGTTGATTTCCCAGAAGTTGGGAAACTCGAAGTTTATCCAAACCGGGATTCCATTTCGTACATCGAAATTTACGGCATTCCAGAAGTTAAGACTATTCAGCGTGGGACTTTCCGCTTTAAAGGTTGGTGCGAAACTCTGCATGTTATGAAACAACTGAACTTGATTTCATATGATAAAGTTAACCTTCAAGGCAAAACTTATGCAGATTTTATGGCTTTGCAGATTGGTGCTTCCAACAGTTCGGATATCCGGAATAAAGTTGCCGCATATTTGGCCATTCCAGCCGATGCTTACTCACTTGATGCAATGGAATGGCTTGGTCTGTTCAGCAACGAACCACTTAACCGTACTGAAGATTCGCCGTATGAAGTTACCAGCGACCTGATGATTTCTAAGATGGAACTTGGAGCGAACGAACGCGATATGGTTGTTATGCAGCACACTTTCCTCGCTACTTATCCTGATGGAAAACAGGAAGTTATTCGTTCGCGAATGCTTGATTTTGGAACTCCGGCAACTGATACTTCGGTAGCCCGTACTGTAGCTTTGCCTGCAGCAATTGGTGTAGAAATGATACTTGCCGGACAAATCACCGAAAAAGGTGTTTTCCGTCCAGTATTGCCGGGAATCTATAACCCAATCCTTGATGAGCTCGAAAAACTCGATATCCGTATGGTTGAAGAATACGGCTTGCCATTAAGTGAAAGGATTAGCTAAAATAAATTTTTACTTAATTGAGAAGGCTGCCTTTGGGTGGCCTTTTTGATTTGGGCTGTGTCGGCAGTTATTTGTCCAAAATGAATCTGAAAACAATTAATGGAAAGCAAGAAGTAGGATTATTTTCCAAGTATTTCGAAAGCAGCGTCCAGATATGTATAAGCATCTTTTGGCGCATGGTTCAAATATTCCTTGCTTCGGTCGGTGCCTAGACGCACAACAACGGCATCCAAGGCAGGAATTATGATAATATATTGACCTAAAATCCCCCGTGCATAAGCTATTTTTTCACCTTTGTGGGTCATCAACCAGAATTGGTACCCATAATAATAACAGGAATCCCCTGCTTCGTCCTTAAGTTGTGTAGCTGGAGCCAAGGCTTGTTCCAGAAAGGCTTTTGATACAATTTGTTGGTTGTTGAATTGCCCGCTATCGAGCACCATTTGGCCAATACGCGCAAAGTCGCGGGCAGTGCTGTTAAAACAACAATAGGCTTTTTCGACACCTCCGGTTTGGTCAAGGCTCCACAAAGCCGGATGTTCGGCACCCAATGGTTGCCATAATTTTTCGGAAGCATATTCCGAAACCGTTTTTCCTGAAGCCTTCTCAACTATCAAAGCCAGCAATTGCGTGTTGCAACTCTGGTAATTGAACATTTTTCCGGGTTCAGTTCCAATCTTCAACCCTAAAACCTGTTCCCATAAATTTTTTCCATAATATGCCTTTGTGGTTGGCGAAAAAAGGCTTGAATAACCTTCATCCCAATCAATACCGGAACTCATGGTTAGTAAATCTTTGATAGTGAGGGTAAATCCATTTGTGTTTTTAAAATCTGGAAGAAAATCGGTAATGGGTTGGTCGAAACTTTTGATTTTTCCTTCATCGAACAGGCATCCAATTAATATGGAAATTATGCTTTTGGCCGCCGAAAAAGAATTGCTTCGTGTGGAATCATTAGTGCCATCCCAATAGTGTTCGTATATGATTTTATTGTTGTGGACTACAACATAAGCTGTAGTGCCAAATGTATCGAAAACAGCCATTTGCGCTGGATTGATAGTTTGGGTATTATATAACGAATCGTATTGCCAGGGGATAGTTTTTGTTGTATGAACTTCCCGGTTTTCAAAAATCGTATAGTCATCAATATTTGCATGGCCATGAATTATTGCCATGCGGTAATGTGCCGGCATCAATAAAATAATGAGTAACAGAAAACCAATAGAGTAAAATAGAATACGAATGGGTTTCTTTTTCATAATTCCTTAAATTAATTGATTATCAAGCAATATACTTTCCATTTCTTGTTGCATGGAAAAGGCTTCCAATGACGCTTTTTCAGCAAAATCCCTGCCATCGGAAGCGAAAAGTATGCTCCTCGAAGCATTTACCAAAATGCCACAATGGTCGTTCAAGCCATATTTGGCAACAGTTTGGAGGTCGCCACCTTGAGCGCCAACACCAGGAACCAACAGGAAGTGATTAGGAACAATTATGCGGATTCCTTCGAGCATTTCAGCTTTTGTGGCACCAACCACATACATGATATTGTCGGCAGTACCCCATTTTGAGGTGCGATCAAGCACTCGCTCAAACAATTTGGTTTGATTTTCGTCAGTAAACAATTGAAAATCATCTGATCCTTTATTTGATGTAAGAGCCAGCACGATTGCCCATTTGCCCGGAAATGCAAGAAATGGTTTGACAGAATCTTCTCCCATATATGGTGCCACTGTAATAGCATCAAAACTGAAACCCGAAGCCTGTTTGTCGAAAACTGAAATGGCATATTGGGTGGAAGTGTTCCCAATATCACCACGTTTGGCATCAGCAATGGTAAAAACCTCATTTTTGAAAACATCCAGATAATCCATCGTTTTCTGCAAGCTAACCATTCCTTTTATGCCACGGCTTTCGTAAAAAGCAAGGTTTGGTTTATAAGCAACCGCATACCGCAAAGTCGAATCAATAATCAGTTTATTAAACTCAAATACAGGATCTTCCGAATCGAGAAGGTATTTTGGTATTTTGTTCAAATCGCTGTCTAACCCAACACAAAGGAAGGATTTTTTTTGTTGGATAAGGTGGAAGAGGTCGAGGCGGTTCATTTAAAATGTTTTGAAAAATTGTTGATTCTGAGTTCTATAAACCTACATTATTCCGTAACTTCTTTCAAGCGTTCAGCATTTTCGGCCAATTGCAACGAATCGATAAAATCCTGAATTTCACCATCCAAAAAAACTGGTAAGTTGTACATGGTCAAACCAATACGATGATCGGTAACACGGCTTTGTGGGTAATTGTACGTGCGTATTTTTGCTGAACGGTCACCGGAAGAAACCATCGTTTTGCGTTTTTTCGAAATTTCGTCCAAGTATTTCTGGTATTCCATTTCAAAAATACGGGTACGAAGAACGGTCATTGCTTTTTCGAAATTCTTCATCTGCGATTTTTCATCCTGAATGGCAACCACAATTCCAGTAGGAGCATGGGTGAGCCGAACGGCCGAGTAGGTTGTATTAACGCTTTGTCCACCAGGACCTGAAGAGCAATAAGTGTCTTTTCTGATATCGCTTGGCTTAACATCCACATCAAATTCATCGGCTTCGGGTAAAATGGCAACCGAAGCGGCCGAAGTATGTATGCGGCCCTGAGTTTCAGTATCTGGGACACGTTGAACCCGGTGTACTCCCGATTCGTATTTCAACAAACCATAAACACCGTCGCCTTTCACTTCAAATATCACTTCCTTGAAACCGCCCATGGTTCCTTCGGTCATGCTAACAGGCTCAATTTTCCAGTTTTTGCGTTCGCAATAGCGAACATACATGCGGTAAAGGTCGCCGGCAAAAATGCTGGCTTCGTCGCCACCGCTGCCAGCACGGATTTCAACTACCGCATTTTTAACATCTTGTGGATCGGAAGGGATAAGCATGAGGCGGATTTCCTCTTCTAATTTCGCACGCTGTTCGGTGAGCGATTCAATTTCTTCCCGTGCAAAAGAACGCATTTCCTCGTCTTTTTCTTCCTCAAGTATGGTGCGCCCGGCTTCGATGCCTTCAACAATATTCTTGAATTTTTTATACCCTTCAATTATGGGCTGAAGTTCTTTATAATCTTTACTAAGTTTAATGTATGCTTTCATATCCTGCATCACGTCAGGATCATTGATTTGTTTTGCAATTCCAAGGTAACGGTCGTTTATGGCTGACAGCTTATCTAACATGTTCTTATCTGATTTTTGAGGTGCAAAGGTACAGGAAATGAGGATTGGTTTTGAATTTGCTGTTTGTGATTTTCGATTTGTCATTTTGAAGGTGCAAAACCATGAAAACTCAAGGCTGAATAATTGCTATTAAGCAGCTAATGTGAAGATTAAAATTACTTTACCTCTATAAATTGGCAAGTTTGGAATTAAGGGAAACCAAATTACCTAAATTGTGAGGAATTAATTTTACCTTTGGCAAGTAATATGTGCCAAAGCACGCTAAACGTAAAATCTTTCCGGACTTTGTAAAAGATTGAAAATATAAGTCCATTTAACATCCAGCTGCCATGTTGTTTACTGGTTTGATTCACATGAATAATTTTGTTTTTTCAAAGATTAGGAAATACACTCAAAAAACCTGAATCCCAACAGTTTATTCGGACATATTTTGCTTTTTTTTTAACGAATACAAATCTGTAAGGCTGCCACCAAACGAAGAATTGAATACTAACCAAACAATTAAAATCACTATGAAAAAAACTCTAAAACTTTTTATCGCATCACTCTTGATTTTTTCCGGCAATTTGCTTTATTCTCAAAGTCACATTTTTAAGGGAATAGTAAAAAATGACAAAGGAGAACCTGTGGAATTTGCTTCAATCGCTATCAAAGGAACCAATAATGGTACTATTAGCGATACTGAAGGGAAATTCACACTTACAACAGAAATGGGATCACCTATTTTACTGATTTCCTCTGTTGGATACGAAACCAAAGAAGTTCTGGCAAAAAGCAACTATATCGAAATCCAACTCAGTTTACTGAATACCAGCCTCAACGAATTTATAGTTGTTGGCACTCGAAATCCTAAATTAAGCAAACTGGAAACCCCTGTGCCTGTAGATGTTGTGAATTTGGTAAAGATGAGATCCATGACACCGCAAAATTCAGCCAACGACATATTAACTTACCTGATTCCTTCTTTTAACTCTAACCGCCAATCGGCATCCGACGGAACCGAACACATTGATCCTGCCTCGTTGAGAGGGCTGGGTCCTGATCAGGTTTTGGTTTTGGTGAATGGAAAAAGAAGACACACTACTTCGTTGGTAAATTATCAGAATACGGTAGGCAATGGGTCAGTTGGAACCGACTTAAGCGCAATACCTGCTTCGGCAATCAAACGTATTGAAGTTTTGCGCGATGGTGCCGCTGCACAATATGGTTCAGATGCAATTGCCGGTGTTATCAATCTGATTCTGAATGACAATATTGGTTTTCAGGCAGAAGCTACTTATGGGCAAACTTCACGCAACGATGGCCAGACAACAGATTTGAACCTGAATTATGGAGCCAAACTGGGGAAAAAAGGTGGTTTTATAAATCTGACCGCCGAATATAACAACCGCGAAAAAACCAACCGTTCGCAAAACAACAACCTGATTATCTTTGATCAATCGGAATTTGGCAATTTTTTCACCTACGATTGGTGCGACGATCCAGTTGCTGCGCGCAAAATTGATGACGATAAAATTGCTGCTGCAGGTCTTACCCGTGATGATTTTAACTTCCAGGTAGGTGATGCCAAGATACAAAACATCCAGGGATTTCTAAATTCATCAATCCCCTTGAATAAAAAAGTTGAATTGTATTTTTCAGGTGGCGTTAGCAAACGAAATGGTATGGGGTTTGGGTTCAGGCGCTTACCAAGTGAAACCGGAAATGTTGTTCCCGAATTATTTCCTATTGGATTTCAACCTGAATTAAAATCCAACATTGCCGATGTTTCGTTAATCTCGGGAATACGTTTTGATCTCTCCAATTGGAAATTTGATGTAAGCAACACTATTGGAAACAATGACTTCAAGTACGAAGTAGCTAACACCAACAATGCTTCCATGGGTGCAAGCAGCCCAACAGTTTTTAATGCAGGAAGCCACTCTTTTTTACAAAATACGATGAACGCTGATGCATCCCGTTCCTACTCATCATTTTTAAGCGGGCTCAATGTAGCCTTCGGTGCCGAATTCCGTTTGGAAGATTATCAGATCAAAGCAGGGGAAGAAGCTTCGTATAAAGATGGTGGAGCGCAATCATTCCCTGGATTCTCTCCGTTGAATGAAGTAAACAAACAAAGACATAGTATCGGGGTTTACACTGATATTGAGGCAGATATCACGAAGAAATTTTTAGTTGGTTTCGCTTTACGGTACGAAAACTATTCGGATTTTGGAAATACCATAAACGGCAAACTGTCCACCAGGTATAAGATTACCGACAACTTTTTTGTGCGTGGTTCCATGAGCACAGGATTCAGGGCACCTTCGTTGCAGCAAGCCTATTTCAACAATATTGCTACGGATGTTGTAGATGGCGTATTGCTGAATTCCGGTATTTTCAGAAACGATAGCGAGCTTGCAAAACAACTTGGAATTCCTGCTTTGAAAGAGGAAACATCAAACAACTATAGCCTTGGCTTTGTGTTTACTCCGATAAAGAAATTAAATATTACTATTGATGCATACCAGATTAATATCAACAACCGGATTATCCTTACCGGTAATTTAGGGAATGACGCTTATGGAGAACCTGTTCCTGAACTCCAGGTATTATTCGCGCAATATGGGGCGCAAACAGGTCGATTTTTTACAAATGCTATCAACACTGCAACCCAAGGGATAGATGTAGTGGTTGACTATACTTTCGCTTTGGGTGCTGGTAAACTGAATGCTTCGTTGCTATATAACTTCAACAAAAACATGGTTGATGATAAGTTAAATTATATTCCTCAAGCATTTGTTGGACAGGAAGATGTTTATTTTGGGCCACAGGAAAGAAGCCTTATCGAGACTAACACTCCCCGAAGCAAAGGAACGCTGGCATTGGATTATAACATCAAGAAACTCTCCGTTTTGTTGCGGAACACCTATTTTGGCGAAGTTACAAGAGATGGGTTCCCTTTTGGGATTACCCAGAAACATGCCGGAAAAGTTGTTACCGATTTGAGTGTTTCGTATAAAATAACGCCTAAAATCCTGTTTGCCTTGGGTGCGAACAACCTGTTTGATGTATTTCCTGATTTACAGGTTTATGAAAACAGCTATTTTGGAGTGTTCAAATATGCCCCGGTTCAAATGGGGACCACTGGCTCATACTTTTTTGGAAGGATAAGTTGCAGTTTATAAATAGTTGTTCTAAGTACTTAACTACTTTGTCGGGGTGCAATTCCCCGACAAAGTTTTTTTTATTTTAACTCTGCGAAGATTTGAAAAAAATTAGTTGGATTACGGCCACAGCCTTAGTGGTTTCAAACATGATTGGAACCGGGGTTTTTACTTCTTTGGGCTATCAGGTTGCCAGTTTAACGAACACCTATACCATTATTTTGCTTTGGTCGGTTGGCGGTGTATTGGCCTTGTTTGGTGCTTTTTGCTATTCCGAATTAGGAAATTATTATAAAGAAACCGGGGGCGATTATATCTATTTATCCAGGGGCTTTCATCCTATATTCGGATATTTGAGCAGTTGGGTTTCACTCATTGTTGGCTTCTCGGCACCAGTTTCCCTGGCAGCTTTGGCAATGAGTAAATATCTGCAAATTTTCGGTCTGGGGTTGGGCAAAGGATTCGCAATCGGAGTCATTATTCTAATTGCTTTATCGCAATCTTTCAGTTTAAGGACAAGTAGCGATTTCCATAACCTCTTTACGTTGCTGAAAGTTGTATTTGTAATGGCATTGATTGGCTTAGGCTTATACATTGCCCCCGATGCCGGAAATGGGTTGAATTTCAGCCATAGCTGGGTAAAAGAAATCCAAATGCCTGAGTATGCAAGTTCATTGGTTTTTGTGGCTTTTGCTTATACCGGCTGGAATTCTGCTTCTTATATTGTTGGCGAGATAAAAAATCCAACCAAAAACCTACCCAAATCCCTCATTGTCGGCACCTTGTTTGTTACAATAGTATATGTTCTCATCAATTATGTTTTTTTAAAACATGCTTCAGTTCTTTCACTGGTTAACCAGGAAGATGTTGCATCAATTGCCGCTAAAGGCTTTTTGGGGTTGAGCGGTGCCAAATGGGTCAGTTTCTTTATCGCATTACAGTTAATAGCTACTATTAGTGGTTATTTATGGATTGGCTCGAGGGTGAGTTTTGCAACTTCAAAAGAAAATAAACTTTGGAGTTTTATGAATAAAACGAGGAATGAAATCCCTTATTTGGCTTTATGGGTTCATGCATGTATTGCTATCCTGATAATTCTAACTGGTGAATTTGAACAGATTTTTATCTATGCATCTTTCCTGCTTCAAATACTGAGTACCATTGCAGTAGCAACAGTGTATACTATACCATCGCTTAAAAGGCAAATATTCAAAGGGAATTATTTTTGGCTTTTCCCAACCGTATTTTTGGCTTTTGGGGTGTATATCTGTTATTTTACTTTTATTGCTCATCCGAAGGAAAGTATCGTCGGATTATCAACTATTTTCGTAGGATTGATTTTGTATTCATTCGACACAAAGCATAATATCAGTACCTAAATTTTGATGATTAAAAAAGAAGGATTTCGTAACAGAAAAACCAAATCCGCATAAATTTTCATTCAGCCTTTTACTTGCAAATAGAAGAAATCCCAATCTGCTATGGATTAGGACCAAAGTAGATTGGGATAAAATGCTTCAAAACAAAAGGGGGAAATGTTTTGTTATTCCACATCCGATGTCCAGTTTTCGTCAAATTTCCGGCATTGATTTCATATATTTGTAATACAGTATTTTGCGATATAATAATCTAAATTAATTCTTGGGTGTCCTATTGACGAAAACAGGAAAGCTCCTGAACTATTTGCCACTGCAGCTTGCAGCAACCAATTATAAGCCCTGATAGGGCGTAATCCTTCATGCTATAACTCCCTTACAAGGCCAAAGCTGGGCTGTTTTACCCAATCGGATGGTGTTCGTGAAATTTCTTCAGCCGATATTCCAACTCTGGGAATTGGGTGCGCATTACCAACGAAACGCATGCCCTGAGGCCTTCGGTATGTTCGCTTCCGGTAATAGATAGCGAAATGGCACTGATACCGTAATATAGCAGTTCTTCGATCAAATCCGGCCCATCGAAACCTGGGTACATTATGGTAAAGTAAAAGCCATCGGCAATTGGTTTGTCTATATCTTTATCGTAAACAATTTTAAACCCGCTATTGAGAAAGAGTTTTTTCATTATTTTGGCTTTTTCGCCATATTCCTTCACTTCTTCAACAAAGTTGAACTTGCCTTCGTTTGCGGCTTTCAGAATGGCTGCAAGGGCATACTGTGCCGAGTGGGCAGTGCCTGAACTGAGGGAATATACGCTTCCAAAAATCATGGCGCGGCCAAACTGATTGCTCGAATAGTTGCGCAACAAATCATCGGCTTCCGTATTGAATAGCTTGTCACTAATCACCATCATCCCAATTCGCTGCCCGGCATAGCTAAAAGCCTTCGAGCTGCTGATAAGCAAAATATAATTGTCGGTGTATTTTGCAACAGTGGGTTGGTAAGGTGGTTGTCCGGGTTTGCTGTAATCCTTGCGGAAATCCATTCCGAAATATGCCAAATCTTCCAGAATGACCACATTGTATTTATTGGCCAAATCGCCGATAATTTGCAATTCCTCATCGGTAAAACAAATCCACGACGGGTTGTTAGGGTTTGAATACAAAACAGAATGGATATTCCCTTTTGCAAAATACGATTCAAGTTTGGCACGCAGCTTTTCGCCACGGTATTCGTACACATCAAAGCTATCGAACTTTAAGCCCATTACGCGGTGCTGCTGTTTGTGTACCGGAAATCCAGGATCGATAAACAAGGTGGTATCTTTTTCCTTGTACATCTTCGAAAGGGTGATAAAACAGGCAAAACCACCTTGCATGGAACCAACTGTTGGTATGCAGCCGGCAGGATCCACATCAATATCGAGGAAATTTTTTACAAACAAGGAAACTTCCTTTTTCAATGGCGGAATTCCATCGATATCAGGATAAATAGCGGCAACACCTCTTTGCAAAGCAGCAATTTCGGCATCAGTGCCTATTTGGGCAGGGGGCAAACCAGGCACTCCCATTTCCATACGGATAAACTTTTTGCCAGAAGCTGATTCAATGTTATCCACAAGCCGTTTTATTTCCCTTATCGTGGCTTTGCCAACTACAGGAACGTTCAACTCTTTAATCTTGCTGGTTACGATTTCGAAATCGATAGGGGTGTCGGTTATTGCTGCTTTCATCTGTATATGAATTATTTACACAAAAGGTTAGTTGTTGTTAAACAATTCACAAAGATTAGAAATAGGAACGTGATAATAAAATGAAAATGAAATTATTTTTGATTTTCTCCCATATTTAGAAAGATTTTATTGTAGTTTGGTATTTTAGTGCCCAAATTCTATCAAACCGCACTGGAACAAAAGTTTTTGTAAAGGCATCTTACTCTTTATTATTTAAACAACAATCGGGTAGAAAGCTTTAAAGATAAATTATATATCGCCTTCGCGAACGCTTTAAGCGAATGGTTTTTGTGCTGTAATATAAAGTGAACCAGCAATTTCCTTTAGGACAGGAGTTTTTTCAACCATTGAACCTAAAGTTGAAACCAGCGGAATGAGATATGGGGATAAAGCAGGATGAAGAAAATCAAAAGGCTTTATTGCTATTGCTAAAAAACCGGTATTGAGCATAAGATTTTTTAACGACCATCGGAAAAATGCAGTTTCGTCAGGGGAATCACCGAGTTTCCGTTTTAAGGAAGGAATGTTTTTTTGCATTGCAATTTGGGGGTTCATCATATTTGGCTCTGTAAAAAAAATCCTTCCACCCGGCTTGAGTACCCTGTGCATTTCGCAGATTGCTTTTTTAATTTCTAAATGATGAAGGACCGAACTGCCTATAATCAGATCAAAAGTGTTGTCTTTAAAACTTAATTCGTAAGCATTTTCTATCTCGAAACTAACGTTAGATGCGGTAATTTCCTTTTTGGCAATTGTTAATAACTCTGGTGAAATATCAATTGCGGTAACAAAAGCTCCTGAACTTACAATTTCTTTGGTAAAGTATCCAGTTCCGCATCCTAATTCCAGGATTTTATCGGTTTGTTTTATACTTGCTGTCAGCATTTTAACTCTGCGTTGCCACCGAATCTTGCCAGCCGGGGACTCCCAATTCCATACTTCTCCTGCACCTTCATGGGCCAGGAATTTACCATGTTCAATTTCGTTCTGTAGGCGTTTGTCCATATTCGTGATTATTCCGATTTGATATTTTAATTTAAGTTGATACCTGCTAAAAACGTAAATCCTATTTGAACTTTATTTTTTTGGCCGCAAAAACCATCATTTTAATTAGCAGCCATCCATGTTTGAAGCGGCTTATCTGGGTGCTTCCATATTCGCGGTCGCGGTAGCGGATGATGATTTCGGTGATTTTCAGATTCAGTTTTGCAGCGCCAAAAATCAGGTCGAAATCGCCAAATGGATCAAAATCACCGAAATAATGACGGTTTCGTGTAATCTGATCGTAATCTTTTTTATACAGCACTTTGGTTCCACAAAGGGTATCTTTCAGCCTTTGGCCCAACAAATACGAGAAAAACATACCGAAAAACTTGTTTCCCAACAGGTTAAGAAAACGCATGGCATTTTTATCCATTGGGTAAACCAATCTACTGCCATTTATAAATTCACCTTTGTTGTAGCGGAGAGCATCATAAAATTTCGGCAATTCTTCGGGAGGCATTGTTAAATCTGCATCCAGAATCATCAATATCTCACCTGTGGAAACCTCAAATGCCTCACGAACAGCATTGCCTTTACCTTTACCGCTTTGCCGCAGCACTTTAATATCTTTGTCAGGATAAGCAGCTTTTATGCGAAGCATTTCTTCGTAAGTATTGTCAGCCGAGTGGCCTTCGATAAACACAAATTCCTGATGGGTTCCAAAAGCAGGAGTGCGTTTTATAGCATTCTCGATATTCCCTTTTTCGTTGCGGGCCGGTACTACAATCGAAACGCTGTATTGTTGGTCGTCGCTCAATAAAGGCCTTGCAATTATTAGGTTAACAAGGTCAAGGCTATTGAATAAAGGCAAATTGGCGAGAAATTTATTAAAAAACAGGTTTAAGATCGGAATGTACTTTGGCAGCATCAGCTTCTGGTCGATTCGCACAACCTGATAACCTTCGAGTTCCAATAGGCTGCAAGTGTCGCTGTTAGAAAACCAATTTTGGGCAGGCTGGTGCAGTTTTAGGCGCAGGAATTCGCTGGAACGCAAAATAGGTTCCCACACATAATTGTACTGTGAAATCACGATCCGGGTCTGTGGATGACAAAGTTTTTTGATATTGTGAAATGCAATCTGAACATCCCATAAGCAATTCGTCAGGTCGGAAAGTATTATGTAGTCAAATACCTCGTTCAACTGCAACTCTTCAACATCGTCAACTTTAAAAATAAGGTTAGGATAGCGTTTGCTTGCAGTTTCAACAAAAGCAGGTGCATAATCTATACCAACACCATACGAAGGAGAGGTTTTTGCAAGTAAGTCACCATTCCCGCAACCTATTTCGAGTACGCGCTTGCCTTCGGGAATTATGGAAGAAATGTACTTTTCTATCGATTTGTGATAAAACCGGTTCATCCTTTCCCATTTGCTGCGCGAAGAAGCATTTTTCGTATAAAATTGCTTGATATCCTCTTTCTTCATAATCGTTTTCCCTGAATTTGCTTTAATACGGCAAAACTACAAAAGAAATCTGCATTTCATCTGATGTTGATTATGTTTTTGGCCCGATCAAAATAATGCTGACTCAAGAAATGGACTTACTTTACTATCAAAAAAGCTTGACTAAGTTGAATATAGCTTGAATCGAGATGCATTAATTGTATGAATTGCGCCCCAGCGTTTCCTGATTGGCGAAAAATGCGGATATTTGTAAGCGATTAAAATGTGTAATTTTTTAAATAGCAACTATGGCAAAAAATAGTGGGAACCTAAAAACCAGCAAAACCACACCCTCCACAGCTAAAATAAACAATACTCCGGCAAAGATCAAGGATTTGCTTGGAATCATGGACAGCTTTTTGGATAGGCATTTAAACAAGCTGATTTGGGTGATTTTAGGTTTAACGTTCTTGATAAGCATCTTGCTTTTCGATCCAAGGGTAAGCCTTACAGGCGACGATTCATTTTATATTATCAAAGCATCCGATTTTATCCATTCGTTCGTTTACCCTTCATTTCAAGGCTCTTTATATCCAATTGTGCTTTCGCTATTTGTTGCTATTTTTGGTATCAGCCTCGTGCCACTCAAAGCCTTTTCGCTTATTGCGATGTTGGGGTTTATGTACCTGTTTTATATCGCTTTCCGTTCGCGCATACCTTCAACTTTATTGGTGGTTGTTTTATTGATTATGAGTATAAATTCGTTTATTTTGTATTACGCAAGCCAAACCTATAACGAAGCTTTTTATTTGCTCGTTCAAATGGCAATGATCCTGGTTTTCTTCCGTGGGTTTATTGACAAGCATGAGGCTGTAACTTTCAAACAAGATATTAATCGGCATCTGATTCTCGCTCTTAGCCTTCTGGCGATTGTGCTCACAAAAAACATTGGTTATTCGGCACTTTTTGCGGTTACAGGATATTTCCTTTTACAGGGACAATGGAAAAACCTCCTCTTCTCGATTATCACTTTTGCTGTTTTAATGCTTTTTTTTCAAGGGATTAAATATATGGTATGGAGCGACAACGGATTGCAGTTTTCGACCCAAGGTTCTGGGTTGATGAACAAGGATTATTACAACCCACAGGCTGGTAAAGAAGATTTGGCAGGTTTCTACACCCGCTTTCTCGAAAACTCAAAACTTTATTTGTCGAAACATTTTATTTCCGTTATCGGGATGAAAAAGGTTGCGCCCGATATGGGCGTGAGTTCGCTTGTTACAATCCTAATCTACATTTCTGCCATTGGTTCACTGATAGTTACTTATCGAAAGAATAAGTATTTGTTCTTTATCGGGCTTTTGACAGGCACATTTTTATTGATCTCTTTTGTGATTTTACAGACACGGTGGGATCAAAGCCGCCTCATTATCCCGACTGTCCCGTTGTTGTTGATGATGATGTTTTCGCTGCTTTACTTTGTTTCGGGTATGCCAAAACTTAAAATATTGCAGGTTTCCATTCCTGTGTTCGCATTGCTGATATTCTTTCAAAGCCTTGCAGTTACGGCAGGTGCCATAAAAGCTAACAACGAAATAAAAGGCATGTACAGCGGACTTTCACCTGATTGGAGAAACTATTTGCAAGCAAGCGAATGGGCGGCCACCAATCTGCCAAAGGAAGCGGTTATCGCTTGTCGAAAACCATCAATATCATTTGTTTATGGCAAAGGCAGGAATTTTTATGGAATAATGCAATTGCCGGCTTACAGCATCGATGTTTTCTTTCAAAACTGGGCAAAAGACGAGCAATCGTATATGTTGTTCGATTATGATGATTTTAAGGGCAAACAAATCTCGAATGGTTTGTACAAAACATTAAAAGAAAACATGTTGGCAATGCTATTCGTTGGCGATACCGTTTACTTTGCCGATAAGCTCAATGATAGCTTGCGCAATATTTATTCTGCCGAAATCAAGTCCTCTGGATTTAACTATATTTCAACTGTTGCTAATTTTAAGTCCATGCTTCCCGACGGCAAAATGGTAAAGTTGTACTATCCTGATTCGTTGCTCAATACATTGCAAAACTCAGGGGTAACACATGTGCTTACTGCGAACCTACGCCGAAACAGTTTTAGGAAAGATGGCATGATTATCAACACTGTTGAACGCTATGTGGCTTTTGTTCAGGAAAAATATCCTGAAATTTTCGCTAAAGTTTCCCAAATTGGTGCCGATGACGATGAGCCAGCCACCATTTCAAAAATCGATTATGAGAAATATGGGCGTTCAATAAAGAATCTCAATAGCAAACGGTAATTCATAGTTCTTATGCAGTTTGATAAAGTTTCTTTTGGCAAAAAAAAACCAATATTTGCTTTGGCTTTTTTGTTTTGGATTTGATTCCACTCTAAAAGACCCAAAATTAAGGTAATACTACAACGAAGTGATGGCTTCAAAACATTGCTAACCAGCAATATGCACTTTGTGAACTTAACATAGCGATATCACGAACTCACAGAAAACAAGCAATTGTGACTAAACTTTGAGGCTCAGTGTAACATTTTGTTGCGAAAAAAGACTTATCGGAGTGGACTCTATGTTTAAATTTTGAACTGCAATGACTAATAGATTTATTTCATTCATCAGGCGAAAAGTGCTACGCATCGATAAATACAGATGGGATTATCAGTATTCGGTTGGGCAGTGGGATGGCTTAAAAACACAAGAAATGCTGCGTTTGAATGCTGCAAGAAATTTTCTTATTGAATACACAAAAGGTGGAAAGATATTGGAGATAGGATGTGGCGAAGGTGTTTTTTTTGAGAATGCAATAGGAGTCAATTACTCTTTTTACGAAGGGATAGATTTATCAGAAGTTGCAATTAGTCGGATCAAGAAAAGAGAGAAAAGCCTATTTATAGGAGCTGACATGGAAAAGTATGAGCCGGCAAACAGTCCTTTTGCAATAATAGTATTTAATGAAGTGCTTTATTATAGCAAAAAACCAGTAGATTTATTGAAAAGATATTGTCAATATCTTGCAAAAGATGGTGTTTTCCTGATTGGGATGTACGATACAGAAAAAAGCACAAATATTTGGCTTGGTGCAAGCAAGGTATTCTCCGAATTGGATTCTTTGAAAGTTCATCAGGATTCAAAGGTCTGGTATTATAAGATTCTAAAATTGAAATAGATAAGTATTGAATACAAAACATGGGATTGCCTTGATTGAAAATGAAGCTTCAACAGAAAATGAATAGGCTAAAACTGTAGTTTTTCAACAAAACTTTTTGGTTCTACCTCGAATTAGATGGAATTTGCTTTTTTGGGGTCAGAAGACCAAAGTGTCTTCTAACATGGTAGAACTTCAAACAGGATGAAAACTGATCTATAATAGTTAATTGTCGTACAATCTGATATTTGCTCTTATATATCCCTTTTTAAAGGGTACTTCGCATGCCCGTCTTCCAACAATATCATTTTACCCACTAAACTAACAATAGAACGAACTCTATGAATGAGACAAAAAATCATATTGGGGTGACTTAAACCATAGGTTGTCAACTGCAACCTATTTGTTTTTGTTAAAAAAATCTAAGTAAAGCGACTGCAGATATGCTTTGCCTTCCATTTCCATTATAGTATCTTTAACCGAATCTGGCTTGGAATATTCGTTGGTCAAAGTATTGTAAATGAATAAGTTTTCATTTTTTTGAAACCCAAACCCGTTGTTAAACGAAAAAAATGAATAAGGGATATATTCTGATGTCAATATGTTTTTGCTGAATTTAAAATCATCTGCATTCAGATGAAGCTGGGCAAGAAGGGTAGCCGCCAAATCAGTTTGTGAAGCAAGGCTTGCAATTACGGTATCGCTTACTTTTAAAGCCCCACCAAGCCAAATCATGGGTATATGGTATTTGTTTTTATCATCAATTTCCGAATTTCCTGGCAATTGGCTTCCATGGTCAGCAATAATAATAACCAAAGTATTGTCCCACCACTTTTTGGTTTTAGCTTCTTTAATGAACTCGCCAATGGCCCAATCCGTATAGTGTAGGGAATTCAGGTATTTTGTTTCTGTGTCGTTGCCTTTAAAAACCACTGGTACAGGTGTTTCAAACGGTTCGTGGCTGGTCAGGGTAAGTATTGTCTTGAAAAATTTGGTATCCGTATCCGGAGTTTCTGATAAGCAGCGGTTAAAAACAACATGATCGAATGCTCCCCATTTCGATTTTAGCTCTTCTGGAGCGAAATCCTTGTCAGAAACCATTTTATCAAAACCGGCCTGCACTAAAAACGAACGGTAATTGGCAAATTCCAAGGTACCACCATAATAAAATTCGCTCTTATAACCGGCTGCATTTAGCTTGCTGGGAATAGATGCCAACTTCTGCGTAAGTTTTTGATATTTTAAAGGCGTAGATCCTGGGAGCGGGGGATACCCAGCCAAAACAGCGGCTATCCCTCTATCGGTGCGGTCGCCGGCGGCATAAATGTGATCGAACAATACGCCTTCTTTCACGAGATTGTTCAATTCTGGCAAAATCCCCTTTCTGCCACCGGTAGCTTCCAAGGCTTTGGCAGTAAGGCTTTCGGTTATAAAGAGGATTATGTTAGGCCGTTCGGTTTTGAGCAATTCAAGCGTTTTGCCATCTTTGGCATGAAGGGGGTCAAGGATTTGTTTCATTTCCGAATCGTTGAAATAAACATATTTCCTTTTTAGATCAGCGGATTCCGTCAGTGAAAAACCCACATTCCACACAGGGTTTATGGCAGCATGGTTGGCGAATTGGATTTTCGAAAAATAGGCCGTACTTGTTGTGAGGCTTGCAATCCCAATGCCCCCACGCATTACCACCCCCAACAGCAGCGTTAGTGGCAGCAGTACAAATATTGCTTTTTTATCTTTTCCAATCGAAGCAAATAAAGGTGAAAATAATTTTAAATAGCTGATATATAATACTAATGTGGTGAATAAAATTCCAATAACTCCTGAAATAACGGTGATCGTGCTAACACTTGCCGTCATGGCTTTCAAATTGGTCATATAAAAAAGCGGTGTGCCATCCATACGAAAACCCCAATGACGGTACATGAACAAGTCGCCCAAGGCAATGATGGTGATGAAAAACAAAAGCAGTATCGTATAGAAATTATAAATGTATTTTACGATTTTTGTATTTGTAAATGAAGTCAAAGTCAGCAATAATGAGGGTAGGAATACAATATAGGAAGCTATTGCAATATCGAGTTTAAACCCATAAATAAATGTTTTTAATATCTCAATAGCAGTTAGTCGCGAAGAATGATCGAAATAGATGAGCAGAAAAAAAATCCGATCCAAAACAAATAATAAGTACCAGAAAAGCAAGTAAAGGAAAAACAGGGCAATACGTTTTTTCATAAAATGGTCAAGCATTAAAACAGTGCAAATTTGGCTAAAAAACGCTTTCAGTTTACAGATATGATGGTTTTTTATGTTAATTTGGCAAACCGTAAACGGCTTCTGCAGACAAAAACAAATTCTTAAAAAGTAAAAAATGGAATTGAAAGCATATAATTTCAGGGAATTATTGTTGAAAGGGAATTCCCGTTCCTATACCGATTTTGTTGCTGACATAGTGGACAAGCGCCCCGAATTGGTAAGCGAATTGTGGGAAATTTACCTTTCTATGGAAGAACCTGTTTCGCGTAGGGCAGCCTGGATTATCGACACAACATCGGAAACCAAACCCGATTGGGTGATTCCGTTTCTCCCTCGGTTGATCGAAAAATTGCCTTTTTTTGGCCACGACGGCCTTAAACGACATGCCTTGCGAATGATTGCCCGCTTGCCATTTGCAAAAGACACCGAGGGCATTTTGTTGGATATTGCATTCAACTGGTTGTCGGTGCCAACCGAAAGCGTTGCGGTTAAAATGTATTGCATGCAAATTTTGTACAGGTTATCAGCTACCGAACCCGATATACTCCAGGAATTGTACGATACCATCGAATTTCAAATGGCGGATGGAACGCCTGGTTTTCGGGGCATTGGCAGTAAGATGATGCGCGATATTGATAGGGATATTATGAGAAGAAAGATGGTGTAAAGGGTTGTTTTTATTTAACCGGAACAAATTTGAAAAAAATCCAATCTAATTCAATTGTTTTAATTTGTGCAATTGCTTTCTAAAATCTGGGAATGATAATCCGGTTTTGACAAGGACTGCACGTTTTAATGTTTTTGTGGAACCAAAACCACAGCTTTCGGACAATTTCACCGTGCTGCAATCTGTGTTTTCGATCATGCGTTTTTCAAGTTCCTGAATGCGGAATCCGTTTACAAAAGTGCAGAAATTTTGATTATACTTTTGATTGATGATCAACGACAGGTACGATCTGTTTGTGCCAATTTTTTTCGATAAATCCATGATGTTTAGTTCAGGGTTGAGATAGATTTTATTTTGCTCAAACTCAAAAAGAATCCTTTGGAGCAGTTTGTCGCCGGAAATTAACGAGATTTTTTCCCAATTCCCGGGTTTTTGATCCAGATTCTCTGTGTCAAATCCAGGGCATGACAGTTTTGCCCTAATACCCTGCTTGCCTATAATATAGATAGCAACAGAAAATGTCAACCCCCCAAGATAAAGCATTAAATTTTGTGAAAGTAAAAGTGAACGGCCAACACTGTTGAAAAACATGGAAACAATAGCTGTTGCTATCATTGTTTTATTGATTGCCTTGGCGTAATTATTTTCAGCGTCGTTAATATCCGAATAATAGTGTGCTGCTTTGTTTTCGCCTTTTCTAAGAAGTAGTTGATTTCCAATAATAGTCAGGATCAACTCTACCATGAAAGTCGCAATTATGATACCCCTCATCATTTTCAGGAATTTGACATTTCCAGACCAAGGTCCTGGGGTATGATTAAACAGAAAATTGTTGAACTCCATTTTATCGGTAAAAATTATCCCAACACTATAGATGGAAACAATTACCACCGGGACGACCAGATAACGGGCATGGGCTTTAAAGGAAAATTCTTTATCAACTGTTAAAATCCGGAAATAGATATGGTACAAAGGAAAAATTGTTAACCCAAGAAAAGCCAGAGGGATTTCGGCATAAGGGAAAAGTATTTCTAAGGGAGCAAAATAGAGAAATTGAAAAAAAAAGAGCATTGCTGAAATAATCATAAACTTAGCCAGAAACCGCTGAGGCACTCCGCCATCTATCTTGACTATTCTTAACTCAATAGACCAAAATAGGCTGACAAAAACGGGTGACAACAAAAAAAACACCCTTAGCAAATTAGAAAAATCGAGTATGTTGTTTGAATTCATTTCCTAATTGGGTTTAGTGGTTATTTCCCGAATTTTATCCGGTAAAAATAGTGCAATATTCGATTACTGGGACGAATTGCATGTTTATTTACGTTCTGTCCACTTTTTATTTACTTTTTAGGTATATAAATTTACCTTTTGTCCCTTATAATCGAAAGTTATCAAATAATTTTACATTGTTTCAATCGAATGGAAACTGTTAATTTATTAATTGCATCATTTTCTACCTAAAAGACAGTGGTAAATCAGAAAAATCTGTCATTAGAATAAAGCTCACTTCAAAAAAAACATTATAAAATCCAGTATTCATACACTAAATAACCCAACAAAACCATGATAAAAAAACTACTACTTTTCTTTCTACTCGGTTGCCTACTTTACACAAATGGCAATGCCCAGTTGCCCGGCACCGAAAGCCCGGCTTTAAAGCCAAATCCAGAGGCTGGTAATACAGCCACGAAAAAAGGCTCCTTTTTTATTACTCCTTATTATGAGTTCACACACTTTAAAAATCTTGAACTTGTCGAACACACCAACTATCATTCATTGGTTGAGGGTGAGTTTCAAGATGTTTATCTTCAGGAAGACCTTGATGAATACAACGATAATTATGGGACTGAATACCAATCAGGCATGTCGGGGCTGAAAGTAGGATATCAGGTGCTAAACGGCTTGGGAATCAGTGCTTATGTCGGACTTACCCATTTTAACTTTAAAAGCTGGGTTTCGGACGAAAATACGCAATACCTAAGCACTCAATACCCGGCTTTAACCTTTGGCGGAGCTGTAGATTATGAGAAAACAGTTTATAAAAAACTGATCTTATTAACCATACTCACATATAATTATTGTTTAACAGGCACCCCTGTTGCTAACACAAGCACGAGCGAAAAAGTACTGTCGTCCGATTTAAATTCTATGTTTTGGGAACTGGATCTTGCATTGGCATACCCTTTAGGCAAGTTTCTGCCCTTTGCCGGTGCTGGGTTCACACATCAATCCGTTCATTCCATTTATAAGGTCAGCATCCGTACAACCGATCCGGATGGAAATGATTTCTATAATAAGACCGAATTTGATTCCCGCTATAGAGGGGCATCCTTTTACGGCTTTGCAGGCATTGAATACCGCCTAATTAAAGGGGCGTCTATGTATTTAAAGAGTTCCTTCCCCAATCCACTGCGTTCAAACTTAGGTTTTAGGATAGTTTTATAATAGTCATCAATTTAAAGAAAGGAAAAAACATGAAAAAGATCACATTTACCATACTCGCATCGGTACTGCTACTAATACCAACTCTTTTGTTTGCCTATGACGATCCTCCAAAGGGAATATTTCAAAGACAGGTCACGAACATCGAAGAAAATGTTGCAGATTTCTCCCGGTATTCTTCAACTGTTCCTTACAATGGCGCTCTTTATAATTTTATTTATTACAGCTCCGGGGATAAAATCATAGTAAGGATACTCACTCCAAAGACCGATCGTACTCCCGGTACTATGGAACTGGGAGTGGAAAAACAGGATAATATTTCAGCTTTGGATAATGTGAGTAACCATTACCATCAGCCGGCACCGGTGATATATAGAAATTCATTGTATTGCTTTTTCCTGTCTAACAATAACAAACTTGGCTACTCAGTTTGCATTCCTGGAACAGGAACAGTAAAAGATAGCTGGCAGTCACACGTTGCAATAAATAGTTCTTATAACGACCATTTGGTTAGTGGAGGGATGGTGGCAGTGGTGCTTCAAAACAAATTATGTGTCTTTTATCAAGGACCCAATGGATTAGAGTGTCTGTGGGCTGAAGATGACGCACTTCAGGTATGGCATCGTGAATTCCTGGACATTTATAACGGAGGTGCCGATGGAGAACGTTTTGGATCGCTTTCGGCCGTTACAACATATATCACCTATAACAACAGAAGGGAAGAAATTGCCATGATAGGATATGTGAGTCCCAAGGATCCCAACTACAAGAAGCGTCATAAAGCCATGTGTGCGAGATATACATTTAACAACGGTCAGTTTGTGGCTGTCTCTGCTGCTACACTTATTAGTGCTTCATACGATTTCCAATGCGTTGCACTTGCTGAAGGTAGTGTAGCAGGAGATGGAAACATCAGTGGCAAATGCATTCAGGCATTTGCAAAGATTGATACCAAAGATAATAACCATTGCAGCTACCGGATATTGCGTTACCGTACCTTAAATACAAATACCGAATCCTGGTCAAAACAGGAAAGCAACCTGACCAAACAGTTTTATGAATGGGCAGATCATCAACTAAACCTCACCGTGGCCAATGTTGGTGTCCCGGCCGGCAATATCTGCATGAAACAGTTTATGTGCCTTATTTACCGTGGCTACGACGATTGTGACTGGCCGCTAAACAGTGCATGGGCTGAAACCGATAGCATACGCATGGGCAATTTCCATAAGGATTCAACATTAATGGATCCTTCGCGAGTCACCTATATCGGGTATATTGAAGGAGCTCCGCCATATTATATTAATCATACATACACTCCAGGGCATTCTGAGTATTTGAACGCGAATAATAGCAATGTAATATCAACCGCAGAATTTTCGAAATCAAGTGGAACTTCAAGCACTGATGAATTTAAATTTGAAACGGGAATAAAGGCAACGTGTGAAACCAAGTTTTTTAAAGGGGAATTTAAGGGCGGATATATGGGAAAATGGGAAAATGAGACTAAAAAAACAATTACAATTACTAATAAATGCGAGGCTGGAAACGCTAACCAAACATATGGGACATTGCTTTATTTAGCCCCTATACTTTCGGTGGATATTTATTATATTTATGATATGCTTGGGCAGATAATTGACTCAACTTTCAGCTTTTATATAAAAGATCAAATTTATACCAAAGTGGCTGTGCCTTTAAAATTCAATTTAAATTCCTCGGATCCTATGACTTTCTTTAACAGGAAGGTCAAAGACACTATTGATTTATATAACAATTATACGGCGGTTGGATCACAGAAATCGGTTGATTTGACTTATGATCACGAAACTGGTGGTGGTTGGGAAGCCGAACTTGGTGTTGAAACTACTGATAAGAACACAAATGGAGTACAAATTGAATATGAAGCTCTTTTGGGGTGGGACGTAAAAAAAATGGCTGTCGGTGCTTATGGGAAATTCGAATATACGAGTACATCAACCACTGTTGAAGGTTCTGATATTGATATTTCAACAAACCTGAATGAGCCTGATACTTCAATTTCAACTGATTGTACAAGATTGGTTTATAAAGCTTTTTGGATCAATCCATCGTCAAACCAGAAAAATTGGTGGGTACCTGTGGGAGCGCCAAATTCAAAACTATGGTGTCTTACTTATGAGGTAATTGAATATGTTTTAGTAGGGGGTAAGGACGGTCCTGTTACATTTGTATCGCCTTCCGAAGGTGATCAAACCGGAGAAACGTCAGGAAATTCGCTACTGAATCCACCCGGCCCAGGTAATGTAGAAATTCAAAAAGGATTGCCTGCCACTTCAGGTCTGTCGCAAAATTATCCCAACCCATTTAAGGGATCTACGGAAATTACTTATGCGATTGGAGCAGAAAACACTGCTGGCAGCATGACCAGCTTGAATGTATATGATCTCAACGGCTCAAAAATGGCTACCCTTGTAAACGAAAACAAAATGCCAGGTATTTATAAAATTGAATGGGATGCATCCAAACTTACTCCCGGTATTTATTTCTACAGCCTGCAAAGCGGCAGCTTTAAGGATGTGAAAAAACTGGTATTGCTCAAATAATGTTGCTGGCTGGAGCGCGTCATATTTTATGACGCGCTTCAGTTTATCTGCCAGAGTAAAATTAAAACAGGGTTTAACCAGCATAAAACAGCATTCCTATGAAAACGAACAAACGATTTATGAATTTGAAGGCAGTGTTATTTTCAGCCTTGGTTATTACTCTGTCTGCTTCAGCAATTGCCCAAATACCTGACTACAATCTCCCGCAGAACTGGATGTGTCATCCTGTTTTGAAAACTACGGATGTTGCCCGACAGTATGATTTAAAACTGTCAGTTCTGAATTCAGATACTACACATAAATTTGATACAATTTATCCCCGATATACCGACACGCTGGTAGATATATTTTATATGTATCCTACAATTAACATGGATATGGCCAAAGGTAACACAGCTATAGAAAATATTGACAGGGCTGTTGCGGAATTTGTGTTTCGTGAGCAAGCGGGTATTTATGCACAGTATGGTCGGGTATTTGCGCCGTACTACAAACAAGCAACAATCGGCGTTTTTATGATGCACAATTTATCAGAACCGGAAAAATTGGAACTGGCTGATTATTTTGAAACAGCTTACAAGGATATTGAAGCTGCCTTTGATAATTACATTCAAAATTATAATAAGGGGCATAAGATTATTCTGATAGGGCATTCACAAGGATCGGATATGATGCGGTTTTTGTTACACAGAAGATTTGATAATAACCCGGTCCTTAAGTCGCAGTTAGTAGTTGCCCTTTCGGGAGGCGAACCAAATTATGCTGCAACCGACGGAAGCAGAACCGGCGGCTCACTCGAACATATTAAAACACTTGATTCCAGCCTCCCGCTTGAAAGTGGTTGTATAATAAGCTGGCGCTCCTGGAAAAACGGATACGAAGGATCGGCAATTGATGCAGCTTCTATTTTTTATAACCAATATTTCGTGGATAGAGGCTTGCTCTATCAAACCTACGATACGGTAAACAACAGGCATAGCGATTCAAATTATGATTTTGGTTATTCTATCCATAAGCCGGTTACCCGTTACATTTCGATGTCGCCTGATAGCTCTCAGTACTGGGGTTTTGATGATATGTTCGGTGCACAGTTTTTATCGGTGCCCAATAAACCCGGTTGCACTTATTTAATGATTGATCTTTTGCCCGTTACCTTTGATTTGAGATCAATACCGAATCCATTTATAAATGATCCTACAAATCCTTTATTCTCTTTATTCCCTTCAATACCTATACCCGACAGCAGTTCATTTTCTGATCCTAATATAAAATATGCCAACACTAACTATCATTGTTGGGATATGCAATTCGTACAGGGTGATTTATTGAATCTGTTGCCGGAATTGATCGCAATCACCAATCCCAGTACTTCAGTTCCGGAAGTTGCTGAAGTTGAAAATTCCATTCGTGTATACCCAAATCCAACAACGGATATTGTGCATCTGAGCAATGTCAATTCAAAAATCAAAAGCATCAGGCTTTGCAACCTTCAGGGAAAGTTAATCCAGGAGTTTTTTACGAACGATTTTTCTGTTTCAACCCTGGCTGCCGGAATCTATTTTATCAGTGTTCAAACTGATAAATCATCTTTTACCAGTAAACTTGTTAAGCGATAAAGAAACTGATACTGTTGAAGTAATCACAATCAATAAGGGGAGTTTTCCGGCAATTGGGTAACGACTTGTTAAATACGATTTATTCACAGCTATCAGGATATACCTGATAGTTGTGAATTTCCACTAAATGCCTTTTTATACGGAATGATACATAATGCATAATGAAAAACCACCTACTGATTGTCCCTCTGAGCACCGAAATGCAGGCAAAAATTAAGGCATACAGAGTAACAGGCGGGAAATAATCCACAGTAACATTAAAACCGACTCATCATGAGAAAAATTTACTTTTTACACACAATAGGCTTGTTATCAGTCATTCTCCTTTTTATTATCGGAAATGCAGCGTGCAAAAAAGATACTGATACTTCGGATGTCTCCGATTACGCGAACTCCGCACACTGGCTCGCACTACCAACTGATCCCGCTAAACCCGTGGATATCTTTTACCTGTATCCAACCGTCTGGACACCGGATAGCGTAACAAATCCGCTCTATTGTGAAATCGACGACGCCACCATGCTTGCAGGTTCCGCTAAAGCATTCAGCAACCAGGCGCTTGCCTTCGAAACAGCAGGGAATATTTACGCACCCTATTACCGGCAGGCCAATGCCTATCGAACCCTTGTTTTGCCCGAAGACCAGCGGTGGGACATACTGAAGCAGGTTCCAGCCAAGGATGCTGTTGCGGCATTTGATTACTACATCACCCATTACAATAACGGCAGACCGTTTATCCTTGCCGGTCATTCGCAGGGAGCCAATGTATTGTTGTTTTTGCTGTCCGAATACATGGTCAGCCATCCGGAAGTTTACTCACGGATGATTGCGGCTTATGTGATCGGTTACCCGGTCACAACTGAATTTATGGCAGCCAATAAGCATCTGAAATTTGCCGAAGGCCCTGACGATACCGGCGTGATCATTTCCTACAACACGCAGTCGCCCAAAGTAACGCAGGGGACAAACATAGTGGTGGGAAACAATATTGGCCTGGTGATAAATCCTGTCAACTGGAAAAGGGACGAAACTTTAGCTCCGGCATCCGAAAGCCTGGGTTCCTCGTGGCCTGGTGCTGACAACAGTTATGTAAAGGTGTTAAATTTAGCCGATGCACGTATTGATTTAACGCAGGGGGTTCTGATCTGCAGCAGCGTGAACGACAGTGCCATGTTTAAACTTTCAGGTGGTATGGGATTAGGCATTTACCACGGCTTTGATATCCCGTTTTACTATTACAACCTGCGGCAGAATGCCGAAAACAGGGCCGGTAAATTTTTAGGGAAATAAGCATCCGTGAATTAAAAAACATCCAGAAATGAATATACATTCAATACTGCATCAAACAGGGAAATGGTCGGTCTCCGCCATTCTGGCCCTGTCGGTAATGAGCTGCACCAAGGATGAGAATCCGACAGGGATCATTCCTACAGATTATTCTTTAACCGAACACTGGCTTTCATTACCGGCTAAGCCCGATAAACCGGCAGATATCTTTTACCTGTACCCGACTTCCTGGACCCCGGACAGCCTGACAAATTCTATTTATTGCACCGTCGACAATAGCAGTATGCTTAAAGGTTCAGCGTTTGCTTTCAGTATGCAGGCTACTGCTTTCGAAACGGTTGGTAACATCTATGCACCCTATTATCGCCAGTTGAATGCTACGCTTGCCCAGAGCTTGACGGAGGCAGAACGCTGGGAACTTGCTGACAGCCTGCCGGTAGCCGATGTGATTGCTGCTTTCGATTACTATATCCGGAATTACAACCATGGCCGTCCTTTTATCCTTACCGGCCACTCGCAGGGATCGCATATGATGTTATTCTTATTGTCGCGGTATATGAATGAGCACCCGGAGGTATATTCACGGATGATTGCCGCTTACGCGATCGGTTATCCTTTGACGGCCAGTTTCCTGGCTACCAATAAGCACCTGAAATTTGCCGAAGGTGCTGATGACCTGGGAGTAATCGTCTCGTTCAATACCCAATCGCCGAACGTAAAGCCAGGAGGTAATGTAATTATGACCGACAGCGTAGGAATGGCAACCAACCCAATAAACTGGAAAAGGGATGAAACCCCGGCCCCGGCATCCGAAAGCCTGGGGTCCTTTATGCCGGGTCAGGGTAACGTATTTGTAAAAGTTCCTGCTTTTGCCGATGCCCGTGTAGATTTAACTAAGGGCGTACTGGTATGCAGCAGCGTGGATGAAAACGCCCTGTACCAGCCTGCCTCCAATATGGGTCTGGGTGTTTACCATGCCTGGGATTTCCCGTTTTACTATTACAATATCCGCGAAAACGCCGAACGAAGGGCCAATGCATTCATTGGGAAATAAGTACATGGATTTAAAAATAGCTTGAAATGAACACTCATAGTATACTGAAGCAAACAGGGAAATGGTTGGTTCTCGTCATTCTGGTCCTATCGGTAATGGGCTGCATCAAGGATAAGGAGCCCTCTGGGATCATTCCTACAGATTATTCTTTAACCGAACACTGGCTTTCAATGCCTGCTGATCCCGAGAAAGAAGTGGATATCTTTTACCTGTATCCAACCGCCTGGACCCCGGATAGCTTAACAAATACCCTTTATTGTGCCATCGACAATCCAGGCATGCTTGCCGGCTCGTTGCATGCCTTTAAAAGCCAGGCTACCGCTTTCGAGACGACAGGAAATATTTATGCACCCTATTACCGCCAGGCCAACGCCATGCAAACCCTGGTTTTGCCTGAAGACCAACGTTGGGAGGTACTCAGGCAGGATCCGGCAAGGGATGTGATTGCCGCGTTTGATTACTACATCAATCATTACAACAACGGCCGCCCGTTTATCCTTGCCGGTCATTCGCAGGGAGCCAATGTTATGTTGTTTTTGCTGTCGGAATACATGGCCAGCCATCCGGAAGTTTATTCGCGTATGATTGCGGCTTATGTTACCGGTTACCCGGTTACGGCTGAATTTATGGCTGCAAACAAACACCTGAAGTTTGCCGAAGGGCCTGACGATACAGGTGTAATAATTTCGTACAACACACAATCACCTATGGTGGTTCCGGGAACAAATATAGTGGTGGCAAACAATATAGGCCTGGTGATCAACCCCATCAACTGGAGAAGGGACGAAACCCCTGCCCCGGCTGCGGAAAGCCTCGGATCGTTTATGCCCGGCAATACCCACACCTATTATAAAAAGGTGCTCGATTTTGCCGATGCCCGAATTGATACTGCACAAGGTGTTTTAATATGCAGCAGCGTGAACGACAGTGCTATGGCCGCCATCTCAGGTAACATGGGCTTAGGGGTTTACCACATTTTCGACATTCCATTGTATTACTACAACCTGAGGGAAAATGCCGAACGAAGAGCCAATAATTTCTTGGGGAAATGACAAAATAAATATCGGGTATCCTGATAGTATAATCCTAAAAAACAAAATAATCATAAATAAAAGTTCCATGAAAAAGAGAAACAACTTTTGGATTTCCCTTTTAATAGGAATGGGATTTACTCTACTGTTCAACTCCGGTTGCAGGAAAGATGACAACCCTGTAAATCCCGAAGAAACCAGGGTTTATACAACACTCGACAGAACCATTATTCCTGCTGTTGTATCTGAATGGCCCGTGCTGTATCCTTATGAGATATCCAGGTATCCAAGTTTCCCAGGTTATGGAGAGTGGAGTTATGGCCCGGGCGCAGTTTGTCAGAAACGGCTTGATTTGATGCCAGCAGCCTACAGCAGCACATCGGTCACTAAAGCGGCAAATCTTTTGCGTTATTTCACATTTAGCGATACCCATATTACTGACGAAGAATCTCCGGCATCGGCTATCTATTGGGGCTACAAAGGAGGTATTTCAGGAGGTTATTCACCCGTTTGCCTTTTGTCAACCAGGGTTTTTGATGCAGCAGTGCGGACAATCAATGCCCTTCACAAAGAAAAACCGTTTGATTTCGGCATCTCCCTGGGCGATGCCTGCAACAACATGCAATACAACGAGCTCAGATGGTATATCGATATACTCGATGGCAAGAAAATAACCCCCGATTCCGGTATCAAGGACGATCCAATCCCCGGCCCGGATAATGACTACCAGGACGAATTTCAGGCAGAAGGGCTTAATAATACAATTCCCTGGTACCAGACACTGGGCAACCACGACCATTTCTGGACGGGTTTATTGTCACCAAACGATTATGCAAGATCAGTGTATATTGGTGATGAGATTCTCAATATAGGCAGTATTTATTATAACACAACCACTCCACAACCATTTGATACACGGGGTTTCTATATGGGTTCAATCGATGGCAGCACCCGTTATGGCGATATTACAGGCGTTGGGGAACAGGCAAATTTCGCAACCCCTCCCAAGGTGCTTTCAGCCGATGCCAACCGCCGTTCGCTCCTGAGAGAAGAATGGATAGGCGAATTTTTTAATTCAACTTCAATCCCTAACGGGCACGGGTTCAATCAAAGCAATGCAAGTACAGGATTCGCCTGCTATACGTTTGAACCCAGGACAAACATTCCAATAAAGGTTATTGTGCTGGATGATACCCAAAGCAATGAAGAACCCAATAATAGTTATTATGGTCATGGCTCCCTTGATGCAGATCGCTATACCTGGCTTCAGAATGAACTGCAGAAGGGGCAGGATGAAGGCAAACTCATGATAGTTGCTGCGCATGTACCCATTGGCGTATCACTGGCTGGCGCAACTGATGGCTGGAACCTCCACGCTGCTGTTACGGATAAAGATCTGATTGCCAAACTCCATACCTACCCCAATCTTATCCTTTGGATCGCCGGGCATCGACATATAAATCAGGTTACTCCCTTGGTATCGCCCGATCTTGCTCATCCGGAACTTGGTTTCTGGGAGGTCGAAACTCCGTCATTGAGGGATTTTACGCAACAATTCCGCACTTTTGATTTAGTCCGCAACAGTGACAATACGGTTTCAATATTTGCCACCGACGTTGATCCGATTGAAGCAGATGGATCGTTGCCGGCATTATCGCGCTATTATGCTGTTGCCATAAACCAGATATACAACAAACAGCCACCCTATTCGCCTTCCGGGGCCTACAATGCAGAACTTGTTAAACAACTGACTCCGGAAATGCAGGCTAAGATAGAGAACTATGGGAAAGCAATTCTCAAGTAGTTGTTCCTATATATACCAAACATTGAATAAATGAAGCTACAAAACGACCAAGCACTGTTTCCCCGCTCCTGTGGAGGCATTATCCCAGGCAGTAAGCAGAATTTTACCGGTGGGCTTTGCTTTTCAGAAACATTACGTTTGCCGAGATTGTTTTTCTTTTATCGTTTTTTTAATAACGGGGTAACCCGAAAGCCACCTTTCTGACTGCTTTCAAAAAAAAACAGCACCAAGTAAGTATCGTACAGCACCAAGTAGGCATCGTACAGCTCCAAGTAGGCATCGTACAGCTCCAAGTAGGCATCGTACAGCTCCAAGTAGGCATCGTACAGCACCAAGTAGGCATCGTACAGCACCAAGTAGGCATCGTACAGCACCCAGTAAGCATCGTACAGCACCCAGTAAGCATCGTACAGCATCAAGTAGGCATCGTACAGTACCAAGTAGGCTTCGTACAGTATCAAGTAAGCATCGTACAGCACCAAGTAGGCATCGTACAGCACCAAGTAGTGAGTGTTCGTAGAACTGTATCTCTAAGGCCAGGTTTTTTTTTATTTTTAGCTATCCATTTGTTGGTTAGCATTTAGTTGTACCTTTATGAGGTCATAAATTTTTTAATTATTCATCTAAAAAAAACAGAAAAATGAGAACAAGAAACGAGAACAAGATTGCCATGTGGATGGTGCTGCGCACTTTTTTGGCAAAAAACACAAGCGTTACTGATGACTTACCTGGCTTCGCGGCTTTGTTTGTTATATTGAACAGCACCACAGACGAGGTATTGGCCATGATGGACGAACTGGGCATCAGCACTAAGGGCACTACTGGCGGGAAAAAGCAAACAAAGGAATTATTGGTTTTGAAAATAACCGAAATGGCTGGCAAGGCGAATGCTTATGCCGTGATGGTTGGGGATGTGGACCTGCAAAAGCTGATGCAATTACCCAAAAGTGCGTTGGCTGCGCTAAGTGACCTTAAGCTTATTGGCAAAGGAACGGAAGTGCTTGGAAAAATAGTTGCGTTAGACGACAAGCTTGCCGTGTATAAGATTACGGATGAGGATGTTACCGAATTATCTGCCTTGATAGAGCAATACACGCGTACCATGCCACAGACACGCAGCGGTATTGATAACCGCAAGCATACCAACGAAGAACTGCTTGCTCTACTAAAAACCGGCGATAATGCCATTGAGAAAATGGATGCCCTTATAGAAATTGTACACTACAGCAACGAGTTGTTTTATACGGATTACAATACCCGGCGCAAAATTATTGACACGGGCAGCCGCACCCGTGCTTTGCAACTATTGGTACTGGACGATGTTACGGGGCTGCCTGTTGCCAAAGCCAAGGTGGTTATAAGCAATAAGGCAGATACAGAAGCTAAGCGCATTGTGAAAAGCACTGGCGCAAAGGGGGGCATAACCCAGGATGTCTTGGCTGCCGGTGAGTATTTGTACGAGGTTGCTTATGGTGGATATGTAACCGAAAAGGCTTCGTTTTTTGTAAACGATGGGGTGATGACGGAGGTTGTTGTTAGGCTTAAGAAGTGAAGAGTGAAAAGTGAAAAGTGAAGAGTGAAGTGTGAGTAGTGAGTGGTGCTATGAAATAAAAATCCCTGCTACGGTGTGGCGGGGATGTTTATTTGTGTATTACCCGTTGTGATATGTGTTTTTTAAATACCCGGCACTGCATTGAGAAATAGAATAAATATTGAAAAGTATTAGATGTAGCGAAAAGTGGTATATATTTGTTGTTATAAACGGGTTACTCACTATGCTAAAAATACCGTCACCGATGTGGAAATTAGTTATTTTTTTTGTTGCCTTATTGGCAATAAATTGTTTACAGGCGCAAACATGCCTTCCTGATGGCATAAATTTTACAACACAGGCTCAAATTAACAGTTTTCAGGTAAATTATCCAAACTGCACTTCGATTGAAGGGGATGTTATGATAAACGGTGTTGATATTACGAATTTAAGCGGCTTGAGTATGCTTACTTCTATTGGGGGCAGCTTATCAATCGGTTATTACGAAAACGCTGGCAACCCGAACTTAACCAGTTTGGCGGGGCTAAACGGTTTAACCTATATTGGGAGTTACCTGCTAATAATAAACAATTTGGCACTCACCAATTTATCAGGCCTTAACAACTTAACTTATATCGGGAGCGATCTTAATATCAGCAACAATACGCTCAGTACTTTGGCTGGGTTACAGAATTTGGATTCGATCGGCGGCTCTTTGGGTATTGAAAGGAACTATTCGCTGCTCAGTTTAACAGGACTGAATAACCTATCGTCCATAGGAAATAAAATATACATAACAGAAAATCATGCCCTGGCCAGTTTGGCTGGCCTTAACAATATAAACGCGGCTTCAATCCACGACTTGATTATTTATAACAACAGTTCGTTGTCAAACTGTGCCGTGCAAAGCATTTGCAACTATTTGGCCAGCCCAAATGGTGTTGTTCAAATTATAAATAATGCCATAGGTTGTAATACCCCACCTGAAATTGCAGCGGATTGCGGAATTACACTTCCTTGCTTACCGTTCGGCAATTACTATTTTACTTCGCAAGCTGAGATTGATAATTTTCAAACCAATTACCCCGGCTGTACATCTTTACAAGGATATGTTTCCATTGTTGGCGATGATATTGTGAACCTGAACGGATTTAATGTAGTTGCCTCTTTTGAGAATGAACTCCATATTACTAACAATCCTCTGCTTGTAAATTTATCAGGATTGGATTCGGTGGAATATGTTGGGGACAAGTTCTATATCAATAACAATCTTAATCTAACCAGTTTGACAGCATTGGCCAAATTGAATTATGTAGGGTCCGAACTTTATATTGGTTATAACAAAGTGCTTCCCAGTTTGTCGGGCTTGGAAAATATGGTTACAATAGGAAGTGATGTATATTTTGTTGGCAATGATAAGTTGACCAGCCTTACAGGACTGGCTTCGTTGGACTCCATAGGTGGAAGCCTAACAATAGCATGGAATAAAATTTTGACCAGTTTGGCTGGGATGGAAAATTTGCATTCCGAATCCATATATAGGTTAGATATCCACAACAACCAGTTATTATCTACTTGTAATGTACAAAGTGTATGCGATTATTTGGCCGCCCCAAATGCAGGGGTTTGGATTTACAGCAATGCCACAGGGTGCAATAGTGCATTGGAAGTTATTGCCGCTTGCACGGTTGGTACATCTTACATGGAGGCAACAGAAAACCACATCGCCTTATATCCCAACCCGGCAACTGATCAAATCACTCTCGAATCGCCTGTTGCAGGCCAGGTAACTATACTGAACCTTGGTGGACAAAAACTCATACAAAAGGAAATAATTGGGCAAACAACTAATTTAGATATCAGCAATCTGCCCAAGGGTGTCTATTTTGTGCATTTTGTCGGTGTACAGAATGTTTGGGCATATAAATTTTGCAAACAATAAATTAGGGATGTAGGTATGCAAACAGATATAAAGCCTCCTCTCTCAGACAATTATTGGTATTGGCTGATATTTGGTCTATTCTTGTTTTTAAATGTTGTTTGGTTAAAATACTCTGACAAAAACTAACTGTTTAATATATATCGTCCCTAACGGGACTTTGGTCGATAGGGTTGCTCTTATTTCTACCAATATATAGCCCCTAACGGGGCTTAGGACATCGGGGCAGCTTTTCTTTTGCCAATAAATCGTCCCTAACAGGGCTTTGGGAAAGGGTTTGCTTTTTTATTCAGCCAATATTTAACACCTAACGGGGCTTGGGGCATCGGGGCAGCTTTTCTTTTGCCAATATATCGTCCCTACGGGACTTTGGCCGATAGGGTTGCTCTTATTTCTACCAATATTTAGCCCCTAACGGGGCTTGGGACATCGGGGCAGCTTTTCTTTTGCCAATAAATCGTCCCTAACAGGGCTTTGGGAAAGGGTTTGCTTTTTTATTCTGCCAATATTTAACACCTGACGGGGCTTGGGGCATCGGGGCAGCTTTATTTTTGCCAATAAATCGTCCCTAACAGGGCTTTGGGAAAGGGTTTCCTTTTTTATTCTGCCAATATTTAACACCTAACGGGGCTTGGTGGGACATCGGGGCAGCTTTTCTTTTGCCAATATATCGTCCCTAACAGGGCTTTGGGAATGGGTTTGCTTTTTTATTCTGCCAATATTTAACACCTAAAGGGGCTTTGAGAAAGGGGAACTTTTTTACAACAATTTCGGCCTTTTGTTACTGTCCCGTTAGGGACAGCATATTGGTAGAAAGTTTATTTTATATTTGCAGAAAGTCCCGTAGGGGACGTTATAAAACCTCCAAAATGGCGAATACCTACACACAAATCCACATTCAGGCTGTTTTTGCTGTTCAAAACAGGGAATGTATTATCCGCAATTCGTGGAAAGACGAACTGTATAAATACATAAGCGGTATTGTGCAAAACAACAACCACAAACTTTTATCAATCAATGGTATGCCCGACCATATCCATATCCTGTTTGGATTAAGGCCATCGCAATCGTTATCCGATTTGATGCAAGATGTAAAAGGAAGCTCATCGAAATGGATAAACGATAAAAAACTTGCACAAGGCAAGTTTTCGTGGCAGGAAGGTTATGGTGCTTTTTCATACAGCAAATCCGATGTGCCTGCAATTATTCAATACATCGCCAATCAAACCATACACCACAAAGTAAAAACCTTTACGGAAGAATATTATGAACTGCTGAAAGAGTTTGAAATTGATTTCGACGATAGATATACCTTTAAGCCTGTGCCTGTTGATTATGATCTTCCAGATTGAATTTGATACAATATTCATCTTGCCCTTCTGCCAATATTATCAGATAACCAACCAAAAAAAAACGAAATTTGCCCTGCCTAATTAACCTTATCCCAAATACCACATGACCCTTTACGAAAAACTACAGAAAGCAAGCAGCGAAGAGGATGTTAAAGATGCCTATATAAAAGCCCTTGGGCTGAAACAATACCAGAAAAACCTGATTGATATACAAACCAAAGAAATTTGGTTCGAAGCCAAGCACAACGCCAAGCAGTCGAGTTACGCCATGTTCACGCAATTGATGCATTATGTGCAGGAGGCTTTGAACAAGGGCGATTATGTGCCGCCTTTCCTGGCGGTGATTGATACGCAAAAGGCTGCCATTATGAAAAGCGAGGATGTGCTGCCTTTCCTGCGCAAAAAAACCATAAAATGGGGGCGGTCGGCAACCAGCTATACGCAGGAAGCCCTCGATGCCATTTCGGCGCATATTGGCACCCACTTTGTTTCGTTTAAAATTGAAACGCACGAGCAGGAATTTATCAGCACCATTAAAAACGCAATAAGCAAGGGCGATATTATACGCACCCCCATTACGCCCGACAACCTGAAACAGGTGTTCGACAAATGGGTGCTGATGATTGGCAACGAGATAAAGGGCATGGCCGAAGAGGATTTCGCGCTGCTGTTTTTTGCCGACATCATGCACGATGGAACCGTAAGCACCCACGATAACCTGCCTGCCGAACTGATGCATAAAAACAATGCACCCGTGTTTGTGCTGGGCGGCAAGGTGTACGAACTGAGCAACAAAGAGGGATACAGGCAGTTTTGGGCCATTTACCACCGCCCACCCAAGGCCGAATACCGCGATTATTTGCTCGAACGCCGCGACAGCCTAATACCTATTGACGAACGCAGTTTTAAAGGCGCGTATTATACCCCGCTTGCGGTGGTGGATAAGGCTTACGATAAATTGGCCGAAACCCTGGGCGAAAACTGGCAAACCAATTACGTGGTATGGGATATGTGCTGCGGCGTGGGCAACTTGGAGGTAAAGCACAGCAACCCCCGCAATATTTATATGAGCACCCTCGACCAGGCCGATGTGGATGTGATGCGCGCCACCAAAACCTGCGTGGCCGCACAGCGTTTCCAGTACGATTACCTGAACGACGATATTACCGATTTTGGCCAAATTGATTATACACTTACCAATAAAATACCTGAAGGCTTACGGAAAGCCATTGCCGATGGGAAAAAGATTTTAGTGCTGATAAATCCGCCGTATGCGGAAGCGACTAGTTCAGACAATATCGGTTCAGGAGGGACCGCTGATGCAAGTAAAACAGGTGTTGCAAAAACAAAATTTGCTATAACTGCAATGTCTAAATACGGAAAAGCAAGCAATGAGCTTTTTACCCAGTTTGTTGCAAGAATTGCTCAAGAAATACCAAATGCAACTTTAGCAATGTTTAGTAAAATGAAATATGTCAATTCTCAAACAATGGATGTCTTTCGTAATGCTTGGAATGGGAAATATTTAGGTGGTTTTGTTGTACATAGTAAATCATTCGATGGTTTAAAAGGTGATTTTCATATTGGTTTTTTAGTGTGGGCTACAAATCAACATTCTAAGATAAAACAGCTCATTCTTGAAATTACAACTGAAGTTTTTGATAAAAATGTGCAAGCCATTGGCGAGAAATGCTTTTATAACTTGCCAAATGAACAACTATTAACAAATTGGATTGAACGTCCAAAAACCAATAAAACTGATGTTGTTCCTTTAAAAAATGTAGTAACTCCAGCAACAGCAACCAAAGATTTAAGAGGTACAAAGTGGTCTGATAGGGCTATTGCATTTCTTTGGAGCAATAGTAATGATATACAACAAGCCCCACGAACTGCGTTGTTTTCATCTGGATTTAATGGGGGGCACGGTATATTTATTAATCCCGAAAATGTTTGGCAAGCAGCGATAATTTTTTCAGTTCGTAAGATTGTCAAACAAACCTGGTTAAACGACCGCGACCAATTTTTACAGCCTACCGAGCCGCTAACGGATGAATTTAAGAACGATTGCCTGGTTTGGATGCTGTTTAATGGCAGCAACCTAACCGCCAGTGCCAACGACCTGGAATGGAACGGAAGAAAATGGGCGATAGTAAACCATTTTATACCCTACACCGAAACCGAAGTGGGCGCAACCGATAGGTTTGAATCGGATTTTATGGTGCAATATATGGCGGATAAAACCTTTTCGCCCGAAGCCAAGGAGGTGCTGTTAACAGGCAAAGCCTTGTGGCAAGCTTATTTTGCCCATACAGATGTGCGCAAGGTCCGCGACGAACTTAAACTGAACCGTGCGGATGTGGGCTGGTATCAAATACGCAAAGCCTTGCAGGCCCGCAACGCAAGCGGCGATTTTGCCCCGGTAAGTTTTAAGCCTTTCGAAGAAGCATACAAAGCATTGAGCGAAAAGCTGCAACCGATGGTGTATGAGTTGGGTTTTTTGAAGGTTTGATGTTGGACAAACCGCAAATACAGAATTGGGAATTATTGGGATAAAAATCCCCGCCACGGTGTGGCGGGGATTTTTTTGTGGGTAATGAGAAATAAAGCTTAGAGGGAGGATTTAGCGGAACGTATCTGTAAAGAAGATGCGCCCGAAGGGAGCAAATAAAATCAGCAAGTAACTTTAGGCATTTTAGGTTCTCTATACTTTTGGCACTAAATAGTTATGACTATTAATTATTTTCCAATAATAGCACCAATCCACTTATATATGTGTATGTTTGTAAAATAAAATAATGTTAACCGTAAAGTATTTTTACCTTGACATAATTTAATTGCAATCCCTACCAATTGAGATCATCCGCAACAGCGACAATACCATTCCCTTTTTTGCAACCGATATTGATCAGCGACTGAAGAAGGATCGATAGTTTCAATTGCGCCAATGTATGCCTTTGCTGTTTACGGGTATTTAGCGTAAGCAGGGTTGGATTCCCATAATGTAGAACTTGTAGCGCAACTAACCCTTGAAATGCAGATGAAAATTCAGAACTATGGAACTATCACACATTTGATGTACCGTTCTGTTAGTACAACCTAAGACAAAATGCAGCAAACCGGGTCAATAAATTCTTAAATAAATAAGCACTAAAATTCCCATGCAAATGAGAAAACTATTTGTATTGCCAGCGTTCTTCCTGATTTTTTTTCTATCCGGATGCAAAAAGAGCGACAACCTTACCAGCCCTGCAAAAAATGTTTATACTATTGCAGTGTTGGCCGACAATCATTACATGGATCCTTCCTTGCTGATAAAGGATGGTGTTGCATTTCAGGATTATCTTATAACGAACGGGAAACTCCTGGAGGCGAGCGATGCTATCATGCAGGAGGCTATTTATGAGTTAATTCATGCAACGCCAAAGCCCGACCTTGTCCTCATTCCTGGTGATCTTACCAAAGATGGTGAGCTGGTTGGCCATGTTTCTGTTCATTTATACCTGGAGCAATTGATTCAAGCCGGGATCAAAGTCAGGGTTATTGATGGGAACCACGACCTTTACAACCCGCATTCATATCAGTATAATGGCGCTGCAAAGACAAGGGTTCAGAATATCGGTCCGGATCAATTCAGAACGATTTATTCCGATTGTGGTTATAGCGATGCGCTATATACCGATCCATACTCACTGAGTTATGTATCCGAACCATTGCCCAATCTCTGGCTGCTTGCAATTGATTGCTGTAAGTATGATAATATAAACGATTCGATTTATACTTCAGGAGCGATCAGGCCGGGTACCATGAAATGGGTACTTGACCGGTTGGCAGAAGCAGCTCAGAAAGGGAAAACAGTTTTTGGCATGATGCATCACGGAATAGTTGAACAATTCACAGGCAAGCACGCCACATTTCCTGGCTTTATGGTAGATAATTATCAAGATGTATCAGCTCAACTTATGAATGCAGGCTTAAAGATAATGTTTACCGGACATTTCCATGCAACTGATATTGTAGAACAACGATCAGGAAATAAAGTCTTATATGATATAGAGACCGGTTCTATTGTTGTTTCACCTAGTTCATACCGATCGATAACGTACATTCAGGATTCCTCATTAATTATTACAACGAAGCACATCACGAATGTAAATTATTCAGGAATCCCCTCTTCTCAAACGTTTCAACAATATGCTGAAAGTTTAACCCGGACAGCCGCAGATACCCTGTTTACGACAATGCTCATGTCAAAGCCATTCAATTATAATGATACTGCTGCCTGGCATATCAGCGATTGTATGGGAACAGCATTCATGGCCCATGGATACGGTGATGAAGATAAAACCTTTGAGGATACAGCATTTATTGGGCAAACCGCAAGACAATATGGCGCTTCCAGCTGGCTTCCTGGATACTGTGATTTCCTTTGGACTGATTTTATCCCAAAAGATAATTCACTAACAATTCAACTGAAATCGGGTATCTCTTATAAATAATGCCGAGGATATCTAATAATGGCAAATTTACCTCCTTATAACAATTAAATTGAAGACCAGAAATCAATTAAAAAAACGGGGCGTATCTGAAAAGCCTTATGAGTAGGAAGAAATAAAAAACTTGGGTGTCATGAAAATTGTTACAAGATTATTTAGTGTATTGTTGCTGATGTCGTTCTTAAATGTATTTACATCATGCAAAAAGTCGTCAGACAGCCCGATTGTTTCAGGGATAAACCCTTTTTCCAATGGAGGCAGCGAAAGAAATATGATCGTGGTTATCAGCGATATGCACATGGGCGCTGACATGGCCTATACTGAATGCAAGAATAACCTTGGCCCGCTTGTAAAGTTGCTTCAACAGATTAGAACAGCTCCAAATGTTAAGGAACTTGTTATTGCAGGAGACCTGATTGATGAATGGTTTGTACCAGCAAACATAAACACTTACCTGGGAAAAGATCAGGGTGATTTTGTACTGCGGCTCGCAGCTGCCAATTCAGGAGTGTTTGCTGCCCTAAACCAGATAATACAGGAAAAGAAAATCCTTGTCACTTATGTACCCGGAAATCACGATCTTGGCATAACAGCAGCCAGTGTTGAGCTTATTCTCCCGGGGGTAAATCAGGCGCGGGATGCACGAGGTTTAGGCACATATATTCCGGCAAGTTTACCCATTTTGGCAATTGAGCATGGCCATCGCTTTAATTTTGCCTGCGCACCTGACCCGATTTCTAACAAAGACAGTGTGCCAGGCTCCATATTGCCTTTCGGGTATTTTTACACAAGAATAGCAGTGCTCCATTTTATGCAAAACTGCACAGTAGCAGGCGATACCTTAGCCGTTATAACCCCGAACGTTTCGGGTAATGGAAGCCAGCAATTAGCATATTTTTATTGGAAAATCTGCAAAACTGTGCTTTTCAATACTCCCATTACCAACAAGTTTTCTGAAAAGATCATCTTGACCAATAGTAATGGATTCACCAAAACATACTCAATCAACGATATACTGCCTTTTCAATTAACTCCCGGAGGATTTATTGATATGAATCTTTACAGAGGGGTACAGGACAACTGGGAAGAAAGACAAACCATCAACAATGTGGCAGTCCATATCCCGGTAGCATCGGCACTTGCGAATCAGCGTAATGTTGATAGTATAGATATACAGGCAAATACACAGTACTTTACCAATCCAAACTCCAATAAGAGAATTGTTGTTTTTGGACATACACATGTAGCCAGAATCATGCCTTTCACCAATAATGGGATAAAATCAATCTATGCGAACTCGGGAACATGGATTGATGAAAAGTCAGGAGCAGGCGGTACAACGATGAATTTTGTTGTAATAACACCTCAGGGTTCCAATGTTTCTTCTCAAACTTATGTGAAAATTTACAATTTTGAAGGTGAAGTTGTGAATAAAATGGCAGAAGACTCATTACGCTATTAACGTAATTCCATTGGTAACGCCTTGGTACTTCAAATGCGCTGATGCTCGTGAAGATATTGCTAAAGGAGTGTTGATATACTCTGCCGCTGGTGAATTAGGTTCTCAGGTTGGATGTCCTTATGGTATTGATCACACATTTGATATACCGTTCTATTAGTACAACCTAAGACAAAATGCGGCTAATCGGGCTAATAAATTCTTAAGGGGATATCTGATAATGGCAAATTTACCTCCTTATAACAATTAAATTGAAGACCTGAGATCAATTAAAAAAAACGGGGCGTATCCGAAAAGCCTTATGAGTAGGAAATTAAATAATATTAAAACCAAATAAATGAGAAAAAGTATGAGTAAAATGAGTTTTTCGGGCATGACCGTAATGTCAATGTTCTTTGCATTGTTGGTATTTGCACCGCGGCTTGTGCTGGGGCAGGTTGATGCATCAGAGTTGAAAAAATTCCAGGGAACCTGGAAAATGGTCTCTGGAGAGATGGACGGGCAAAAGTTGAAAGATGAACATGTGAAGAAGAGTATAGTGATCCATACGGGCGACAAGGTTAAATTGTACCTCCCTCATCATTGTAAGGACACAATGAATTCAGTTACCACTAAACTGGACCCGTCAAAAGACCTCAAGATAATTAACTGGGTTCGGGAGAATGGTCCCAATGCGGGCAAAACCATGCCAGCAATATATAAATTTGAGGGTTCCGACATAATGCATATTTGCTTCGACCCTACTATGGCAACAGTGCCGGAAAATTTTGGCACTGATGTGGGATCTGGCCACATCTGGCATACTTTTGAGAGAGTGAAATAATTCACTTTCAGGAGCTGAATCTGCGATTCAGCTATAAATTTAGGGATAATTTGCAATTATCCCTAAATTTTCAATCAGGAGAGTTCATCGGATTTCAAAAAAAAACTTTCCTCATATTTTATGTGAAATTAGAAATAAAAAAAACTGCCAGTCAATCCTCGCCGGCTCTTATAATTAAGAGAGTGGATT
Organism: uncultured Bacteroidales bacterium; assembly: GCA_903878265.1. Classification (GTDB taxonomy): domain Bacteria; phylum Bacteroidota; class Bacteroidia; order Bacteroidales; family UBA4417; genus UBA4417. The sequence goes on along the minus strand of CAIRHD010000560.1, from coordinate 5,699 downwards.
CGAGGTGGGGAACTCTTCAAAAAATAAAGAAAATAAGTGGAGTCCAGAAACCACTTAAAAAACGGAGCAGATTCTGAAAAGCTTTACGAGTAGGAAGAAAAGAAAGTACATTTTTTATGAAAATGAGTAAGAGGCTTTTAAGTGTGTTTTTAATGATGTGGTGCTTAAGTGTAATTATATCATGCAAAAAGTCAGATCCAGTAGTTCCAACAAATCAAGCAATAAACCCATTTAACAATGGCGGGAATGATAGGAATATGATTGTTGTTATCAGCGATCTTCATTTAGGTGCCGATCTAACTTATTCTGAATGTAACCAGAATCTTGCGTCTCTTGAAAAATTACTTAAACAGATAAAGGTGGCTCCTAATGTTAAAGAACTTGTTATTGCCGGAGATTTGATAGATGAATGGTTTGTGCCAGCAACAGTTAATACTTTTGAGGGAAGCAATCAGGCTGATTTTGCTCATCGTGTTGCTACAACCAACGCGGTAGTATTTGATGCGCTTAACAGTATCATTCACGAAGGCAAAATAGTAGTTACTTATTTGCCCGGAAACCATGATTTAGTAATCACGGCACCTGATATTGAAAGTGTGCTCCCTGGAATAAACCAGTCTCGGGAGACCTCGTTGGGTTTAGGCACTTATTCCCCTGTTAATTGTCCCAAAATAATTATTGAGCATGGGCACCGCTATGATTTCTTTTGTGCACCAGACCCGATTTCAAACCAAGATATCGCCACTGGCACCATATTGCCTCCAGGGTACTTTTATACAAGAATAGCCGCACTATGGGTGAAACAAGGTCTGCCATCAACACCCCATACCATACCAATTCTTACCCTTGATGGTTCAGGAAGTGAAAGCCAGGACCTATTGTTTCTGTATTGGAAGGACTGGGTAGGTGTAACGTATTCATACCCGATTACAAATGCGTTTGATGAAAATATTATTGTAACAAATGTTAATGGATTTACAGGCACATATTCTGTAAACGATCTTCTTCCTTTTCAAACAAATCCTTACGGATTGATTGATGTTACTCTTTTTAAGGGAATTCAGGATAATTGGGAAGCAAGGCAAACGCTCAATAATGTAGCTGTTCACATGAGCAGTACTATCGCAATCGATTCTACAAGTGCAGATACCTGGACCGATCAGCAGGCAGTTATACAGTACTTTACAAACCCTGACTCAGATAAAAGAATTGTTGTATTTGGCCATACTCACAAACCACTCATATTTGCGGCATTAAGTAACGATAATAAAAAATGTATTTACGCGAATTCAGGAACATGGATTGACCATAACTCAGTCCCTACCACAATGCATTTTGTAGTTATAACACCACAAAGCAATGATGCGTCTTCTCAAACATTTGTAAAACTTTACAATTTCAAAGACGAAGTTGTGAATAAAATGGCAGAAGATTCATTACGCTATTAACGAAATTATTTTGGCAACACAGTGGTACCTCAATATGGTGATGCTCGCGTAGATATTGCTAAAGGAGAGTTGATTTGCTCTACCGCTGGTGAATTAGATTCACTCGATGGATGTCCTTATGGTATTTATCATACAATTGATATACCTTTCTATTAGTACAACCTAAGACAAAATGCGGCTAATCGGGCTAATAATTTCTTAACCAAATAATCAAAAATAAGTAATCAATAAATTAAATCAAAAGCAATGAAAAAGATAAACCGTTTAATCATTCTCTGTTTATTGGTCGTTACAGCAGTTCAGATATCCTGTAAACGCGATGATACAACCGCAAAACCAAATTATGGACCGAAAACTTTAGAGCTTATCACTATTGTTGAAAACAATCCGGACATTAAATCAATGTTAATCAAATCTATAGCTCAGGCGAAGGTGGTGAATCCGGATAAAAATACAAATCCGGCCCAGACACTCGATGAATACTATGAATTTGTTACTTGGGCAGAAACCTGTATGCCATGGAGCATTCTTCCAACCACGCCTTACACTTCGTTGTATGATAAAATAGATCAGAGTTTAGACTATTTCTATTTTGCAAATGACCAGCCGCTGGCAGAACTTGAAGGTAAGGGCTTGTATCATAACTCTATTCAATATGTATCACCTTACAACGATTGGCTGGTAAGTTTCATTAAAGCATGGGGCTTGTACCTGGATACACCGGCTTCGTGGAAAGATGAATATTATCAAATGGCACTGACTGATAGTAAATTTGGACTCGAAGCCGGTTGGTATGAAGATCCTTCTAACTGGAAAACATTTAATCAGTTTTTTGCCAGATATCTTAAGTCACCGGATCAACGGCCTATAACCGCCCTTACCGACAGCACAATTGTTGTTTCGCCGGCAGATGCTATGCCGCAGGGTGTGTGGCAGATAGATGCCAATTCGAATATAGCTCTGAAGAAAGGAGTAGCCATTAAATCCGGAACATTAACATCCATTGTAACATTAATCGGAGACGACAGTCAATACAAAAATGAATTTGCCAACGGAATAATGACGCATACTTTTCTTGATGTTCAGGATTATCATCGTTTCCATTTTCCGGTAAGCGGAACAATAAAGGAAGTGAGAAACATTGCCGAACAGGATGCAGTTGGTGGTATTATCACCTGGGATCCGTCAATTCCAAGATATATGTTAGATTGTACAGTTCCCAGTTGGCAAGCTATTGAAACAAGGGGCTGTATAATTATTGATACCAAGGATTTTGGTTTGGTGGCCATACTTCCCATAGGCATGTCGCAAATATGTTCGGTAAAATTTGAAGCTAGTATTCATGTTGGCACCGTCGTAAAGAAAGGGGATATGATGGGTTGCTTCCTGTTCGGAGGTTCCGATATTGTAATGCTTTTTCAACCGAAAGCCGGATTTGTTCTGGAGCCAGCAGGAGGGCTTATAGGCCAATCTTATAAGCATATACTTATGGGTGAAAAATATGGCGTGATGAAAGGCTCGAAATAATTATTCCTAAGATGGATTGCATAAGTTACCTTTTAACTTTATGCTCTGCAATAAGGAATAATGCCAGTAAGAAAAATAATATTTAAAACAGATGGACAAGTATATAATTACAGATAAACGGCGATATTGGATAGTTATGGCAGTAGTATGTTTCGGTGCCATAATGACAAACTTAGACGCTACGGCCATCGTTGTGTGTCTGCCAACAATCGCGGGGGAGATGAACCTCTCGCCCAGTCATGCATCGTTAATTGTCCTGGCCTACCTGTTGTTTGAGACTGCACCACTTATGGTTTTCGGCAAAATTGGCGATATTTTTGGTGGTCGCAGGGTGCTTTTAATTGGTTTTGTACTGTTCACCATAAGTTCCTTCTACTGTGGTACAACATCCAACTCATGGCAACTTATAATTATGCGTTCCTTACAGGGCATTGGTGGAGCAATGATTATTTCGGTGATGGTTGCATTAGCTACTCTGCATACTTCTGCAGCGAAGAAGGGACAGGCGATTGGTTTTATAACGATGACCGCAGCTTTGGGTGTATCTCTGGATCCTACAGTTGGTGGTTTTATTGCCAATTACTTTGGATGGCGATATATCTTCTTCATCAACGTGCCACTGGGCATTGTAGCTATAGCTGCCGGATTTTTCTTTCTACCCAGGCATCATCCACCAGCGCAGGATAGACGCTTTGATTTACTGGGAGCATTCTACCAGACCGCATTCCTGCTGTTGCTCATCTTTGCCGTGAATCAGGGATTTGAATATGGATGGACATCGCTACCTATTATCTCTGCCCTTGTAGGGAGCTTGATCCTTGCGTGGCTATTTATCCGGAGAGAGCTAAAAATAGATTACCCGATCATTGACTTAAAGCTCTTTGCCAATCGCGACACAATTTTTACCTCCCTTAATTTCTGCCTCTCGATGATGGTGTTTGGTGGTGTACTTTTCCTTATGCCGTTTTTTCTTACGCACGTCAATGGACTTAAAGCCAATATCATTGGCGCCATACTGAGCATAATCGCTTTTGGTCAGTTTCTGGGACCTTTTGCGGGGCGGCTCGGTGACCGCAGGGGACACCGTAATATCATTTTGGCAGGGGTCTTTCTTGGGTTGTTAGCTTTTGTAATGTTATTCATTACGGATTTTGGCGAACCCTTATGGTGGGTGATTATAGCACTTGTTATATTCAGCATTTCTCAAGGTCTCAACAAATCACCGAATATCACGCTTATGCTGGCAAGTGTTCCGCCCGATATGAATGGGGTAACTGGAAGTATGACAGGGCTTTTGCGTAGCCTGGGACTTGTTCTCGGCGTAGTGGTGTTCGAGACTGCGCTATCGGAATTTATTCCTGCATCTGTTTCTCTGAATGGGAACTCTCTCGGAAATTCAGGCGTTGAAGCCAGATTGTTGCATGAAGGGTTTATTTTGGCTTTCTCTTTGGGAATCGTAATCAGCTTAATCATGATCATACTGATGTCCTGGATGAAGAAAACGCCCAAGGCAATAACCGCCTAGAATAAAACAAACTAAACAAAAACAATTAAATAATTTTATCCTGAATAATAATAAATAGTATGAAAACAAAAAAAAGAAGTTGGATTTACCCTTTGATAGTAACCGGCATTTTTATGCTGTTTAACTTTGGCTGCAGGAAAGATGACAGCCCTGTGGATCCTGCAGGTTCCGGTGCTTATACAACATTGGAAAGAACAATAATCCCCAATACCATTACTACTTTCCCTCCACCGATCTATGCTTATGAGATTTCGAAATACAATCTATACGGGTATGGCGGCTGGGAATATGGCCCCGGAGTTCCCTGTCAAAAAAGGCTGGACATCATGCCGAAAGGATATTCCAGTCAATCGGTTACAAAAGCGGCAGACCTGTTGAGGTTCTTTACCATGTCCGACATTCATCTTTCCGACAAGGAAACACCTACCCAGGCCATTTTTTCCGGATACAAAAACGTCAATCTTTCATGCTATTCGGGAGCCATGCTATTGACAACTCAGGTTCTTAACGCTGCAGTGAAGACGATCAATGTACTTAACAAAGAAAAAAAGTTTGATTTTGGCATTTCCCTTGGCGATGATTGCAACAATACCCAATACAACGAATTAAGATGGTTCATCGATGTACTTGACGGCAAGCGCATCAACCCCGATTCCGGGATCAAGGATGATCCGATCCCCGGACCGAATAATGATTACCAGGACGAATACCAGGCCGAAGGGCTTGACAAGGCAATTCCCTGGTATCAGACACTGGGCAACCATGATCATTTCTGGATGGGTGCTTACGCCGCAAATGATTACATCCGGGGGAATTATACCGGGCTGGATATCGTTAACCAGGCCGATCCGCAAATCGGCGACCTGGATGCCAGGGGTTACTACCTTGGCTCCATTGACGGAAGGACACTTTTGGGTGAAGTGATCGGTGCAGGTGCTGCCTCATTATTCCAAACTCCTCCCCAGGTGCTTGCAGCTGATCCGAACCGCCGCTCATTATTGAGAGACCAATGGATCAGCGAATTTTTCAATACCTCGTCGAGCCCGGCAGGCCATGGTTTCAGCCAAAGCAACGTTACCACGGGATTCGCCTGTTACACATTCGAACCAAAAGCGGACCTCCCCGTGAGGGTCATCGTACTCGACGATACCCAGGAGGACAGCGATCCGAAAAATACTAATTATGCACATAGTTCTCTT